>DATBKE010000045.1:0-34637 GCA_036556085.1 Acidimicrobiia bacterium | reverse complement strand
ATGCGCCCAGCTTTTTCCGCCGCCTGTTTTTCCAGCGCCCGCACTCCCCCAGAGGCCTCCATGCGGCGCAGCACCTTCCCCATCAGATAAATCGAAAACATCGGCGGGGTGTTGCCCAGTGAGTTCGATTTGGCGTGCCAGCCGTAGCGAAGGTAGGACCCGAGATCGGTACGTGCGTTGTCGATGGCGTCCCGTCGGATGTACACCACCGCCATACCGGCGGGGGCGAGGTTCTTTTGGACGCCGCCATAGACCAGGTCGAAGAGATCCCACTCGATCGGGCGCGACAGGTAGTCACTCGACATGTCGCCCACCAAGGGCACCCCGGGGCGGGGAAAGTCGACCATACGAATTCCACCGATGGTTTCGTTCGAGGTCACATGGAGATAGCGCGTCCCATCGATCAGCTTGACCTCGTCGACCGTGGGCATCGTCGTGTAGCCCGAGTTCTGACCATCCCACGCCGCATAGACCTCGCCGTGGAGCTCGGCGTCCTCGATCGCCCTCTTGCCCCAGGAACCGGAGACCACGTAACCCCCCTTCTCCCGCGGCTGGAGAAGGTTCAGTGCCACCATGGCAAATTGCAGAGTGGCGCCGCCCTGGACAAAGAGGACGTCGAAGTCGTCGGGAGCCTCGGCGACCTGGCGAGCGAGCTGAAGCGCCTCGTTGTGGACCGCTTCGTACTCCGGCGAGCGATGCGACATCTCGATAATCGACATCCCGCTGCCGGCGAAGTCCAGGAGCTCCTCTCTGGCTTCCTCGAGGACATCGAGTGGCAACGTGCACGGCCCGGCTCCAAAGTTATGCGCCCTCATACCGTCATTGTGACAGGCGGACGATGGTTGACTGCTACCTACGCCTCCGTCGGCGGTGGGTTCGAATCCCATTTTCCCTGCAGGCGTCTCGGTGATCGCCGAGCCCATCCCCCTTGCAGTCCCGGCGTCGACCTACGCGTAACTCTCGGGAACGGGTCCCAAAACCTCCATGCCATATCGCTCCGCGATCGCACCCAGGGATGCGTCATCGACGGTTCCTAAGGCAATTGCATCGGCAAGATCGTCGAAGTAGCCCACCATTGCCTCAGGCACGTACAGATTGAGCTTCGCACTCGGCTCACCTCCGACCCGAAAGCCATGTACTACGCCTGCTGGGATGTAGACGAACGCGCCAGCCGCGCATCGGCTCTCTTGGTCGTCAATGAAGATGATGTACTCGCCTTTCAGGACGTAGAACGCCTCTGCCGCATTGCGATGGATATGCATGGGCGGTCCGAAATTGGGTGGCTCTGCTGCCTCGAGCAATGTAAAGCTGCCACCAGTTGACCCTGCCGTTGCTTTTACAGTCATAGTGAAGGAACTGAGGTCGATTGCGCGACCTGCCCCGGGTTCTAGCACGAACGGCTTAGTGTCGACGTTGCACGCCTTTCTGAGGGGACACCATCATGGCCCGTCCGGCACGTTCTCCCGACGAGCATTCGTCACCGGTGAGTAAGAGGCGCGCAGAGCCGTCACAGCACCAATCCGGCGTCTGCTCATCACCCGTCGTCTGGTGCGAACGTAGTCCCGTTGGGGCCGCTTCGATCTGGCGCATCGACCAGGCGCATCGCGAATGGCTCCGACAAAATGGCGATGCATTCCCAGCTCAGCAGGAGACGGATTCTGGCGACGTGGTGACGTGCTTCGCGGGATCGCCTTCATTTGGCGATCGACGAACTTCCTTTTGTAACTTGCGTAAGTCGAGGCGTGACAAGGCTCTTTTCGGCGGCGGCGGGTCAGGTCCCCTCGGCCAGCGCAGTCGTCTCCGATGGACCGGGGACTGGGGGTCGATCTCCATCCCCATCCCATGGATGGCGACGTGGTGGTGATACCAACACAAGGTGACCAGGTTGTCGGGATGATGACTCCCACCCCGGGACCGGGGGAAGATGTGGTGGATCTGGAGCCGGTAACGGCTCCGGCATCCCTCGATCGAGCACATCCCCATATCCCTCGCCATCACCAGTACCCGGATGGCGGGAGGGATGGCTTCCCCCAGGTCCGAGTAATGGACACAGTGGAGGTCCTGGGCGATCAGTCGCACCTTTCCCCCACAGAGGATCTCGCCCAGGAAATCGGGTCCCAGCTTGGGTCCGGAGGAAAGGGTCACCCCCGCCTCTCCCTGGCTCGCTGCCGCCAGTTGAGCGTCGATGAAGACCTCGGCCACGGTGACGGCGCGCCCCTTCTCGGCTGCTCCGGCGTCGCTGGCGGTGAGCGAGTCGAGACAGATCGAGGAGAGGGCATCCATCCGCCGTTGGCCGTTGGTCTGGTCTTCCAGCACCGGGAGCTCGGTCTCCCGGCGGTGCAAAGCGTTGGCGATGATCTCCCCGTCGGGACCCACCGCCAATCCCCAAAACTTATGGGCGGATTGGTCGAGGGAGGGCTGGATCACCAGATAACGGTCGGAGAAGCGGGTCTGGGATTCCTCCGAGTCCTGGCGGCGTCGGGTCTCGAGCATCCGGAAGAGCCTTCCCAGCGAGTAGTCGGGGGAGAGCTCCAACAGTTCATCTTGGCTCAACCCGGTCTTGGCCAGGTCGACCAGCAAGGCCGCCCGGTCAAGTCCGATCTCGGCCTTAGCAAGCGCCGCTTTGATCTGCCCGTCAGGCGAATAGGCCAGGGTGCGGAGGCGGGAAGCGGTCTGGTGGGAGATGTCGAGAGTGGAAGAGAGCCAGTCGGTGACGTTGCGGTCCCCATATGACCAGGCCAGCTGGTGGGGGTCGAGCTTTCCGACTAACTCTGCCTGCTCGGCATACAAGCGGTTGATCTCCCGCTGGTTGCACAAGAGCTTCTCTTCCCACTGATCGATCTGATTCGGTTCTTCATCCCACTCGAACATATGTCCAGTATGAAGAGGGGGTGGGACAAGAATGCTCCCGGCGGGAAGAAAATCCGAAAAAAATTCTTGATCGCGAGAATGATCGAATGGTTCAGAAGTTTGCCGCTGTCTGAAATTTCCCCCTCCCCGCCTTCGGCGGTACTCCCCCCTGCGGGGGGAGAAACAGAGAAGCTCTCCCGGCCTTCGGGGGGACAGCCGGCGACATCGGTCGAGGTCATCCGGGTCGAAGACGGCCGTCGGCCCACCAAAGCCCTCGATCGACTGGCCGTTGAAGAGCCGATTGAAATTCGGCTGGAAGGGGTTCCGTTGGCCGTGCTGATGAGGACGCCCGGTCAGGAGGCCGATCTGATCCTGGGCTTCGCCATCACCGAAGGCATCGTCTTCGGGCCGGACGAGGTGGCCGCGGTCTCCGACCTCGGTGATGGTGATCGATACCGGCTAGTACTGGCCGAGGGGGTCAAGGTCGATCCGGAGCAGTTCCGTCGCAACGCCTACACCACGTCGAGTTGCGGGGTCTGTGGCAAGGCCTCGATCGATGCGGTCCGTATCGCGGCCCGGCCCTTGCCCCCCGGACCGCAGATCACGGTTGAGGATCTCCTCAGTCTCCCTAGCCGACTGACCGAGGCGCAGCCGACCTTCGCAGCAACCGGTGGCCTCCACGCCGCCGCCCTCTTCTCCCCCGACGGCGAGTTGCTGGCGGTGGCTGAAGACGTCGGGCGCCATAACGCCACCGACAAAGCGATCGGAGCCCTGGCTCGCAGAAGGTGGCCGTTGGGAGAGGTCATCCTGATGGTGTCTGGCCGGATCTCCTTCGAAATCGCCCAGAAAGCGGCTGTGGCGGGAATCCCGGTAGTCGCCGGGGTCTCGGCGGCTTCGTCCCTGGCGGTGGAGCTGGCAACCGAGATGGGGATGACGGTGGCTGGATTCGTCCGGGACCGCGGCCTGGTTGTCTACGCCGGGCGGCAACGCCTAGGACAGGAGATGGTCCAGTCGCCCGCCTAATGCCGCCAGGTCGACCTCTTCGGTGGAAAGGCCGCGGCGGGTGGTGAGCTCCGCCTTGCCCGCCGCAAGTCCCTTGGGGCCGACTGTCACCCGAAAAGGAATCCCGATCAACTCGGCATCGGCGAACTTCACCCCGGGCCGTTCATCGCGATCATCGAGGATCACATCTACCCCTCGCTCCAGGAGGCTCGCGTACAGGCGTTCGCCGGCGGTCATGGTGTCGGGGTCGTCGACCCTGAGCACCGTCAGCACCACTTGATAAGGCGCCACGGACGAGGGCCAAATGATTCCGCGCTCATCGTGATTGGCCTCCACCACCGCCGCCATTGCCCGCTCGAGGCCGATGCCGTATGACCCCATGACGATCGGGTGGGAACGACCATCCTCGTCCTGAACCAGGGCACCCATCACCTCGGAGTACCTGGTGCCCAACTTGAAGATGTGTCCGACCTCGATTCCCTTCCAGATCTCGAGCGAGGATCCACAGCGGATGCAGGGCTCGCCTGCCCTGGTGGTGCGGAGACTGGCCCACTTACCGACGGCGACATCGCGACCGACGTCCACCCCCCGATAATGAAAGTCGTCCTGATTGGCCCCGGTCACAAGATGGCTCCGACCGCTGAGCTCGTTGTCGGCAATGATCGGATACTCGCTGACGTTGACGGCCCCGAGGCTTCCGGGGTCAGCCCCCAGTGCGGCCCGTATCTCTGCCGGCGTGGCCGGGCGCAGCTTGGCCGCCCCGGTGGCGTCGACCAGCTTCTGCTCCAAGAGGTCGTGATCGCCGCGCACGAGCACCAGCGTGACGACGTCGTCCAGCAGGTACACCAATGTCTTGATTTGCCGCTCGGCAGGGGCGATGTCGGGGAAGCCCTTGGCCAGGTCGGCGATGGTCTTGACTCCCGGAGTCGGGAATTGCTCCAGCTTCGATTCGCCGGCGGGATCGCGGATTGGGGCAGGAGCCGAAACCGCTCGCTCGAGGTTGGCCCGGTAATCACATCTGGGGCATGTGACGATCCAGTCCTCCCCAGCCGGGCTGCGAACGACGAACTCGACCGACTTGGTCCCCCCCATCGCCCCCGAGGAAGCCTCGACGTCAACCGCCTCGAGTCCCAGGGCCGCAAAGATGCGGCGGTAGGCGCCGTGATGGAGATCGAAGGCGTCATCGAGCCCGGCAGCATCGATATCGAGGGAGTAGGAGTCCTTCATCGTGAACTCCCGCACCCTGAGGACTCCTCCCTTGGGCCGGGGTTCGTCTCGAAACTTGGTCTGAATCTGATACCAGATCTGCGGCAGGTCCCGATACGAGGGGACCTCGGTGGCAAGGTGGGCGAACACTTCCTCGTGGGTGAAGCCCAGCACGTGGTCCGCTCCTTTGCGATCGACCAGTCGGAAGAGCTCATCTCCCACGAGGTCCCAACGGCCGGAACGTTTCCAGAGCTCGCCGGGCAAAAGGGCAGGGAGATGGAACTGCTGGCCACCGATGGCGTCCATCTCCCGCCGAATGATCCTCCCGATCCGGGCTCGCACGCGCTGGCCGAGAGGCAACATCGAGTAATGACCGGCTGAGAGCTGGCGAACGAAGCCCCCTCTCACCAAGAGGCGGTGGGAGGCGGCCTCCGCTTCGGCCGGGTCCTCGCGCAGTGTCGGAATAAAAGCCTGGGACCAACGCATGGCAGCGGGAGGGTACCGAGTCAGTCCACCATTACTTCTATTCGGCCACTACATCTAGTCAGGTCGGGCCGCCACCTCGCGCACCTTCCGACGCTTGATCTCCACCCGGTTGGCGTCGCCCTGGATCTCGAGCAGTTCCTCCCGAGCTGCCTCTGCGATAGCCTCGGCGTCCTGGTCCGCCGCCGCCAGGCGGGCATCGATACCCTCCTCTACCAGGCGCTTTGCTTCCTCCACTAGAGCCTCGACCATCTGCGCCTCCGGTACTACCCGGACCACTTTCCCCTTGACGAAGAGATGGCCGCGGCCGCGGCCGGCGGCGATGCCCAGATCCGCTTCACGGGCCTCGCCCGGGCCATTGACAACGCACCCCATGACCGCCACCTGGATCGGAATCGACTCGGCCTCGAGGGCCCTTTGCGCTTCGTTGGCGACTCGAATGACATCCACCTCGGCTCTGCCACACGATGGGCAGGCGATCAGATCGAGACCTTTTCGCTCCCTCAGCCCCAGATACTCGAGCAATTGCCTCCCAGCTTTGGCTTCTTCGATGGGATCGGCGGTAAGCGAAAAACGGATCGTGTCACCGATTCCCTCCAACAAGAGCGTGGAGATCCCGGCCACCGACTTGATCAGACCCCCGGGTGGAGGACCGGCCTCCGTAACGCCCAGGTGGAGCGGATAAGGAACCTTCTCGGCTAAGAGTCGATAGGAATCGACCATCGCAGGAACGCTCGAGTGCTTGACCGAGATTTTGATATCGAAGAAATCGACCTCCTCGAGATACCGGATCTCCTTCTCGGCAGACTCCACGAGCGCCTCGGGCACCGCCGTGCCGTGCTTCTTGAGTAGATCTTTGTCGAGTGACCCGGCGTTGACGCCCACTCTGATCGGCACCCCCCGGTCTTTCGCCTCGCGAGCGACAGTCTTGATGTGCTCGGGGTCGCGGATGTTGCCGGGATTGAGACGCAGGCCTTGGACGCCGGCCTCGAGAGCTGCGAGGGCCAGCCGGTACTGGAAATGGATGTCAGCAATGATCGGCACCGGCATCCGCGGCATCATCTCGGCCAGACCCTGGGCAGCCTCGACGTCGTTGCAGGTGATGCGAACGATGTCTGCGCCCGCTCCCTTCAAGGCGTAAACCTGCGCCAGGGTGCCATCGACGTCGGCAGTCTTGGTTGTGCACATCGACTGAACCGAGATCGGAGCATCGCCCCCCACCGCGACCGAGCCGACGCGCAATTGGCGGGACTTTCGGCGGGGAGTCACAGGACTAGAGGTCGATGGGGTTGACGAGGTCGAGAATGATCGCCACCAGACCGAGGAAGCTCACCAGGGTGACGACGACGGCCGCTACTGGAATCAGCACCCGGACGTTGACCTGGCGTCGGGAGATCTTCTCGTATAACGCCACCGCGAAGTGGCCCCCGTCGAGCGGATAGAGCGGGAGCACATTGAGCGTGGCAAGCATGACGTTGACCGAGGCGAGTAGGAAGAGGAAAGGCCCCCAGCCGAATTCCTCCACCTGGCTCCCGATGGTTCCGACTCCGATTGGGCTCACCGGCCGGATCTCGTCGGGAACATCGGTATCGCCCACCAGCACCCGCGCCAGCTCCGACAGAGTACCGGGCTGGACGATGCGGCCCAGAACCTGGAAGGTGATATCGATACTCGACCCCAGCTGCCGTCCGGCGGTACCGAGCGATTCCCAGAGGCCGAGGTCACGACGGACAACACTCGGGGCCACTCCCAGAAACCCCCGGGGCTCACCGGTCTCGGGGTGCTCGCGGGTGGCGAGGGTGGCGGAGATGTCGAGCTGGCGTCCACGACGGTCGACTGTGACCAACACCTCCTCGCCGGGGCGGGAAGAGAGTTCTTCGCCCACTGCGGTCCAATCGGGGGTGGGGATGCCGTTGACAGCCACCACCGTGTCGCCGACCTCGAAGCCGGCGGTGGAAGCCGGAGTCGGCTCACCGCTCTCGGGGAATGTCGCCACCACCTCAGAGAGGGTGGTCGAGAGCTGCGAAACCCCATTGGCCAGAAGCAATCCGGCAAACATCAGATAGGCGATGAGGAAGTTCATGGTCACGCCCGCCAGGACCACCACCGACTTCTTCCAGAACGCTTGTTCGCGGTAGGTCCGGCCGAGGTCCGCCTCCGCCACTTCTTCCACCGGATTCATGCCCACCACCCGGACATACCCCCCGAGGGGGATGGCCTTGATGCCATATTCGGTTTCGCCTCGCCGAAAAGACCAGATGCGAGGGCCGAAGCCAAAGAAAAATTCCGTGGCTTTGACGCCAACCGCCTTGGCCGCGAGGAAATGACCTAGCTCATGGGCGGTGACGAAGAAGACGATGGCGAGGACGCCGCCAATTGCTCCTAGCAAAGTGTGCCCGAGGCTACTTGACCGGGCCCTCTAACAAGCCCCGGCGATAGCGGCGGCGGCCAAGGAACGAGCTTCACGGTCGACGGCAAGGACATCATCGACGCTCTCAACCGGCTTCACTCCGACACCCTCCATGGTGCGCTCGATGACCGAGGTGATGGACCGAAAGCCCAATCGCCCAGCGAGGAACGCAGCCACTGCCACTTCGTCAGCGGCGTTGTAGACCGCCGGCGCGCTCTGGCCTATCCGGGCGGCGGCGTATCCGAGGGCGAGGGCCGGAAAACGAGCGAGATCGGGCGTTTCGAAGTTGAGCGAGACCCCGGCGAAGTCGAATGGCTTGAGAACATCTGCCGTACGTTCCGGATAGGTCAGTGCATAGGCGATCGGCAATCTCATGTCGGGCGCGCCCAGCTGCGCCTTGATCGAACCGTCGCGAAAACGGACCATCGAGTGCACAACGCTCTCGGGGTGGATCACCACCTCCACCTGGTCGACTTCTATCTGAAAGAGCTGCTGGGCTTCCATCACTTCGAGCGCCTTGTTGGCCATCGTGGCCGAATCGATCGTGATCCGATCGCCCATCGACCAATTCGGGTGGGCCAGCGCCTCTACCGGTGTTACGGAGTCGAGTTTTTCGAGCTCCCACGTTCGAAACGGTCCCCCGCTGGCGGTGAGGATCACTCGCTCCACCGATTCGAAATCCTCTCCGGTCAGACATTGGAAGATTGCGGAGTGTTCGGAGTCGACCGGAATCAGCTCACCGCCGCTCCGTTGGAGCTCGCGCCGAATCAGCGGTCCTGCCGCCACCATCGACTCCTTGTTGGCCAAAGCTATGCGATTTCCCGCTCTCGCCGCGGCCATCGTCAACGGCAAACCGACCAGCCCGACGACGCCGTTGACGACCACCGCCTTCGGACGGGCAGCTAGCTCCTCGAGCGCCTCGGACCCATAGCTGGCCCGCGCTCCGAACTCCCGGGAGAACTCTTCGCGTTCTTCGAGCGACCCACCCGCCACCGCGATTTGGGCCTCGGGCCGCGAGCGGGCGATTTCAGCCAGTGCCGCGCCGGGACGCCGGGCCCCGATTCCAACCACCGGCCAGTCCAACTGATCGGCAACCTCGAGACTCTGACGTCCGATCGAGCCCGTGACCCCCAGCACCACCAGGGGTTTCATGCTCTTAGAGGAGACCGGCGGCGTCCAGGAAGAGATACGCGGCCGGGACCACGAACAGCAGGCCGTCGAGCCGGTCGAGCAGACCGCCATGACCAGGCATTACCGCCCCCATGTCTTTCACGCCCAAACTTCTCTTGATCAGGGACTCGGCGGCATCGCCGATCGGTGACAGGACGACGACGATCGCGATCAATACCAACGATTGGTTGAGGCTGACCGGGAAGTAGTCGACGGTCGAGAGGAAGGCGCCGGTGGCGATTGCCAGAACCGTGCCTCCGACATAGCCCTCCCAGGTTTTCTTCGGTGAAAGGGCGGGTGCCATGGGATGACGACCCATTGCTCTCCCCGAGAAGTATTGCCCGATATCGAAGACGGCGACCACAATGACCAGTAGGAGTATGAGCGGGATCGCCCTGGTCGACCGCCCGATGATGATGGCGAAGCCGAGCAGGGATACCCAGGCAGTGCCAAAGACAGTAAGAGCGAGGTTGTCGAGGGGGCGCCGCCGGGGAACCAGCGAGTAAAACAGCACCACAAACAGCGCAGCCAGCAACACCACGACCAGCATGGGCGCCGGCCCGCCTAGATGAGCGGCCAGTGCGGTGCCCAACGTGCCCAGCAACCCGAACAGAGCGATGGGGACGTATCCCAGCCGGCGCAATGTGGCGAAGAACTCACCGAGGGCAACCACCATCAAGAAGGCGATGAAGGCGGTAAATAGCCAGCCACCGAAGAAGAGGCTGACTCCGAAAAGCCCGATCAACACCACCGCCGAGATGATCCGCATCGCGAGGTCGCTCGATGCCGCCTGTTCGATGTGCTCGAGCTCTTCCTCAGTCGGGCCTCGCTGTCCGGTGACGTCGGCGAAATCGACCAAACCTGTGCCAACTCCGGCCATCGCTGCCGCCATGGGTCCGGGTGTGGACTCGCCGCCGCGAGCGATCTCCTCGGCCAGATCTCGATATTCCGCCGTGGTGGCTGACAGATAGGCCTCTTCCGAAAGGGGGATGTCCTCGTCCTCCGGCAAAAGCCCTTCGAGTCCCTCGTGGATCGGCTTCTCCCAGGGCCGGCCGAAACGCCGCCCGGCGGGGGTTTCGGCCGCGGTGTCCTCTCGTCCGCTCATGCTCACACTTCTCCGAGTTCGTTCTCTTTGTCGGTCAGCAAGCTGTCGATCCGGTGGACAAAGCGATCGGTGAGGTCCTGAAGCTCCTTTTCCCCTCGGCGAATCTCATCGTCGGAGACCTCGCCGTGCAGAGCCTCAATGTCTTCCTTGCTGTGTCGGCGGACATTGCGCACCGCCACCCGTCCCTCTTCGGCCATGTGCCGCACCATCCGGATCAACTCTTTGCGCCTCTCCTGAGTGGGAGTGGGGAAACTCAGCCGAATCAGAGTGCCGTCGTTGCTGGGGTTGAGCCCGAGGTCGGAGGCCTTGATCGCCTTCTCGATGGCGTTGATCGAGTTGCGATCGTATGGGTGCACTACCAGGAGGCGAGGCTCAGGGACGGAGAACGAGGCAATCTGCTGAAGGGGCGTAGGGGAGCCGTAGTAGTCGACCTGGATCCGATGGAGGATCTGGGGATTGGCCCGCCCGGTCCTGACGGTGGCGAACTCCGAGCCAACGTGTTCGGACGCCTGCTCCATCTTTCGTTGCGCCTCGGCCAGGACCTCGGTGATCATCCTGCCTCCTGTTTAGTGGACGATGGTGCCGATGGGCTCGCCAGCGATCGCTCTCACGATGTTTCCGGCCACGGTCATGTCAAAGACCACGATCGGAACCTCGTGCTCGCGGCACATCGTAATTGCAGTGGCATCCATCACCCCAAGCTCCTGGGAGAGAAAATCCATGTAGCTGAGCTCATCGAGTTTCTTCGCATTCGGGTCGAGCTTGGGGTCGGCTGAATAGATCCCGTCGACCTTGCTTGCCTTGAGGAGGGCTGCCGCTCCCACTTCGACTGCTCGCAGAGCCGCGGCAGTGTCGGTGGTGAAGAAAGGGTTCCCAGTTCCGGCGGCAAAGACAACCACCCGCCCCTTCTCGAGATGCCGGCGGGCACGCAACCTGATGTAGGGCTCCGCCAGCTGCTGCATCGAGATCGCGCTTTGCACCCGGGTTTCGAGACCGGCATGCTCGAGGGCGTCTCTGAGGGCGAGGGCGTTGATGACGGTCGCCAGCATTCCCATGTAATCGGCGTTGGCGGGATCCATGCCCTGAGCGTGCTCTGAGACACCCCGCCAGATGTTTCCGCCACCAACCACGGTGGCCACCTCGGCGCCGGCGTTGGCTGCCTCGGCGATCTCGGTTGCCACCCGCTTCACGGTCGCCGGGTGGATGCCATAACCGGTCACGGGGTCGGCAAAAGCCTCGCCCGAGAGCTTGAGCAGAACCCTGCGACCCATCAATTCTCCTGGCTGTCTTCGCCGATCCTGAGCATCGCCATCCGCCGCACCGAGATGTTCTCCCCCATCCGGGCGGCGACGTCGTTCACCATTTCTTCAACTGTCCCGTCGAAGGACTCGGTGCGGGCGAACTTCTGGTCGTAAAGCACATGATCCTCGTAATAGGCCTTCACTTTGCCCTCGACGATGCGATCGATGACATTCTCAGGCTTTCCTTCTTCGCGCGCTTGGGCAGCGAAGAATTTGCGCTCGCGGTCGAGTTCCTCAGGATCCACATCCTCGCGACGGATCCAGCGGGGCCGACCCCAGGCGATATGCATGGCTATGTCGTCGGCGACCTTTCGAAACTCGGGATTCTTGGCGACGAAGTCGGTCTCGCAGGCGAGATCGACCAGTACGCCAATCACCGGACGGTCCGCCTGATGGTGGACATAAGTACCAATGGAGCCTTGATTGGCTTCCCGCTCCCCCGCCCGTTTGGCAACCTTGGCCATCCCTCTCACCCGCAAGAGTTCCATTGCCTTTTCGACATTGCCTTGGGTCTCGACCAGAGCGCGCTTGGCGTCCATCATCCCCACCCCGGCCATTTGCCGGAGCTTTTGGACTTCCTTGGCTGCTACTTCAACCACTCACGGCCTCTTCCGCGGTGAACTCGCCCTCGGTTTGCTTGGTATCCATTCCCTTGCCCTCCCGGCAAGCCTCCGCCAGGGCGCCGGCAACTACTGACGCTGCACGAATGGCGTCGTCGTTTCCGGCGATGACAAAGTCGATGTGGTCGGGGTCGCAGTTCGAGTCGACCAAGGCGAGGGTGGTGATGCCCAGCCGGGCTGCCTCTTTGACAGCGGTGTGCTCGGTGTTGACGTCGACGATGAAGATGGCTTCGGGAGTCTTCGTCATCTCCCGCACCCCGCCCAGGGTTTGCTGAAGCTTGGAGAGCTCGCGGCTGATCGAGAGGCGCTCTCGCTTTGAGAGGCTGGCAATCTCCTGGCTGGCCTCCATCCGCTCCAGTTCCTTCATGTAAAAGATCCGCTTTTGAATGGTGCTGAAGTTCGTAAGCATTCCACCGAGCCAGCGGAAATTGACATAGGGCATTCCAGCCGATTGGGCCGCTTCAGCGATTGGGGCTTGGGCTTGTTTCTTGGTGCCCACGAAGAGGACGGTGCCGCCCTTGGCCGTGAGATCCTTCAAATATGCGGCCGCCGCTTCGATTTGAGCCAGGGTCTGGCGAAGATCGATGATGTGAATGCCGTTGCGCTCGCCGTAGATGTACGGCTTCATTTTGGGATTCCAGCGCCGGGTCTGGTGTCCGAAATGGACCCCTGCCTCGAGCAACTGCTTGATGGTCACCGCAGTCACAGTTTCTCCTTTGGTTGTGCCTCCGCCGGCGTAGCGGCGCGCCCGGAGACGCTCCGACCTGAGAGGGATCGCCGACGTGTGTCGTTGGAAGGGGATGGTAGCGGGGGCTAGGCCATCCGGTTTCTGAGCGAGAGCACGCTTTTGGCATGAATCTGACAGACCCTGGATTCAGTAACCCCGAGAACCTCTCCGATCTCGGCCAGTGTCAACCCTTCGAAGTAGTAGAGAGTGATAACCAACCGTTCCCGGTCGGGGAGCCGGTTGATGGCGTCTCCCAGCATGTGTCTCGTCTCCTCGGCCTGAAACGCCGCCTCGGGACTCATTCCCCCGAGGTCGGGGAGGAAATCGCCGAGGGAGGAGCCGGCATCCGGCCCGATCATTTCATCGAGGGCAATCAATCCCAGGTTGGAGATCTCGGCCAGGGTGGACCGGACCGAGTCCACCTCCTGACCCATGTGTTTGGCCAGTTCCTCATCGGAGGGGGTTCTCTGCAGCCGGTGCTCGAGCTCGGATAGGGACCGCTCCATCTCCCGGGCCCGGGAACGGACCGATCGAGGAACCCAATCAAGTGAGCGCAGTCCGTCAAGGATCGAACCCTTGATCCGATTGATGGCGTAGGTCTCGAACTTGAATCCGCGCTCGGGCTCGAATTTGTCGATGGCATCGATCAATCCGAAGACGCCATAGGAGACAAGGTCGGACTGATCGACGTTACGGGGCAGGCCGGCAGCCACGCGGCCGGCGACGAATTTGACAAGCGGCGAGTACTGGAGGATGAGAGCCTCTCGGGCCCCGCTGTCGCTGTCCTCCTTGAGACGCTGCCAGAGCCCAGGGAGGGCGCTCTGTTCTTCGTCAGGCTCGAGGATGGCTGAGGTCATAAGTGGATTTCAGATACTGGGCGGAAACGGCAGTGTAAAGCTGGGTGGTCGCCAGATCACGGTGTCCCAAAAGCTCCTGAACCGCCCGCAAGTCGGCACCACCCTCCAAGAGATGTGTAGCGAACGAGTGACGGAGGGCATGGGGAAAGGTGGCGGCCCGGTTGCGTACCACCCGGCGAACCCCTCTTTCATCCAGATGCCGGCCCCGGTCGCCGACGAAGAGCCAGCCCTCTGCCTCAGGGCCGGCCATCTCCGGGCGCCCCTCGTCGAGCCAGCGGGCAATCGCGTCTTGAGCAGGTCTGCCCACCGGTATAGATCGCATCCGCCCCCCCTTTCCCATCACTGTCAGGAGGTCGGTCCCGAGGGAATCGATCGTCAATGCGGCCAACTCTGAGACCCTGATCCCCGTCGAGTAGAGCAGCTCGAGAATCGCCCGGTCGCGGAGATCCTTGGGACTCCTGGCCGGTAGCGAATCGAGGAGCGAATTCACCTGCCGTTGCGGGAGGGCACGGGGCAGGCGCTCGGGTAGTCGGGGCCGGGTGAGGACCGCAGCGGGATTCTGAGCCAGGAGGTGGCGGCGGACTGCATCATCGAAAAAAGCCCGAATCGCCGAGGACTTGCGGGCGATCGAACGGCGGGCATATCCATGCTTATCGAGGGAGGTCAAATAGCGACGGAGGAGAGGGCGATCGACCGTGGCGAAGTCACCTATTCCCGCGGTAGAGCAGAAGCCGACAAAATGGGTCAGATCCCGGCGATACGCATCGACGGTGTGGGGGCTATATCCCCGCTGGGTCTGCAACCGATCGAGATAGGACTCGACCATCGACAGCGACCATTCGGGCAATTGGCGATTGGCCATCGGAGGTCAGGGTATTGCCAGCCACCTCAGATTCCGAGCTCATGGCGCGTGAACGCCGCCAGCGCCTCGCCGATGGGACGATCCGATCGCGCCAACAACGCCTCGACGTTCTCCGACCACGTCGGTGGGGCTGTTGATGTCCGCGGTGGTGGGCCGAGGACGAATGTCAGGGTTTCGATTAGGTCCTCGGGTCCGAGGACCGGGTGGGCTCCGTCTCGAATGAGAAGGTTGCAGCCCGCCGAGACCGTCCGATTGATATCTCCGGGCACCGCCAGTACTTCACGTCCCAACTCGAGTCCCAGCCGGGCGGTGATCAGCGCTCCCCCGGTCACTGCCGCTTCGACAACGACCACCGCGGCGGAAAAGGCAGCGATGATTCGATTGCGGGCCGGAAAGCGAAACGGGGCGGGTGGCGTCCCAGGTTCGTATTCGGATATCAGCCCCCCACCGCCTTCGACCAGCTTTCGGGCCAGGCTTTCGTTTTGGCGCGGGTAGACAATGTCAAGCCCCGAACCGAGGACAGCCCAACCAGGTTCATCGATTTCGACGCAGGCTTGGTGGGCGACTCCATCGATGCCGCGTGCCAACCCGCTGATTACCGGCCACCCGGCGCTGGCCACCGCCCGGGAAAGGACTTTGGCGGCGGTTTCCCCGTACGAGGTCGATCGTCTCGTGCCTACGAGCGCTACCCCGAGGCGAGGGGGAAACGTGCCCACCACCCACAACTTCTCGGGGAGTCCTCCGATCCCGTCGAGATAGCTGGGAAGAGACTCCCGACGAAGCTTGGTCAGATTGCACCTCGATACGAAAGCGCCTCTCCGACGTGAATCTCGCTGACAGTCTCTGACTTTGCGAGGTCGGCAATGGTGCGCGCCATCCGGCGCACCCGATCGGCTCCCCGTCCGGTGAGTGCCCCCTTGCGTACGGCGGCAGCGACGAGATCGAGAGCGGCTCCATCGAAGACCAGCCCGTCGAGTTCGTTTCGGCTGAGGGCCGAGTTGATTCGTTGACTCCGATCCAGCTGTGCTTGACGCGCCGCCAGCACCCGGAGTTTGACGGTGGCCGAGTCTTCTGACGGAGAACCCAAGAGCAGATCGGGGTCGGGAGCCGTCATGTGAAGGCGAAGGTCGAACCGATCGAGAAAAGGACCCGTGAGGCGCGCTCGATAACGAGCCACCTCTACCGGCGAGCAGCGGCAGGACACGATGCGGTCGCCCTGAAAACCGCAAGGGCAGGGATTGGAGGCAGCGACCACCTGGGCCCGGGCCGGAAAAGTGACGCTTCGTCCCCGGCGGGCGATCGTGACCGAGCCTTCCTCGATCGGCTGGCGGAGAGCGTTTAGCAAGTGGGGCGGGAACTCGCCGAGCTCGTCGAGAAAAAGCACCCCACCATGCGAAAGCGATACCTCTCCCGGCTGAGGATGGGGACTTCCCCCACCGACAACCGCTGCCATGGAAGCCGAGTGATGAGGCGCACGAAATGGAGGGCGGGAGGTCAACGGCCGGCGCCGATCGGCCGATGCCCAGAGACAGGCGACTTCGACCGCCTCGGAAGGCGCGAGCGGCGGCAAGATCGTGGGCAATCGTTGGGCGAGCATGGTCTTGCCACAGCCCGGTGAACCGATCATTAGAAGGTGGTGTCCGCCTGCGGCCGCGATCTCCAGAGCTCGGCGAGCCAATGGTTGCCCGCGGACTTCTGCCAGGTCGCCTTCGTCAGTCGCAAGCTCATCGATCTTGGCTTCCGCCACTCGCGGGCTTGATCCCCCGCTGACCAGGGACGTTGCCTCCGCCAGGCTGGCGATCGCAAACACCCGCGATCCCGGTACCCGGGCGGCGGTGGGCGCATCTGCCTCGGAGACCAGACACGGCCAGCCGCGTTCTGTCGCCAGGAGCGCGGCCCCGATCGCCCAGCGGCTGCGACGGACCGTGCCGTCGAGAGCGAGCTCGCCGGCGACGATCATCCGACTGGGGCTCGGGATCACTTTGGAGGCCGCGAGAACTCCAAGGGCGATGGGAAGGTCGTAGTCGGCTCCAGCCTTCGGGAGGTCAGCCGGCGAGAGGTTGACCGTGATCTGGCGGTGGGGCAGCTCCTGTCCTGTGGAGAGGATTGCCGCTCTAACCCGCTGCTTGGCCTCGCGAACAGAGGTGTCGGGCAACCCCACCAGGGAGAACGATTCGATGGGTCTACCGACATGAGCTTCGATCCGGACCGGTCGCGGCTCGGCCCCCACCATCGCCACTGACATCGCCTGGGCAAACACCCAGTCGTTATACGGGCGAGAGGTGTCGCGGACTAGGGGGTCGTGAGGGAGGGGTGATCACCGTCCGCGAAAGCTGGGCGGGCGCTTCTCGAGGAAGGCGTTCACTCCTTCGGCTGCGTCCTCGCTCTCCAGGCAAATTGACTGGGCTTGGCCTTCAGAAGCCAACGCCTGGGTGAAATCCAACTGGAACGAGTGGTTGAGGTTCTGCTTGGCAAACATCTGCGCCACGGGAGCGCCGCTGGCGAGAGAGGAGGTGATCTCCTCCAGGCGCTGATCGAGGGCCGTATCCTCGATAACCTCCAGCACGAGACCGAGCGCCAGGGCTTCGTCGGCGTCGATGATCCTTCCTGTCAACGAGAGCTCCTTAGCCCTTTGCAAGCCCACGATCCGCGGCAGCAACCAGGTGCCCCCGAAGTCGACGGTCAATCCTCTTTGCACGAAGATCTCGGAAAAGCGCGCCCGGGTTGTGGCAACCACGAGGTCGCATCCCAGCGCCAGATTCATTCCCGCCCCGGCGGCAATCCCGTCGACGAGGGCCAGGGCCGGCTTTGTCAGGCGATGAAGGGCCATCGCCGCCTCGCCCACGTGCTGCATGCGGCGGCGATTGGCGATGACTCCGGTGCCACTGTGGGCGGCAGGATCGAGGTCCGCGCCAGAGCAAAACGCCCCTCCCGCTCCGGTGACGACCAGCACCCTTTGATCGGATGATTCGAAGTTCGAAAAAGCGCTGCGTAAGTCGTCCCAGCCCCCGGGAGGAACAGCATTCTTTCTCTCGACCCGATCGAGGATGAGCCAGCGAGCCGGCCCCCGGTCTTCGGATCGCAACCACATGGCCGGTCACGGTAGCGACGGGGTCAATCGGTAACGTGGGAGACATGGGCTTCAACCCCTTTCGACCGGCGCGAAAGAGCGCTCTCGACCTGGCGTTGATGGCCGGAACGATCGTCGTCATCATCGGCCTCGTGGTGTGGGCGATCTGGGGGTAACCGTGACTCCGGTGCAGCCGTACGCCGCTCGCAAGCAGTACCTCTGTCCGGGTTGCAACTACACCATTGGAGTGGGAGTTTTCCATCTGGTCGTGGTCCCCGACGATGAGCCCGACGACCGACGGCATTGGCATCACGGCTGCTGGCACAAAGAGATGCGACGTCGTTTTGGCGCCGGACCCCGGTGAGCACCGCAGCCGATACGGCTCAGGCGTCGCGCAGCTTGAGTCCCGCCCAGGCGATGAGTACTCCGATCACCGACCAGCTGAGGACAACGATGAGACCGCGACGAAACGACGGTAGATCCCCCAGTATCTGACCGAATCCTCCCACGCTCAGCGACCCCAAGAGCGCCGAGGTGTGGATCGAAAGCGACACCTGGCGGAAACCTTCCCAGAGGATGAGAAGCCCTTCGACAAAGGTGAAGGCGAGGGCGGCCCCAATGGCTGGTCCCACCGAGCGCAGCCAGGCAGAGAAGGCCAAACCCAGCGCCACCCACGTGAATTGCACCAGGAGTGCCTTCCAGACGATGTCCCACCAGGCGGCGGCGTCGAGCTCGCCCGTGCCTTCGGCGAGGAAAAACGTGGCGATGGAGAAGACGACGATGGCGAGAAGGACTGCCAGCCAGGCTGCGGCGGTGCTGGTCAATAGCCGAGCGACCAGATGCTGGCCGCGGCGGCTATTGCGGGTCAACGTGGTGGACCAGGCCGACGTGGCGAGCTCGCCGGCGAGGGCCATCGTCGCCAGGATCAGCGGAAACCAGGTCTGACCCATGACCTGGCCGGCGCCGAAGATGTAGGCAGCCGGCTTTTGGATCTCGAACAATCCCCCCTGATCGTCGATCACTCTCGGCAGGAGGTAGAAGATTCCCGCCAAAAATCCCGTGAGGAGCACCAGGACGATGGTCAAGACCCAAAACGTCCGTCGCTTGAACGTCTTGATCAACTCAGCCCTGAGGAGACCGGTCAATTGTTCTCCCCGCTCATCGATCGCCTTCGGTGAGCGACAGGAACAGCTCCTCCAGACGGCCCGAGCGACGGGCGAGTTCGCGGGGGAACATTTCGGCGGTTGCCAGGACCCGGGCGACGGCGGCGCCGTCGTCGGTCGATACCGCGAGCAGATCCCCTTCGACGACAGCAGCGAACCCCGCTTCGGTAAGAACCGCGGCGGCTCGTTCGGGCTCATCGATGTCAACCGTGTAACCACTCCGGAACGAACCGAGCAAAGATGCCAGATCCCCGGCGGCGAGGAGGCGACCTTTGTTGATCACTACCACGTGATCGGCCATGGCCTCGATGTCGGAGAGGTTGTGGGAGGAGACGATGACAGTCTTCCCCTGGCTCGCCAGCTGGCGCAGGCTGTCTTTAATCTGCGCCTGGCCGGCCGGATCAAGGCCGTCGAGCGGTTCGTCGAGAATCAGAAGCTCGGGATCGCCCAACAACGAGGCCGCCAGGGCCAGACGTTGACGCATGCCCTTCGAGTAGCCGTCGATTCGACGTCCACCCTCGGATCCGAGACCGGAGAACTCGAGCAGATCGTCAACCCGCTCATGGCCCCGCCCCAAGGTGCGGGCGGCCACTACCAGGTTGTCACGTCCCGAGAGCCCCTTCACCAATCCCGGTTCCTCAACGATCGCTCCCAGGCGCTTCACGATCTCAGGAAGCCGTTCGCGCACTGACATCCCGAGCACCTCCATCGATCCCGCATCTGGTTTGGTCAAGCCCAGCAACGAGCGAAAGGTTGTGGTCTTACCTGCACCGTTGGGTCCGAGAAAGCCACTAACCCGTCCGGCGGGAAAGGTGAAGGAGAGCCCGTCAAGCGCAATGGTCTTGCGATAGCGCTTGCGAAGTCCCTCAGCGACTATCGCGTCCATTCATTTGAGGCTACACGGCCTCTCTAGACCGCCCTTGGCACCCAGTGCAAGTCGATGCCGACCTCGTGAAAGCGGACCGCAATCACGTCGATACGAGCACAACGGGAGATGCGCGCAAGTCTTCGGACCTGTTCAGCCTTCTGAAGATCAAAAGCGGCCAACGCTTGCGGTGCCGGCCAACCAGCTCCGGGCCGGGTGCGGGTCGAGCGCACCTCGACCAGCGTCCGCTCGCCTCTGATTGGGGCGATGATGTCAATCTCGCCCGCATCGAGGACGACATTTCGAGCTGAGACCGATATCCCTTTGGTGCGGAGAAACCGGCACGCTGTCTCCTCTGCCAGGCGGCCGAGAGCGGCGGTGGAAAGCTCTCGGCAGGCAACCCAGTCCATGTTCCGACTTATAGGTGGTGCAAGGGACTAAAACCACCTGCCCCTCAGGACCAAGTCCTCAGGACTGGGCGTCCACGGCTCCGAACCGGCTCGGCGGCCAGATTCGAACAACGGCCTCGCCCAGTACCCGATCCATTGGAATGGCGCCGAAGCGACGGCTGTCGTAAGAGACCAGCCGATTGTCCCCCATCACGAAGACAGAGTTTGGTGGCACCACGACAGGGCCGAAATCGGGCATGATGCCCTGGTCCAGCAAGTAAGGCTCGTCGACACGGGCGCCGTTGATCTCGAGATATCCCCCACGAACCGAGACCTCGTCGCCAGAAATCGCCACCACGCGCTTGATCAAGTCGTCTGCCGAGGCCGTTCGGATTCCGATGGACTCGACGATGTGACGCACGACTGCCTCGCCAAAAGTCTCCTGATCGATGTCGTCGTTGAACGGTGAGATGAAAACAACGATGTCCCCGCGCTGTGCGTTCCCGAATTGATAGCTGAGCTTGGAGACCATCACCCGGTCGTTTTCGACGATGGTGGGCACCATCGAATCGGAGGGGATGTAAAACGGCTGGATGAGGAAGGTCTTGATCACCACTGCGATCGTGATGGCCACCAACAAAAGCATTGGCAGCTCGATCCACAGCGGCCGATTCGGTTTGGGCTTTCGCTGTCTTGATTCCCGGCGCGGGGCCTCGACGGTCAGTCCCGCTTCTCCCTGATACGGGCGGACTTACCCACCCGGTCTCGCAGGTAGTAAAGCTTGGATCGCCGGACGTCCCCGCGGCGAGTGACTTCTACCTTCTGGATGATGGGAGCGCTGTACGGAAAAACCCGCTCGACTCCGACGCCAAAGCTCACTTTGCGGACCGTAAACGTGGAATCGAGTCCGCTCCCATTTCTGGCAATGACAACACCCTCGAAGACCTGGGTCCGCTCCCGGTTGCCTTCTGTCACCCGCACATGGACCCTGACGGTGTCCCCCGGTCTAAACGAAGGAATGTCTTCGCGCGCGTAGTCGCCCCGGAGCATGTCAAGCTTGTTCATCGACGTTTTCCTTTGAGGAGGCTGGCGAGTCGCCAGGACCGAGATCTTATCAGGACTCCGACTTTCCCAGATCCGGGCGCCGCCTTCTCGTCCGCTCCATCCGCTGCTGGCGGCGCCAATCTTCGATGCGAACATGATCGCCTGAGAGGAGGACTTCTGGTACCTCCCAGCCCCGAAAGCTCCGCGGCCGGGTGTACTGGGGTTCTTCGAGGAGGCCCTCTCGGAAGGATTCGGTTCGGGTGGAGGCCGGGTTGCCAACCACCCCGGGGAGGAGTCGGGCCACTCCTTCGATAATCGCGGCGGCGGCGATCTCACCACCTGCAAGAACGAAGTCGCCGAGGGAGACCTCTTCGTCAACTAGATGCTCGGAGACGCGCTCATCCACGCCTTCGTAGCGGCCGCAAACCAAGACCAAATCGGAAAGCCTGGCCAACCGATCGAGATGAGCCTGATCGAGCCGAGCACCGGCGGGGCTCAACAAGACTTTGTGGGCCGACGCGAGAGGTGCCAGCGCAGTGGCAAGGGGCTCCACCATCATCACCATTCCCGCCCCCCCACCGAAGGGGGCATCGTCGACCTGGCGATGAGCCCCCTTCCCGAACTCCCGGAGGTCGACCAGCTCAATCTCGAGCGCCCCCGTCTCTACGGCTCGACCAACGATCGAGGTCTCGAGAATGCCGGGGAAGAACCCGGGGAAGAGAGTGATGACGGAGACCTTCACCGCCAATCCTTAGGCAGCCCCAGGATCCTTTCGGCGATGATGTTGCGCTGAATCTGATCGGTGCCGCCCCCGATCCTGAGCCCCGGGGTTCCCAAGAACGCATCCTGCCATTCCCCGCCGTACGGAGCGTCGCCATCGGCGAGCATCCCGTCCGCGCCTAGTACATCGAGCGCCTGGTCGTAGAGCTCGGCCAGGAGCATGGTTCCCACCAACTTGGCAACCGAGCCCTCCGGGCCCGGCATGCGCCCCTGGGCCAACGCCGTCGCCATGCGCATCTGGGTGTAACCGAGGGCCTTTCCCGCCACTATCACCCTGAGAAATCGGTCTCGCTGGCTCCCATCGGTAGGCGCCCGCGCCGCCAGCAGGGCCGTGAAGGCGTCCGCCACGGTGGCACCGATCGACAGGACAGCGGTGCGTTCAAACATGAACGTGGTGATCACCACCCTCCAGCCATCTCCGACCTCCCCGATCCGATTGGAGTCGGGAACCCGCACCTCATTGAGAAAGACCTCGTTGAAGTTGGCCGATCCGGTCATCTGCCGAATCTGTCGTGTCTCTACTCCGGGCGACCGCATATCGACGACGAATGCCGTTAGCCCCCGATGAGGAGGGAGCTCCGGATCGGTCCGGGCGATGCACAAGCCCCATTCCGAAAGGTGGGCGAAGGTGGTCCAAACCTTCTGCCCGCTGATCACCCACTCGTCTCCGTCGCGCACCGCCCGGGTGGTGAGAGAGACCAGGTCTGAGCCGGACCCGGGCTCAGAGAAGAGCTGGCACCAGACCTCTGAGCCGGAAAGAAGGGGCGGCAGAAGACGTTGGCGTTGCTCCTCGTTCCCGAGCAGGAGGACAGCTGGCCCACACCATGCGAGACCCACAACCAGCGCATCGTGGGGAATATCGAAGTGGGCCTCTTCGGCGCTAAAGATGTTGTGCTCGACGATGCTTTGGCCTCGGCCACCGTAGGCAGGGGGCCAGGCGATTCCCGCCCAACCGGCATCGAATTTGAGTTTCTGCCAGGCCCGCGCCTCGGCAAGCTTTTCCACCTCCTCCGCCGGAGTCCATTCGGCCACGATGGCTGAAGGCGCGATCGGCGGGGCAAGGGGCCTGTGGGCGTTCGCTTCCAGCCATGCCCGTGCCTGGGCTCGGAAGTGAGCCTCTTCCGGGGAGTCGAAAGGCTCCATCCCCAGGAAGTATGGCTCGGAGACCGCTAGCTATCGATTCTGGAGACCTCGATGTCGCCAGATACGGTGCGGGCTCGGAGCTTGGTGGTTCTTTGCGGGGTGACGTTGCTCTTGGTCTTGGGCAGATGAACATCGCCGGAAAGAGAGTCAATTTCCGCCTCGACCCTGGTGCCGGCTGGAATTCCGACCCTCAGGTCCCCCGACATCGACTTCAGCTCGATCATGGCACCCCGGCAGCACCCGACCCGGAGGTCGCCAGAGGCCGATTTCAGCTCGCACCGACCATCGACGGCGTCGGCCACGATATCGCCGGACGCGGTCGAAACGCTCAAGTCGCCATGAATGCGATGGATCCGCACGTCCCCGGATGCCGAACTGACCTCGCAATCGTTGAGGATCTCGCCGACCTTGACATCGCCCGAGGCAGTTCGGAGGACGATGCCGTCGGCCTGTCCGATGTCCAGATCACCGGAAGCTGTCTGCATGTTGATGCGTCCAAGATCCACCCGTGCGTAGATGTCCATCGAGGCCACTGTGGCATCGAGATGCGAGCCGGGTGGCGTGCTGACCCGGATGTTGACGCTCCGTCCACCGAAGAGCCTGCGCTCCTCACGTATCAAAATCGTCGAGCCGAGTTGTTCGACAACGACGAACTCGGCGCCACTTCCGGTTACATCGACCTCGACGCTGCCGGAAGCCCCCGGGTGAAGATCGGCGCGCCCGGACGCCACTCGCAGCTCGATCGTGGGGACGTCATCGACAGGAAACTCAAACTTCATATGTCGAGGGTTTCGACAATTCGCCTCTTGCTCGCCCGCGGACCATGAACCTTGCCCGCCAATGTCTTGACCACCCAGGCATTGACAGAGTCGCCGGACTCGGTGGCCGCTCGCTCGACGATGTCCTTGATGGCGGGGGGAAGGCGAAGAGTGATCCGGGCATCAAAGTCGCCTTCGACCGAGGTGGCGGTGGTTTCATCCGCGCTCACTCGAATACTGGGCTCTCCATCGGCCAGTACCAGCTCAACCCGGTATGCGGGGAGCTGTGCCGCCACCTCCTCGGTGGCTTGATTGGCTAGCTCCATCGCCGCTTCCTTGAGAGCGGGGCGCAAAGCGGCCAGCACCGCTCTTCCACCGGCTTCTACCGCGGGATCGGCCACCAAAGCCAGCTGAGCCTCGATGGCCGATTCCAGGTTATGAAGGGCAGCCGATGTCTGCATCTGGCTTAACCCTTCGGTCGGGGATTACGGCTCTCACCACGAGGCCCGAACCGTAGATCCTGGATTGCCTTCACTGAGCGGAGATCGATGCTGATCAACATGATGTCTTCCCTCTCTCCTCTACCCGGCTGGTGCCGGAACGACTTCTTATCTGACATCGTTATGATGTCATAAAGCTGTCACTTTGTCAAGGAGTTTTTGAGGATTTCTCAGATGAGCTTTCTCTCGACCGCCCAGCGGGTGAGCTCGTTGCGATTGGACAGCCGGAGCTTGCGGAGCACCGAGGACACATGGCTCTCGACCGTCTTGATCGAGATGAAGAGCTCGGCGGCCGCTTCCCGATATGTGTATCCCCGGGCAATCAGCTGGAGCACCTCCCGTTCGCGGTCGGAGAGGCGATCGAGCTCGGGGTCCGCCGGTGGGAGGTGGGAGAAGGTGTCGAGGAGAAATCCCGCCAGGCGGGGACTGAAGACCGGTTCTCCTCCAGCTACCCGTTCGATCGCGTCGCGCAACTCGGCGGGCGAGATGTTCTTGGTGACATAGCCAGCGGCGCCCGCCCGCACCACCCCCACGACATCCGCCGCCGAATCAGAGGCCGAGAGGGCCAGAAAAGCTACTTGCGGGTGTTTGCGGCGAACACCCTCGATCACAAAGCGGCCGCCGCCTCCCGGAAGATGGACGTCGAGCAGAACAACGTCGGGCACACGCTCGTTGATCAATTCCACAGCGGGCCCCACCTCGGAAGCCTCCCCGACCACATCGATTTCGGGCCCCAGCCCGGCCCGGACTCCAACCCGAAAGAGGTCGTGATCGTCGACGACGAAGACCCTGATCATCGCGGGACTTCCAGACGGAGCTCGGTTCCTTGGCCGGACAGAGTCTTGATCTCGACATTGCCTCCAACGGCCCTGATCCTCCCCTCGATGGAATCCCGGATTCCGGCTCGATCGGCCGGGATGGTGACCCGATCGAATCCAACCCCACGATCCCGGACGAACAACTTGATCGTCTCGGGCAATACCTCCATGTAGACGTCTATCCGGTCGGTCCCGGAGTGCTTAAGGGCGTTAAGCATCCCCTCGCGTCCGGCGGCCAGTATCGCTTTCGCGGAACCTTGAACGGCTGCGTCTCCCACGGCTACTACCTCCACCGTTCCTCCATATGTTTCTTCCAGTTCGCTAGCCGCGACCTCGAGGCTCCGGGCCAAGCCGGGGGCGTCGCCGTCGATGGTCCCGTAGAGCCAGCCCCGAAGCTCCTGCTCCTGGCGGCGAGCCAGCGAGGCAACGCGGGAGGGGTCGCTGGCTTCTCTTTGCACCAGAGCGAGAGTCTGGAGAACCGAGTCATGCAAGTGAGCCGCCAGGGCGGCCTTTTCTTCTGCCCTGGCTTGCTGGTCCTCGGCCCTCCGTCGGGCGTCATCCGTTCGATAGATGACGTGAACAGCCCATCCGACGATGGCCGCCAGCATGCCGTAAGTAACCAGCGCCGACAGCTGGGCGAGAGCTTGGGACACGTCAGCAATCTGAAAGCGGGCGATGGTTACCACCGAGAGGAGAGCCGCCACCACCCAGCCCACCGAACGCTGCCGGGCTGCCGCCGCCACCACCGCAATGCCAGGAAAGCCTCCGTAAAAGAGATCACTCGAACCCGCGATCTCCGGCGCCACGAGGGCAAAGGCCGCCAAACCTGCATCTCCGGCGGTGATCCACCAGGGATCGGCGGGACGATCGCGGACCTGGTCAATAGCGGCCACCACAGCCCAGACGGCTGACAGGCCGACCAGCACCCAGCCAACTCCAGGTCGCGCCATGGCGTCGCGGGCGAGGGCGACCATGACCAAGACCATCATCCAGGCCAAGCCGATGAGGCGGGCGCCGCCGGCAATACGACGAATGGTGAAGGCGACCGGCGGCCCGAACTGCTTTCTCTCCTCCAACATCTCTCCGGGAGGTGGAACTGGCTAACGGTACCCTGCGTCTTAGTCCGGCATGAGAATGTTTCACGCCTTCGCACTGGTTGTCGTAGTTGCCGCGTGCACTTCAGGGGGTGGGTCCACGTCAACGCAAACTCCGGCGACTTCCGCCTCAACCACATCAGTCCCCGCCTCGACGACCGTCGCGACCACCACCACTACCACCGAGGTAGGTGGGTGCGGGGAAGGCGAGGCGATGACCGAAGACGGCGAGGTCGGCGCCGGAGGGACGTCGGGTGACGCCGAGCAAATCGGCGCCATCACCTGGGAAACCAATCCCGAGTGCGAAGTCTTCACGATCGATTTCGTGACCGCGCAGGCAGCTCCGGCGACGTCGGCCCCGACTATGTCAGCCGAATTCCTCCGTTCGTCGGCCGTCGTGCGCGTCTACCTGGATCTCGAGGCGACGTCGGTGACGGACCAGCTTGTGCAATCGGGTCTGGTCGACCGCGTTTATGTGGCCCGTCGCCCCGACCGCACCCTCTTTGTCGATTTCCATCTCGTTGCCCCCGCCCTGGCCCGCGTGTCGGTGGCCGAATCTCCCGGTCAGGTCAAGGTAGAGCTTGAGCCCGGCGGAGGTGAGCTCGACGGGCTGGCTGCGTTCGCCCAAAACGTGGTCGTTATCTCCCCCACCACCGGCCCGGTCGACGTTCCGACCGAGATCACTGGCTATTCGCGCAACTTCGAGGCGAACACCATCGCTCGAATCAGCCAGGGTGGATCTGTCCTGGATGAGAATTTCACCACCGCCGCCGACTGGGTGGAAACGTGGGGCGAGTATTCCTTGACCCTGGACCCTGCAGGATCCGGCGACGCCGAGCTATTCGTTGGGGAACAATCGGCCCAGGATGGCTCCGACCGGGGAGTGGTGATCGATATCGAACTTCCCTAGTCGAGGAGACCAGGGATCGCTGCGATCACCAAGTAACCGGCAGCCAAATCGATTTCGGGAACCAACTGGTCAACAAAGGGGACCTCGACCTCCCCTTTCGGGGTAGCAATGACGAGGCGGGCCTGGTCGAGCGAATCGTCTACGTTCGCGACCCGACCCACCTCTTGACCTGAGCGCTCGCGGACCTCGAGACCGATCAGCTGGTCGGGCCAGAACTCGTTGGGCTCAAGTGTTCGGCGGTTGTGGGAGTCGATGAGCAGATCGAGCCCCACCAACTCCTGCGCCCGGCTGCGGTCCCTGATCTCTGAGAAAGCAATGAGCCAGCCTTTCTCTCCCGGGGTGTTGCTCTTCACCGTGAGGACGCGCCCGTCGGAGGTGTGCACCGATCGACCTCTGGCGAAACGGGTTCGGTCGTCAGTTTGCGGAATGACCACCACCTCCCCTTTGAGCCCGTGGGCCTTGACCACGGTTCCCACCAGGACCGGGTCTTCGAGCAGCTCAGTCCTCGAACTCGACAGAAGCGGTGATGCCCTCTTCATCGGCCGCGGCCTGGGCGACCGTTCGTATCGAGCGGGCCGTGCGCCCACGTCGCCCGATGACTCGCCCCATATCGCCCGGACCGGTTCGGACCTCGGCGATCACATCGTCAGGGCCCTGTTCGATGATTGTTACCTCGACTGCTTTGGGATCGTCGACGATCTGACCAACTACGTAATCGAGCACTCGTTTGACGATTTCGCCCTTGGCCACCTCACTCGCCTCCCGCCACCGTGTGGATCTTCCCCGCCGCCACCTTGTAGCGCGACATGGCCCCCGAGATCTCGAGGAGCTTTTTGACCGTGTCGGTGGGTTGGGCACCTTTTTGCATCCACGCCACAGCCTTGTCGTTGTCGATCTCGATCAGCGAAGGCTCCTGGCGGGGGTCGTAACGACCTACCTGGTCGAGATATCGCCCGTCACGGGGCGAGCGACCGTCGATCACCACTACCCGGTAGACGGGCTGGCGGGTCTTGCCGATCCGAATCAGCCGCATCTTTACTGCCATCGTTTCACCTTCTGCCCTTGCTCTTCTTTTTGGCTTTCTTGTGGGTCGGAGGGCGGGCCCGAGCTGCAGGCGAGATACCCGCCAGGCTCGGCATCCCCTTGCCTCCCGACATCATTTTCATCATCCGCTGCGCATCGCCGAACTGCTTCAAGAGCTGATTGACATCGGTCGGGGTTCGGCCCGAACCAGCCGCGATTCGGCGTTTGCGGCTGCCGCTGATCAGCTTGGGGTTCCGACGCTCTGCTGGGGTCATGGAGCGGATCATTCCCTCGAGCCTCTGCAGGTCGCGATCTTCGATATTGACCTGTTTCAGCAGGGAACCGGAGCCGGGAATCATAGCAAGCACGTCTTTGAGCGGACCCATCCGCTTTAGGGCACCGAATTGTTCGAGGAAGTCCTCAAGCGTGAACTCACCCTTTTGCATCTTGGCGGCCGCTTTCTCGGCCTGCTCCTGATCGAAGGTTTGCTCGGCCTTCTCGATCAGGGTGAGGACGTCTCCCATGCCCAAGATGCGGGAGGCCATCCGTTCGGGATGAAAGGTCTCGAGGCCGTCGATGCCCTCCCCGACGCCGGCGAATTTGATCGGCACGCCGGTGACCTCGCGAACCGAGATCGCCGCGCCTCCCCGGGCGTCGCCGTCGAGCTTGGTGAGGATGAGGCCGGTGAGCGCTACCCGTTCCTTGAATCCCTGGGCAACGTTCACCGCCTCCTGGCCGGTGAGAGCGTCGACCACCAGAAGTGTCTCGTGAGGCTTGGCCTCCTTGTCAATAGCCGCGAGCTCGCCCATGAGCTCACGGTCGATCTGCAGGCGCCCGGCAGTGTCGATGATCACGGTGTCGAGGGAAAGTCGGGTTGCTTCGCGCAGCGCGGCCCGAACGAGGCGCGGGGGCCGACTGGTCCGCTCGGTGTAGACCGGAACGTCGATTCGCGCCCCCAGCGTTTGTAGTTGCTCCACAGCGGCCGGTCGCTGCAAGTCGGCCGCGACGAGCAGCGGTCGGCGTCCGTTGCCTTTGAGATGCTTTGCCAGTTTGGCGGCGGTGGTCGTCTTTCCCGAGCCCTGGAGTCCGGCGATCAGGATGACGAGCGGCGGCGAAACCGATTTGAGGGGAGCGTTGGCTTGGCCGAGGGTCGTGACCAGCTCCTCGTGGACGATTTTGATAACCGCTTGCGCCGGAGTGAGGCTTTGATGGACCTCGGCACCAATCGCTCGTTCCCGGACCCTCTCGAGGAACGCCCGAACAACGCCGACATTGACATCGGCTTCGAGAAGAGCAAGCCGGACCTCACGCAATGCCGCGTCAACGCTCGGTTCATCGAGGCGTCCGCGACCGCGCAACCGGTCGAAAATGGCTTCAAAGCGACTCGCGACCTGTTCGAACATCAGGCCGGGGAGGGTAACCGAGGCCCTGTTTGATGGAGAAGGCGGCCGGTACCGTAAGCGAATGAGCAGTCGCGACGAGGCACTCCGGGCCGACATCCGCCGCTTGGGAGCGCAGCTCGGCCAAGCCCTAACCCGCCAGCACGGAGCGGACCTGCTCGATCTGGTAGAGCACATTCGGAGTCTTACCAAAGCCCACCGGCAAGCTGGCGATGCTGCTGCCGACGATGAGCTGGCCAGCCTGCTGGAAGGACTCGACCTCGCCAACACCATCGAGGCCGTGCGCGCCTTCTCCGCCTACTTCTATCTGGCCAACGTCGCCGAGCAGACTCATCGGGTAGGCGAGCTGGCCGAAGGCGGGCGGGAGGCGGTTCTCTCCGACACCGTCGACCGAATCCTCGCCGCCGACCTCGCTTCCAATTTGATGAATTCCATCCTCGAGCGCCTCGAGGTCAGGCCGGTCTTCACCGCCCACCCCACCGAGGCGGCACGGCGCTCGATTCTGCGGAAGCTCTTCGGGGTCGCCGACCTCCTAGCCGAGCGGATGGAGCCAACTACCACCGAACGGGAGAGGGAGCGGATCGACCGCCGCACCGCCGAGGTCATCGATCAGATTTGGCAAACCGATGAGCTACGGGCGACGCGGCCCAGTCCGTCCGATGAGGTGAAGTCGGCGATCTTCTACCTAGACCTCCTCTTTGACCAGGTCCTCGCCGATCTGGGAGAAGAGGTCGCAATCCATCTTGGGCGCCTGGGGGCGGCAAACCAGACCGCGATCCGCTTCGGCTCCTGGGTGGGAGGCGACCGCGATGGCAACCCTGAGGTCACCCCCGAGGTGACCATGGAGACTCTCGAGCTTCAGCACGACCACGGCCTCCGGGCTCTCATCAGCGCCGTCGAGGAACTGGCCGAGGAGCTCTCGGTCTCGATTGCAATCAAAGGTATCTCACCGGAGCTCGAAGCCTCCCTCGATGCCGATCGTGAGTCATTGCCCGCGGTTTGGCGCAGGTTTCGGTCCCTCAATGCCAACGAGCCGTACCGCCTGAAATGCGCATACATCCACCAACGTCTCATCAACACCCGCGAGAGCATCCTCGCCGGGGGCCGACCCCGCTCAGCTGTCGACTACCAAGGCCCCCAAGACCTGGCCGCCGAGTTGGAACTGATGGCGGATTCCCTCAGCGACAACGAAGGCGAACTGCTGGCCAACGGCGTCCTCGCCCGGCTCCGCCGTCGGGTCGACACATTCGGCTTTCACATGGCCACGCTTGATATCCGCGAGCATGCTCACCGGCTTCACGACACCGTGTCCGCCCTCTATGAGCGGATCGGAGTTGGCTATGACCCCGACCGCGACCACCGAGAAACGCTGCTCGCCGCTGAGCTCAGCGGCCGCCGCCCTCTATCCTCACCGATAAGCACGCTCGAGGGTGAACAGGCGCGGACTCTTGCCACCTTCGAAGTCATCCGCCAGGCCCTCGACCGCTTCGGGCCGGTCATCGAGTCCTACATCATCAGCATGACCCAGGGGGTCGATGACGTCTTGGCGGCGACCGTCCTGGCGCGAGAGGCGGGCTTGATCGACCTAGTTCAAGGCATCGCCCGCATCAGCTTTGTTCCGCTGTTTGAAACGATCGACGAGTTGCGACGCTCGGGCGATCTGCTGGATCGTTTGCTGGCTGTAGGTCCTTACCGAAAACTGGTCGCCCTACGAGGTGAGGTCCAGGAAGTCATGCTCGGCTACTCGGACTCGAACAAAGAGGGCGGGATCACCACTTCGCAGTGGGAGATCTACAAGTCACAACGGCTGCTTCAGGACGCGGCTGCCAAGCATGGTGTCCATCTCCGGCTCTTTCATGGTCGGGGCGGCACCATCGGACGCGGGGGTGGACCCTCTCATACCGCCGTACTGGCTCAGCCCTATGGAACGGTGGATGGAGCAATCAAGGTAACCGAACAAGGCGAGGTGATCTCGGACAAATACGGCCTCCCCCGGCTGGCGTCGCGCAACCTGGAACTGGTCCTCTCGTCCGTGCTCGAGGCCTCTCTCCTCCATCGCACCTCTCGGCAACCGCCGGAGGTTCTCGCGCGCTGGATGGAGGCGATGGACGCCTTCTCGGCGGCGGCGCACACGGCGTATCGCCGATTTGTCTCCGATCCCCTGCTCATCCCTTATTACTTGACATCCACCCCGGTCGAGGAGCTAGGAGCGATGAATATCGGGTCCCGGCCCTCGCGGCGCCCGGGTGGGGGTGGCGGTCTCGAAGATCTCCGAGCCATACCGTGGGTCTTCGGGTGGACGCAGTCCCGCCAGATCATCCCCGGCTGGTACGGGGTTGGATCGGGCCTGCGAGCGGTCGGAGCGCAGTACTCGGATGTCTTCGCCGACATGGCAGAGCGGTTCTTGTTTCTGCAGGCGTTCCTCGGCAACGTCGAGATGACCCTGGCCAAAACCGATCTCTCCATCGCCCGTCGCTATTGCGAGCGACTCGTGGCCGCCGAGCATCGCCCGATCTTCGAGCAGATCACCGCCGAATACGAGCTGACCGTTTCCCAGGTCCAAAAGCTCACCGGCCGGGAGATTCTGGGTTCGAATCCACTCCTCGCTCGAACCCTCGAGGTACGCAACATCTACCTCGATCCGATCAACTACTTACAGGTCTCACTCCTGGAGAGAAGCCGCAAGGCCAAAGAAGCTGATGAGGAACTCCAGCGAGCCCTGCTCCTGACCGTCAATGGCATCGCCGCCGGGATGCGGAATACCGGTTAGCGGTCTTCGAGGACCGAGAGGATGTTTCCGGCCGGATCCTTGAACCAGGCGATGGCCGGGCCCTGGTCACCGCGGGCAATGCCCTTCTCGTCCTGATCAAATCCCTCGTAGCGTTCGAATTCGACACCCTTCTTCGTCAACCGGTCCACCGCCTGATCAACGTCGTCGACTACGAAATTGAGAATCGTGTAGGTAGCCGGGACGAAGTCGGGCTTCTCGTAGATGAAGGTGTCCCGGCCGCCGGTGAGGTTCAAGACCAGGTCGCCCATCTCACCCTTCGAGATGTCGATGCCGAGGGTGTCCCCGTAAAACTTCTCGGCCGCTTCGAGGTTCGGAACCGCGAAACCGCTAAATGCTTTGGTGTTGGCAAACACTCGGACTCCTTTCGAAGGCCCCTTGGTTCTTACCCAGACTTGGCCGCTTCAACCAAGGTATCGAAGTATGCGACTCCGCCGCCCCAGTCGGTCAAAGTGTCGTTGGTGAGGGCATTGGCATGAGCAGCTCCCACTGTCCAACCGAAGGGTATGGCGCTGACCCCGGGACGGAGCCTGCTGCTGATCCTGGCCGGAAGGGATAGCTCTCCGCGGTCGTTCCAAACTCGCACGTGATCCCCCTCAGTGATGCCCCTGGCGTCGGCATCCTCGGGATCGATCTCGAAGAAAGGGCCGGTCTCCTTCTCAGCGTGGTGGGCGCCATATGAGCTGTTGAGAAACCTGGTCTGATTCTTGGGCGTCAGGAGGACGAGTGGGTACGACTGCGCCAACTCGCCTCCCGGTCCTTCCTGTGGCGGCTGGTAGTGAGGCACCGGATCGGAAAAGAGGTCGGCCCGGCCGTCTCCTGTGGCGAATCCCCCCTCGGCATAAGGCAGGAGTTCCTCCGGGAGATCGAGGCGAAGCCAACCTTGCTTGCGGAGCAGATCGACATCGGTATCGACCAGCACTTTCGACACCAGGGACTCGTCGTCGAGAGCGAACTCCGGATCTGTCATACCCATCGCCTTGGCCAAGCGTCGCCAGAGCTCGGTGTTGGGAACGGCTTCACCGAGCGGAGCGATCGCTGGTTCGTTCCAACCGAGATAGAGATGCCCCCAGGCGGGAATCACATCAAGCTGCTCGAGCTCAGTTGTCGCCGGAAAGATCACGTCCGCGTAACGAGCCGTGTCGGTGAGAAATTGCTCGCTTACCACTGTGAATAAATCCTCGCGTTCGAGCCCCCGCCTGATCAGCGCCGCGTTGGGGATGGTGACCAGCGGGTTGCCATTCCAGATGAATAGGAGGTGGATCCCGATGGAGGGATCGGTGAGGTTGCGGCCGAGGTGGTTCATCGACAGACCTCGACTCGAGCTCGGGACTGAGAAGATTGTCTCGTCGACTTGGGTGTCGAACCAGGATCCGACTGATCGCGACAGACCCCCTCCCCGGTGGCGCCAGGCGCCGGTGATAACCGGCAGCGTCGCCAGGGTCCGGAAAAACATCGCTCCCTGCTCATGATGCTCGGCTCCGATCAGAGTGCGGATGAAGGCCGGTTTGATCGTTCCGTAGGCGGTAGCGAACCGTTCGACCTCGTCTGAGGAAAGACCGCATATCGCCGCCGCTCGCTCCGGCGTCCAGTCGGCGACATGGGCGGCAAGTTCCTCGAAGCCGTTGGCATGTGAATTGACGAAGTCGTGGTCGATGAGATCGTCGCGGATGAGGACGTGAGCGACCGCCAGCATCAAGGCCACATCTGTTCCCGGCAAGGGTTGGATGTGCCAGTCGGCCGAACCCGCAGTAATCGTTTTGATCGGGTCGATGACAACAACTTGGGCACCATTGCGGCGCGCCTCGTCGACGAAGGGCCAGAGGTGGCGATTGGTCAGGCGGGTATTGGTTGCCCAGAGGACGATGAACTTGGCGAACCGAACATCGGTCGGATCGGCCGAGAGCCCCGACCCGTAGGTTGTGGCCAGACCCGCCCGGGCGGTGGCGCCACACACCGACCCGGTGAGTTGGGAGGCACCCAGGTTGGCGAAGAAGCGGCGATCGAGCGAGCTCATCTGCACTGCTCCCTGGGTGCCGGCGTCCCACCACGGGTAGATCGCTTCTCCCCCGTGCTCCGCGACGACCGACTTCACCCGGTCAACAACGACTCCCAGCGCCTCCTCCCACGAAGCCTGGCGAAAACTGCCGGTTCCCTTGGGGCCGGAGCGAATCAGGGGATGAAGGATCCGGTCGCGGTGATAAACCCGATCGAGAAAGTTGTTGACCTTGGGACAAAGCTCGCCCCGCGAATACGGGTGATCGGGATTACCCCTCAGCTTCACCGCCACCCCATTGTC
>DATBKE010000044.1:0-17923 GCA_036556085.1 Acidimicrobiia bacterium | reverse complement strand
GGCCCGCGACCGCAAATCGGCAATCACTTCGGCGACGCACACCACGAACACCGCCAGAGTGAACCACTGCGGCCGGAGCCCGGGAAATAGCCCGATCGCGAACAGAACCGGGATTCCGGCCAGCCGGTTGATGCCAATTGTCGAGCTGCGACCTTGGCCCTCCCCCGCCGTCGCTGCCAGTTGAATCAACGCCATCGAGGCGAAAGCCACCGACAGAGCGCCGAGCAGCAACCAGCGACCGCCACCTGGCAGCGGTTCACTTCCCGCATCAGCCACGGCGATCTCGAGGGCGACTCCAAGGGCGGCCAGCGCTGCCGCCAGGAGAAAATGGGTGTAGATCCAGGCCGTTGGTCGCCAGGTTCGTAGCACGGACGCGGAACGGCGTACCACGGCGCCGGAGGCATTGTCGAAATACATCCACCAAACTGCCGTCGCGATCCCGATCCCCATGGTGGCCGTAGCTACATGAGCGAGAGACCAGGAGGCGTGAGCCAGGCCCGCAACAATGGCTGTGATCGCCTCGCCCAACACCAAGATCGTGAACAGCCCGAATCGCTCTGGTAGGTGAGAGACATCGAGTGGGACTCGAGCTTGTTCGCGGCGCATCACCCAGGGGGTGGCGAGGTCGATGGAAATCGCAACGACCCAAGCTGTGACTCGGGCTGCTTCGGGCAGCATGGCCGAGGCAGTCCACACCACGGCCGCCAGGCTGAAGCCGACGAGATACCCCTTCACCAGTCCCCGGGTCTCCTCCACGTAGCGGTAGGCGCGCCAGTACATGAAGACCAGGACCCACCGGGCGACCGCGTAACCCCAGGCGAAGGCCGCGGTTGATTCGGTGGCGCCGGACAAAGCTGAAGCGATCACGACGATGGCCACCATCTGCAGAGCCGCCAGCAGGCGATACACCAAGTCGTCCGTGTCATATCGGTCGGCGTAATAGGTGTGACTCGCCCAGAGCCACCAGAGCAGGCCGAAATAACCCAAGTAGGCGGCGACCCCCGAGACATCGCTATGGAGCCGGTCGGCCAGGACCGCGACTGCGACGACGAACGCCAGGTCGTAGAACAGTTCGAGCCAGGTGGCCCGTCGCTCCTCGTGTTCCATCGTCCGGAGGCGGGGAGGAGTGATGGGGACAATGCTCATTTGCCGGGCGAACCTACTCCATTTCTCTCCGGACACGCCTGCCCAGAGCATTAGGTTTGCGGGTGGTGACTACTTCCCGACCGGTGATCCTCGTTGTCGACGACGAGCCGGAGGTTCTCAACTCCGTCGCTCGCGACCTCCGGCGCCACTATGCCCGGGATTACCAGATTCTTCCCGTTGTGGGTGGCGCCGACGCCGTTGAAGCCATAGAGGGCCTTTCCCTCAAGGACAGCGCCCTGGCCCTGATCGTCGCCGATCAGCGGATGCCGGGCGTAACCGGAATCGATGTTCTCAAAGCCTCGCTTCAGCCTTTCCCGCTGGCCAAGCGGACGTTGCTCACGGCGTACGCCGACACTGAAGTCGCCATCAGCGCCATCAACGAGGTTGGCCTCGACCGATACATTCTCAAACCCTGGGATCCCCCTGAAAGCCTCCTCTATCCCGTGCTCGATGACCTGCTCGATGACTGGCAGGCCGACTATCGCCCCACTTTCGAGGCAGTCCGGGTGATCGGCCAGGAATGGTCGCGCCCCGCCCACGAGCTCAAGGCATTTCTGGCGATGAATCAGATTCCCTACCGATACCTGGTTCCGACCCGCGATGAGGAAGCCGATCGTTTGATGGAGAGTCTTGGGGGCCACATCGAGGACCTGCCCATCGTCATTCCCATCGACGGAGATCCACTGTTCAACCCCGACGTCCGAACTCTGGCCGAGCATCTCGGTCTTCCGATTCATGCCAAGGCCGCCGCCTATGACGTCGCCATCGTTGGAGCAGGCCCGGCAGGCCTGGCCGCCGCCGTCTACGGAGCGTCGGAAGGACTGCGGACCATCCTGATCGAATCCGCCGCCCCGGGAGGGCAGGCGGGCCAGTCATCTCTGATCGAGAACTATCTCGGGTTTCCTCGTGGGATCAGTGGAGCCGACCTCGCCCGCCGGGCTCATGCGCAAGCCTCCCGGTTTGGGGCGGAGGTCCTGGTGCCGGCTTCAGTGACCCGCATCGAGCGCAAAGATCCCTTTCGGATCATCCATCTTGCCGATGGGACCGAGATCACGGCTAAGGCCGTTATTGCTACCAGCGGGGTCTCTTACCGGCGGCTTCCGGCCAAAGGTCTGGAGGATTTGACCGGGGCGGGCGTCTATTACGGAACCTCTCGAATCGAGGCGCAGGCTCACGCCAATCAGCCCATGTACGTCGTGGGGGGCGGCAACTCGGCAGGCCAAGCCGCCATGTTTCTCACCAGATTCACCGACTCGGTGACCATCGTCATCCGGAGTGAAGATCTGACCCAAACCATGTCGTCTTACTTGATCGACAACATCGAGGCGACCAAGGAAGTGACGGTTCTGCCCCATACCCAGGTGATCGAAGCAAGTGGCGAGGGCCACCTCGAACATCTCACCTTGCGCAACATCATTACCGGGGACGAGACCACCGTTGAAGCCGGCGCCATGTTCATATTCATTGGCCAACGGGCCCAAACCGAGTGGTTGGCCGACCTCGTGAAGCTCGATGACAAAGGTTTTGTGCTTTCGGGGGCGGACCTCGGGCCACTCGTGGGCTGGAACGTCGAGCGCCAGCCGCTCCCGCTGGAGACGTCAGTTCCTGGTGTGTTTGTCGCCGGAGACGTCAGGCACGGGTCGATCAGGAGAGTGGCCGGGGCCGCGGGCGAAGGGGCGACCGCGATCCGATTCGTGCACCAACACCTCGCCTCACTATGAGGAGTACGGCCGAAATTCTGCGGGGACTCCCCTACTTCTCCGATCTCCCCGAAGAGCTCCTACGGACGGTGTGCGATCAGTCCAAGCAAATCGAGGTCGAGGAGGGCAAGGTCATCATTGAGGAGGGCAGCACCTCCGAGGAGATGTACGTCCTGGTCGAGGGCGAGCTAGTCGTCACCAAACATCAAGAGCCCCGCGACGTCGAACTGGCCCGGATCGGTCCCGGCGAGGTGGTCGGCGAGCTGGCCCTGCTCGACAAGGCTCCTCGAATTGCCTCGGTCTCGGCCGCCATGCCATCGCGTCTCGTCCGTATCCCCGCAGAAGCCTTTGAAGCCTTGTTGGAGGATTCCCGAGTGGTCCGGCGCATGGTCGGGACCGTCACTTCGCGTCTCCGAAGCACGGAAGAGGTCTTGCGACACGAAGAGCGGATGGCGGCATTGGGTCGTATGGCCGCCCAGCTCATGCACGAGCTCAACAATCCCGCCGCCGCGGTAGGACGGGCCAGCCAGGAGCTGGCCCGTGTCTTTCAGGCGACCGGTGTTGAGGTGGAGGGCCTGCTTCCGGGACTCAGTGATAGCTCGCGGACGGCACCCGAGCCTCCGAGTCGGATGGCGAACCTCGATCGCCTGGAGGCGGAACGAGTGGTGGAAGACTGGCTGACCGAGCACATGATTGAAGAGCCCTGGGAGCTCGCCGCTCCGCTCGTGGCGGCCGGTTGGAATCCTGGGCTCCTCGACGAGTTCATCTCGAATTTCGACCCCGAGCTCGCACCCCGCTGGGTCCGGCTAATGGCCCTCAGAGGAAACGCAAGCGACCTCATCCGCGAGATCGGGATCGGTGCCAAACGCATCTCCGAATTGGTCAGAGTCGTCAAGCACTACTCCTTCCTCGATCAGGCGCCAATCCAAGAGGTGCTCGTCACCGAGGGGATCGACGACACATTGATCTTGCTGAGGCACAAGCTCCGCGGGATCGAGGTGGTGCGCGACTACCAGGCCGATGTGGCAAAGGTGGAAGCGTCCGGGCGAGACCTGAATCAGGTCTGGACCAACCTGATCGACAACGCCGCCGATGCCATGGACGGCGAAGGCAGCTTGAAAATTTCGGTGAGTAACCAAGACGGATCGGTGGTAATCGGGGTCTCGGACACCGGCCCCGGCATCCCCCCGGAGGTTGTGGGTCGGCTATTCGACCCCTTCTTCACTACCAAGGAACCCGGCAAAGGGACCGGGCTCGGCCTGCATACCGTTCACACAATCCTCACCCGGGCCGGCGGCAAGATCTCGGTGGCCAGCGACGGCCCCGGGACCACGTTCACGATCACGCTTCCCGCGGTCGGCACGCAAACCTAAGGTTCCAGCATGCGGAAACCGCATGCTGGAACCTTAGGTTTCGAGTAGGGGTGGGGGTTTAGGGGCGGCGGAAGTCGCCTTCGACGCGGGCCACGTGGACATCGCCCGGCATCGTCTCGAGGACGCCGTCGGCGACGCTGCCGAGAAGAATCATCCGGGTAGCACCTGCCCCCCGATTGGCGACCACCACCAGGTCCACCCCCCGCCGCCTGACGACTTCATCGATGGCTGTGGGAGGAGCGCCGTCAACCACCAAAGGCCTCACCCGTCCGGGCCAGCGAGCGACGAACTCTTCCATCCGCTCGGTAGCGAGCTTCAGGCGCGTGGATCTCGCTGCCACCACCTCAACGTCGAAGAGGCCAGCTTCCGAGAGAGCCGGGTCGAAGCGATCGGGCAAGGAGAACACCGCCGTTAGCTCCGCCTCCGGATACCACCTGAGGGCCGCCTCCACCGCCATCTCGGAGTGCTTCGAAAAGTCCACCGCCGCCATCACTTTTCGGTAAGGCATTCGGGGCTGGCGCCGCACAACCAGGACATCTCCCGTCGACATGATTGACACGCGGCGAGCAATCGGGCCGCAGCGCTCGACGTCGACCGCGGAGGTGCCCACCACCACCAGCGAAGCCTTCTTCGCCTCGCGGACCAGTTCCCAACCGATGGACCCCCGTAGCGCCTGGTGGGTAACGGGAACCGCGGCCCGGCTTCGAAGCCAGTTGGCGACATCGCCCAGGTTCTTTTGATAGCGCTCAAATAGCAAGCGGCCGAGGCCGTCGTCGAGAAACGCCTCGCTCGATGATTCGTTGATACTCACCAAATGAAGAGGGAGACCGTGAGCATCTGCCACCAGCCGGGCCCGCTCGGCGACCCGCCTGCCGATCGGTGTCAAGTCGATGCCTGCCACGACCCGATCGCTTAATCGTTGTCCCTCCACGGGCCAGGGACTCTAGGAGCGTCGATGGCAGCCCTGAGCCGCTCGAAATAGTCGCCGCGTCCGATGGCGACCGCGCCCAACGAGGCCAGGTGATCGGTTACCCACTGGACATCGAGAAGAGCCGCCGGCTGGCCAGCCAGTGCCTCGACGAGAGCGACCAGCGCCACCTTCGAAGCGTCTCTCTGCAGGCTGAACATCGACTCCCCGGCGAAGAGTCCACCAATTCTCACCCCGTATAAACCACCGACCAGAGCGCCGTCCTCATCCCGCGTTTCAACCGAGCTGACCCAGCCCATTTCGCCGAGTCTGAGATACGCCGCCACCACCTCTCGACCGATCCATGCCTGAGGACGTCGAGGATCGGCGCACCCCTTGATGACGCCAGGCAGATCGTTGTCGAAAGTCACTCGATATCGCCGTCGCGATTTGCGGAGCGATTTCGAGACGACGAGCCCAGTCAAAGGGATGACGCCTCTTTCGACCGGTGACCACCAACCCAGCACACCATCCTCGGTGTGCATCGGGAAAAGGCCCCGCCGGTAGGCGGCCAGCAGTGTCCCCGGTTCGAGATCGGCGCCGATCGCCACCAGGTCATCCGGACCGTACGAGTTAGGTTCGGGAAATTCCCAAGGGGTGGGGGGAGGTTCCGTCGGCACCGGTCAGGTATACCCTCGCGATCAGCCGATGACGACCCATGAAGTCTCGAATCAGGCGCCACCCCTGGTCGACTACGACCTCGCCCATGCCGATCCACTTCTCCTGGGAGCAGTGAGCGAGGGAGCCAGTTGGGCGGTATCGAAGCTGATCGATTTCGGGCGCCAGCTGGCGCGGGCGGAGTCTTACCAGTGGGCGTCTGACGCCAACCGCTACCCCCCTCAGCTTCGTACTCACGATCGGTATGGCCACCGCATCGATCAGATCGACTTCCATCCCTCCTGGCATCAGCTGATGGACAGAGCGGTGACTTGGGGACTGCACTCCCTCCCGTGGGAGAGCACCACCCAGCCGGGAGGCCATCTCGCCCGCGCCGCTTACATCTTTCTCGACATTCAAATCGAAGCCGGCCACCTGTGCCCGATCTCGATGACGTACGCGGTCGTGCCGGCTCTGGCCCACAATGCCGACCTGACCGCGGCTTGGGTGCCACAGATCCTGAGCCGTTCCTACGACCCTTCTTTCGCCCCGATGGAAAAGAAGAGCGGCGTTCTTCTTGGCATGGGGATGACGGAGAAACAGGGCGGGTCGGATGTCCGCGCCAGCACCAGCCGCGCCGAGCCGGGGGCCGACGGATATCGGATCTTCGGCCACAAATGGTTCACCTCGGCCCCGATGAACGACGCCTTTCTGATCCTCGCTCAGGCGCCAAGCGGACTGAGTTGCTTTCTACTTCCCCGTCACACCCCCGACGGGACCGTCAACGAGATCCGGGTCATGCGTCTCAAGGACAAACTCGGCAATCGATCTAATGCTTCAGCCGAGCTCGAGTTCGAAGGGGCATTCGCCCAACTGGTCGGTGAAGAGGGGCGGGGTGTAGCCACCATCATCGAGATGGTCAATGGCACCCGCCTGGACTGCATCATTGGGTCGGCGGCCCTGATGAGACAAGCGGTGAGCCAAGCCATCCACCATTGCCGTCATCGACGAGCCTTCGGCGCCCCGCTGATCGACAAGCCAGCCATGATCAACGTCCTCGCCGACATCGAGATCGAAACCGAGGCGTCGGTTTTGCTGATGGCTCGGGTGGCGCATGCCTTTGACCGAAGCGACGATCCCCGCGAACAGTCCCTCCGCAGGCTGATCACCCCGATCGCCAAATTCCTCGTCACCAAGCGTTGCACCGAGGTGGTCCACGAGGCGCTCGAGTGTCTGGGCGGGAACGGATATGTGGAGGAGTCGGTGATGCCCAGGTTGCTGCGGGAGTCCCCGCTCAACGCCATCTGGGAGGGCTCGGGCAACGTCATCGCCCTCGATGTACTACGAGCAATCAGGACCAACCCCGAATCGGTCCGGAACCTCGAGGAAGAGGTCTCAGGGCTCGATTCTCGGATTGACGAGGCAGCTCGCTCGGCCTTTGCCCTCCTCTCGGATGTTTCTGATCCCGAAGGACAGGCCCGACTAATCACCGAAAGGCTGGGTGTGATCCTCCAGGCCTCACTCATGTCCAAGGCCGCCGGAAGCGGGGCTACCGACGCGTTTATCGGGACCCGGTTGCAAGGTGGCGGAGGGCGCCTCTACGGCACGCTCCCTCAAACGAAGGGTCTCTCGGCAATCGTCGAGCGAGCCATCCCTGCGTGAACCCGTCGGTGGTGGTGATCGGCGGCGGCATTGCCGGGGCCTCGGTTGCCTATGAACTTGTCGAGGCCGGCTGCACCGCCACCCTTCTCGAAGCCGAGCCAGTCCTTGCCTCCCATTCAACCGGCAGATCGGCCGCCCTGTATTTCGAAAACTACGGAGCGTTGCCCAATCGGGCGCTAACCAGGGCCAGCCGTCCCTTCTTTGATGCGCCACCCGAAGGCCTCGTCGATCACGACCTTTTGGTGAAACGAGGGGCGATGTGGATCGGAACCCCTGAACAGGAGCCAAGCCTTCGCGCTCACCTCCTCGAGTCCGAAACCGGCAGCCACCCCGGTCGCTGGCTGGGTCCCTCTCAGGCTCGAGCTTTGGTCCCCGTCCTCCGAATCGACTATCTGGGTGGGGCGGTCATCGAGCCCGAGGCGCTTGACCTCGACGTCGCCGGTATCCACCAGGCCTTCGTGCGGGGATTCCGCCGCGGTGGGGGAAGAGTTCGCGTCTCCGCTCCGGTGCAGCGGCTGCGGCGTTCGACTTCGCAATGGACCGTCGTCGCCGGAGACGAAGAGATTCGATGCGATGTTGTCGTCAACGCCGCCGGTGCCTGGGGCGATGTGATCGGATTGATGGCGGGCGCCAGGCCGGTCGGGCTCCTACCCATGCGGCGAACCGCTTTCACAGTTCCCGGCGATCACGCCTACCGGCACTGGCCGCTCGTGGCCGACGCCGACAACCAGTTCTACTTCCGCCCCGACGGCACCCAGCTGCTTTGCTCGCTCGCTGAAGAACGCGTGTCTCCCCCGGAAGACGCCCGTCCGGATGAGCTCGACATCGCTTTGGCAATCGAAAGGATCAATCAAGCAACGACTCTGGAAATCCGCACTGTTCGTGCCTCATGGACCGGTCTGCGCACCTTCGTGGCTGACCGGGCGATGGTGATCGGCTTCGATCCGCTGGTCCTAGGCTTTTTCTGGCTTGTCGGTCAGGGTGGGACTGGGATCCAGACGGCGCCGGCGGCCGCGCGGCTGGCCGCAGGCCTGATCACCAACGGGTCCCCACCTTCGCGTCTGGAGGAGTATCCAATCGATGTCGAGGCGCTCAGCCCTCGTCGGTTCGCAAACGCCCAAACCTCTCGAGCAACTCCCCCACGCGGTCAAGAGGGAGAGCATGAGCAGTCCGACCTTGCTGGCCCGTCATAGTCTCGGCAGCACAGAGAGCGTTAAGAATCGACTCTTCTGTCGCAGAGATGACGGCGGCAAAGATGCTATCGAGATGATCCGGAGGTAGCGCCTTCAGCTCGAAGGCGCCCCCGTGTCCTTGGGGATGATGGTTGGCGGTCGAAAAGGCAATGAAGATGTCGCCCGAGCCGTTGTGACCCACCCCGCCCACTCTTGCCAGCCCGATCGCCGCCCGGCGAGCAAGCCGACGGCACTGATCTGACACCAGCGGGGCGTCGGTGGCGATCACGATGATGATCGAGCCTTCGCTGCGCTTCTTCTCCCAGGGCGCCGGGACCTCGGAATAGGAGATGTGCCTTCCGATCGGGATACCCTGAATCTGGAGATCGGCGCGGGCGCCGTAATTCGCCTGCACCAGGACCCCCACCGCGTAAGAGTGCATGGCGGTGTCCACCAGCCGCGACGAGGTCCCGATCCCGCCTTTGAACTCGTGGCAGATCATGCCCGTCCCGCCACCGACGTTGCCTTCCTCTACCGGCCCGGGAGCCGCATCCTCAAGGGCCTGGCGAGCGTGTTCTTCGGTGAGAGCAAACGCGTCGATGTCCGATAGCCACCCGTCGTATGTCTCGGTGACAACTGGAAGCATGAAGCCGTCGAGGACTCCTCTCTCGACGGCCACCTTGATCATGGTGTCACGCACCAGTCCCACCTGGTGGGTATTGGTGATCCCGATCGGCGAACCCAAGAGCCCCGACTCCTCGATCCAGGGGATCCCGGTCAGCTCGCCGTTGCCGTTGAAGTTGAACCAGCCACAAGCGGCGTAATCGGTCCAGATATCGGTGCGAGGAAAGATCGTCGTCACCCCGGTCCGCACGGTTCGGGGTTGGTCGACTACCAGCGTGCTTTGGCCGACCAGAACCCCGGGAACGTCGGTGATGGCGTTATCGCGCCCGGGGGGTTGGCTGCCGAGGACGACTCCAAGATCCCGAATGCCACGCACTCAATCCTCGTCGTTCCAAGCGGGGTCGGTCTCCCACTCCCGATTCCGCTGCTCGACCTTCTCCAAGGCGGCAGCCGCCTCCTCTTCGGTCGGATAGGGACCGAGCCTCACCTCGGCCCGGCACCCAAATTCGGGTTCGACCTCCTTGTGATCGAGGCAGTAGTACCACTCCTCCTGGAAGGGATCGTCCTCGACATCAACCACAGATCGTGAGCCTAAAGCAAACCCAGGGTTGGCAGGACGCCTCTACCCACCTGTCAGCCCTCAGAACGCGGGATAATCATTGAGAAAGGAGGCGATGAGTGAGCGAAGGCAGGGATCGGGAGATCATCGTTACCAATCAAGGCGGTGGTAGCGGCGTCGGCATGATCGTCGCGGCCGTCATCCTGGTGCTCGGGATCATCTTTGCGATCTGGTACTTCAACAATTCCGGTGCGGGCGGGGCCATTCCCGCAGACATCGACGTCAATATCAATACCGAGGATCCGGGAACAGAGACAACGATCGCGGTCAACTAGCCCGGCTGGGACTCGTCCACCTGGAAGGGGCACTGCACCCCGGCCTCCGGTCCGAACTGGGCGAATTGACCATAGAAACTCTCGATGGCGGCGATGTCCACCGCGTCCATGGTCATGAGCTTGGTCCAGGCGGTGACGGCCACCTTCTGATCCATTCCTTCCCGGGGAGCAACGATCACGTGGGTGCCGGCGTCGCGGGCAAAGTCCTCCAGCTGCTGGCGCTCCTCGTCGGTCGTTTCAGGGGCGTACTGAATGACGATCACTCCATGCTCGAGGTCGTGGACCTGGGTCACATCGGGCACCGGCTGCCGATAGATGCCACAGGGAGCCGGGGCGGGAGCATGGGGTCCGCTCGTCGGGGGATCGGAGTTGTAGTCGGGGAGAGGAGCGGTGGCATCGATGTGTTGCTGCCCCTGGCTGGGAAATGTCTGCACATTCGCCAACGCTGCAGGCTCGGGCCGGGTGGCGAAGAAGACCACCGCTGCGACCAGGATCGCGGCCACGATCCCCCCCGTAAGTAACCGACGATTGCGCAGACGACGCGCCTCCGCCTCTCGCCGGGCTTCTGCCTCGGCGGCGGCACGATCTACGGTTCTGCGGGCACCGGTACGCGACATTCGGAGCAGAAAGGTATCAGGCCGCGGATTGTTTGCGGTCGAGGTTGCCAACCCCCCGGCGTTGCATATCGCCCCAGGCCTGCGTCGACTTACCGCCAATCATGGCCCGGATTCGCCACCAAACGGTCTGCTGGCGGAGACCCAGGTTCTCGACGAACACCATGGTGAGAAGCTTCAGCGCCTCCAAGGGCTCGTTGAAGTATCCATAGCGTTCATCGAGCAAAAGGGCAGCGAGCGAGGTCAGTGCACCCGCCAACAACGCCACCAGTAACAGGAGTAAAGCGGGAACGGGGTCGATTCCCCCGAGAATCAATCCCAACGGGACGATGATGTAACCAGCCGCCTCAATGATCGGGGCCAGATATTCAAATAGGACCATGGCAGGCCACCCAATCATGCCGATGCTGCCATGACGGGGATTGCAGAAGGAACTGCGAAAGTCACGGACTGCCGTCAACAATCCCCGATGCCAGCGAATCCGCTGGCGGCGAAGAACTGCCCGAGTCGACGGCACTTCGGTCCACACCACGGCTGAGGGCGCATAGACCATCCGATAGGGTCGACGCAGCTTGCGGTAATGGCGATGGATTCGCATTGTGAGGTCCATGTCTTCGCCCATATGTCCCGAGGTCAGCCCGCCCACCTCCACCACCGCCTGGCGGAGAAAGATTCCAAAAGCGCCCGATATCAAGGGAAGGGCGTTCATCGCCGACCAAGCGGGTCGAGCGCAGACAAAAGAACGCACGTACTCGAGCAGCTGCCAGCGCTCGATCCAGGTCCGCGGCACTTTCGCCTCGACTATGTGACCGTACTTGACGACGCATCCATTGAGAGGGCGCACGTTTCCTCCCACCGCCACGGTCCGATGCCGGTCTTCGGCGACGTGTCTCATCGCTTTGACCAGAGCGGCGCCATCGATCAAAACATCGGCATCGGTGATCATCACGTACGGATAGCGGGCGACGTTGATGCCGGCGTTGATGGCATCTGCCCGTCCGCCGTTCACCTTGTCAACCACGGTGATCGAAATCGGTCGCCTGGTGTGATAGACCTGTCGAACTTCGGCGGTGCTCAGGTTCGCCCGGAAGGGAAGCGGTACTGGCTCGAGCTTGAAGCTGCCGATCAGCTTTTCCAGGGTGCCGTCTTTGCTGCCGTCGTTAACAACCACCACCTCGACCCTGGGATAGCTGATCATGGCGATCGATCGCACCGACTCGACGATTCCCGCCTCCTCGTTGTAGGCCGGGACAATGACGGAAACGGGTGGACTGATGTCGCTGGCGAGCATGTCGTCGAGACGACCGAAACGTTCCAGCATCCGTTCCTTGTAGAGCGCGGCAGCGGCGATCGCGGCCAGCATCAACATGTAGAGCTGGAGAACGACGAAATAGCAGAGCACCACGGTGCCCACGACGCCGAGGATCCTGGTCACTCGCCGCCCTCCCGAGATCCGACGGCCAGAACCGTGTCTGCACCGGCAGGCAGCAACCTGAGCTCCGCCAATTGGTTACGGGCCGCGTCCGCGGCGAACCGATCCTCTGAAGAAAGGGCTCTTTGCAATTCGGCCACACCGCCCGGCAACTCGCCCAAAGACTCGGCGGCGTTTTGCCGAACCCACCATTGCGAGTCGGACAACAATTCCGATATGGCCGGCGCCACAGAGCCATCGGCGAGCGATGCCAAGGCTCGCACCGCCCGGGCTCGAACCTCCCAGGATTCGTCCCGCAGAGCCTTGAGCAGCGCCCCGCGGGAAGTGTCGGAGGCGATGCGTCCGAGAGCGGAAGCGGCGGCCACTCTCCATCCCAGGCGATCGCTCTCCAGCATTTCGATCAGCGTTGTTTCGGCGGAGGTCTCCCCGAGGAGGCCGAGCACTCGTGCAGCCTGGCCGATGGTCTCGGCATGGCTTTCGTCACCGTGCCAGTGCTTGAGGATCCACTGGTTGATCGGCGTGACCGCTCGGCGATCAAAGGCGGCGAGGGCATCGGCGAGACGCGCCGCCTCCCAGGGACGAACTCGTGTAGCGAGATCAAGGATCAGTGGGATCGAGGCGACGTCGCCCAGCTGGGCAAGTCCATGAGCCGCATGGGAACGGACGTAGTCATTGTGATCGCCGAGAAGAAAGCGTAGGAACGGCACCTGATCAGTGCCGGCCAGCTCGACCAGGGCGGCGATCGCCCGTAGCCGCACCGGTCGGGGCCATCGCCGACGGGCCCGCCTCTGGAGAACCTCCACGATGCCCACCTCGGAAATCAGATGGTCGACGAACTCCCGCTCTTCTCCGCTCAAGAGATGGCGGTATTCGATGACGGCGTCGTGGAAGAGGGGGTCCTCCGCCCACTGATTGGGAATATCGGCGGGGAGGAGTTTGCGGGAGATCATCTCTCCGAGGGCGGCGATGTAGTGGGCGCTTCGAACCCCCCGCCCCTTGAGCATTATCCGATGGGCGAGCTTTACCGAGATCAGGGCCACCGACGCCACGACTGTGGCCAAGGCAAGCACGGTCGAGACAAGGGAAAGGCCCACACCTTTGAATCGGCTCGGCGAGAGGCCGGCTGCAGCGCCTGTTGAACGCTATTTGTCCCGGAGGCGGCCGTTGATGCGAGCGGTGAGCTCGGCCATGTTGACCGGCTTTCTGATGTAGTCAGCGGCCCCCAGCTCGAAGGAGTGAACGACGGTGTCGTCGTCATCGATAGCCGTGAGGACGAAGACGGGAAAGTCGAGCCCGTCCTCCCGCCAGGCGGCGATGATCTCGGTCCCCAGCATGCCGGGCATCAGCTGGTCGACGACCGCCAGGTCAAGCCCCGCCTCGGAGCCGGTCCGCAGCGCCGCCATCCCGTCGGCGACTTCGATCACCTCATGACCGGCGGCCCGGAGGTGCCGGGACAAAAGCACCCGGACCGGCGCTGCGTCGTCTGCCACCAGGATCCTGGCCACGGACGAAGGGTACGCAAATGGGATGCTGAGCGCAGCAGCATCGCTAGAAAGATCGATCATGACACCCGCGATGCCTTCAAGAGAGGCGGAGGAACGATTGCCCTTGTCGAAGGCGGAGCTCGGTTTGATTGACGCCTATTGGCGAGCCGCCAACTACCTATCGGTGGGACAGATCTACCTGCTCGACAATCCGTTGTTGACCGAGCCCCTCCGGGTCGAACACGTAAAACCCCGCCTTCTCGGTCATTGGGGCACCACTCCCGGCCTGACGTTCACATACGTCCACATGAACCGCGTGATCAAGGCCCGGGGCCTGAACGCCATGTACATCATCGGCCCCGGTCACGGAGGCCCGGGCATAGTGGCCATGGCCTATCTCGAGGGGACCTATAGCGAGATCTTCCCTGACATCACCCCCGACGAGGAGGGAATGAGATTGCTCTTTCGGCAATTCTCCTTTCCTGGTGGTGTGCCGAGCCACGTCGCTCCGGAGACCCCGGGGTCGATCCACGAAGGTGGCGAGCTCGGCTACGCCCTCGCCCACGCCTTCGGAGCCGCGTTTGACAACCCCGATCTCGTCGTGTGCTGCATCGTGGGCGATGGTGAAGCGGAAACGGGGCCACTCGCCGCCAGCTGGCACTCGAACAAATTCCTGAACCCACGGACCGATGGGGCGGTCTTGCCGATCTTGCATCTGAATGGGTACAAGATCGCCAACCCGACCGTGCTGGCCCGGATTCCCCAGGGAGAACTCGTCGCTTTCTTGACCGGTTGCGGCTACACGCCACACTTCGTGGCGGGAGAGGACCCAGACGCGGTCCATCAACAGATGGCCGCCGCCCTCGACAGATCTTTAGACGAGATTGGCGCCATCCAGGCCGCCGCCAGATCCGGCGCCGCTATTGAACGGCCGACCTGGCCGATGATCGTTCTGAAGACACCCAAGGGCTGGACGGGACCCGCTGAAGTCGATGGCCTACCCACCGAAGGCACGTCGAGGTCGCATCAAGTTCCACTATCCAACATCCGCTCTCGCCCGGATCACCTCGCCCAGCTCGAAGCATGGATGCGCAGCTATCGACCAGAAGAGCTTTTTGACGACCATGGCTCGCTGCGAGCCGACCTAAGGGAGCTCTCGCCCCGAAAAGACAAAAGAATGAGCGCCAATCCGCATGCCAACGGAGGGCTCTTGCTGAGTGACCTCACCATGCCGGACTTCGAGGACTACGCCATCGAGGTTCCCAAGCCGGCGGTTACCTTCGGGGAGGCGACCAGAGTCCTCGGAGATTTTCTCCGCGACGTAATCGTGAAGAATCCCACCGACTTCCGATTGTTCGGTCCCGACGAGACCGTTTCCAATCGGCTCGGCGCCGTCTTCGAGAAGACGAGTCGCACCTGGATCGCGGAGACGTTCCCGACGGACGAGCATCTCTCGCCGGACGGGCGAGTCATGGAGGTGCTCTCCGAGCATCTGTGCCAGGGTTGGCTGGAGGGCTATCTGCTGACGGGCCGACACGGCCTGTTCAACTGCTACGAAGCCTTCATCCACATCGTCGATTCAATGTTCAACCAACATGCCAAATGGCTGAAGACCACCCGTGAGATCCCATGGCGACGGCCCATTGCATCGCTCAACTACCTCCTCAGTTCCCACGTCTGGCGCCAGGACCACAACGGGTTCTCACATCAGGATCCGGGCTTCATCGATCATGTCGTCAACAAGAAGGCCGAAGTCATACGCGTGTACCTGCCTCCGGATGCCAATAGCCTGCTGGCGGTCACCGACCAATGCCTCCGCAGCCGCAACTACGTCAACGTCATCGTGGCTGGAAAGCAACAGGCCTTGCAGTATCTGTCGGTGGACGACGCCATCCTCCACTGCACCCGTGGCATCGGCACCTGGCAATGGGCTAGCAACGACGAGCCTGGCGAACCCGATGTCGTGCTCGCTTGCTCCGGCGACATTCCGACCCTTGAGACCCTCGCCGCGGTCGATCTCATCCGTCAGCATCTCCCCGACCTCAAAGTGCGGGTAGTAAACGTTGTCGATCTCATGCGCCTGCAGACCGAGTCCGAGCATCCGCACGGCATGCCGGATTCGGAATTCGACTCGCTCTTCACCACGAACAAGCCAATCATCTTCGCCTATCACGGCTATCCGTGGTTGATCCACCGCCTTGCCTATCGGCGCACCAACCACCCGAATCTCCATGTTCGGGGCTACAAGGAAGAGGGCACGACCACCACTCCCTTCGACATGGTCATGCTGAACGACCTCGATCGATTCCATCTTGTCATGGATGTGATCGACCGGGTTCCAGGTCTGGGAACCAGGTACGCCGGCCTAAGACAAACCCTGGGCGATCTTCGGGTCCAACATCGTGCCTACACCCGCGAGCACGGAGAGGATTCCCCCGAAATCCGCGACTGGGTCTGGCCCTACTAGCGAGGCATCGCTTGAGGATCCTGGTCGTCAACGCCGGTTCGAGCAGCCTCAAGCTGCGAGTCATCGGTGATGACGACGAGGTCGTTCATTCCGCTGACATGCCAGCGATCGGGCGAGGCAGCGGGGCGAAGGAGATCGCCTCGGCACTGGCCGGCTGGGGGGAGGTCGAGGGCGTGGGCCACCGCATCGTGCACGGTGGCAACGTCTTCTCCGGACCGGTCGTAGTTGACCGAGATGTCGTCCAGGAGCTCACCCGACTGGTCGATTTGGCCCCGCTGCATCAGCCGATGTCATTGGCGGCTTTGGATGCCGTCACCGCGGCGCTGCCATCGGTGCCGGCCGTCGCATGCTTCGACACCGCCTTCCACGCCGACCTCCCGCTGGCGGCGGCGACCTATCCGCTTCCCCGCCAGTGGAGGGAGCAATGGGGCTTGCGACGCTTCGGGTTTCACGGATTGTCACACTCGTATGCCGCAGCAAAGGGCATTCAGCTGATGGGCCGGGCAGTCGAGGGCACCCGCATCGTCACCTGCCACCTCGGAGCCGGGGCGTCGTTGGCGGCGGTTCGCGATGGCCGTTCAATCGACACCACGATGGGCTTCACTCCCCTCGAAGGGTTGATGATGGCAACCCGTTCGGGCTCGATCGATCCCGGACTTCTTTTGTGGCTGGCAAATACGGTCGGTATGTCCGGCGAGGACCTTGCCAAAGGGCTTGAGGAACAATCGGGGCTTCTGGGGCTAGCCGGAACCGCCGACATGCGCGAGGTATTGACGGCGTCCGAAGCCAGGAGCTCCGAGGCTCGACTGGCCATCGACGTCTATCTCCATCGGCTGCGATCGGGCATTGCGGCGATGACGGCTTCGATGGGAGGGCTCCATGGGCTGGTGTTCACCGGAGGTGTGGGTGAAAATTCAGCGGTCGTCCGGGAAGGTGCCCTCGAGGGGCTGCAGCACCTCGGGCTGGTCATCGATCCCCTGAAGAATGGCGAGACCTCCGGAGACCGGACAATCAACCCGCCCGACGCAGCAGTCCAAGTGGTGGTGGTCTCAGCCCGTGAGGATCTCCAGATCGCCCGCGAAGTCCGGCAGCTTCTCGCTCCACGGACCTGAGCCCTCGCGCCGGCAACTTTTGTTCTGCCACCATCTTTCTGATGCCGGGCCATATTCCGTTCTCAAAGGTTGATGCGTGGCTCCGTGCCACCAGGTCGATGTGGATTGCGACAGTTCGTCCGGACCAACGACCTCATCTCGTACCGCTTTGGTTTTACTGGGATGGCCGCGCCATCTACTTCGATACCGGGATCAAGACGGTCAAAAGACGGAACCTCTCTAACAACGATCGAGTGATGGCTCATGTAGGCGATGGGGACGATCCGATAATCATCGTCGGTCAAGCCCGTCGGGTCTCAGACTCCGATGAGATCTCCAGAGTGGATCAGGCTTTTCGTGCCAAATACGTCGATCCGAACTCAGGCGCCGCGGCCGGCTACCCGGAAACGGATCAGGACCTCGCCTATCGGATCGATATCGAACGGATCATGGCCTGGGAGTACGGGACAGTCGCGACTCGGACCGACTTCCTCCTCAATGGCATTTCCTGGCAGGGAGTGACCCCCGAGCGGATCTAACTCCCAGCCATAACTGACCGAGGTCAGTCGTCGGTTACTGCGACCCCAATTATCCGTCGCAGGTTGCGGTCGATGTCGCGAGCCTTTCGATCGAGCCGTGCCACATTCCGAAGGTCGTGACCTGCCGTCCGCCTCCTAGTGCGGAGGCGCTCCTGTGACTG
>DATBKE010000043.1:0-19304 GCA_036556085.1 Acidimicrobiia bacterium | reverse complement strand
AATTCGAACCATGGGGCCGCCCCCCGGCCGGGATCGAGATTCAGGCACGGCTCGCCGCCGCTTTTGATCCTGCCAGCATCCTCAACCCGGGCCGCCTCCCTGGACGCATCTAGCCGTGACTGCCTGGGTTACGGACTTTGCGCCGACCACCGCCGAACTCAATACCTGCGTTGCATGTGGTCTCTGCCTTCCGCACTGTCCAACGTTTCGGCTGACCGGGCTCGAAAGCGCCAGCCCCCGGGGTCGAATCGCGGCAATGAAGGGCGTGGCCGAAGGCGTCATCGATCTCGATGACGACTTCGAAGAGGCGATGACTTTTTGTCTCAATTGCCGGGCGTGCGAGGCGGTCTGCCCGAGCATGGTCCCATTCGGTCGGGCAATGGAAGGTGCCCGAGCGGAGATCACCGCCCAACGTCCCACCGCCCGGCGTCGAATTCGACATCTGTTGCTGGGACGCTTTCTCGCCAACCGAGGACTCGTTGGTCTGGTGAGCGACGGAGCTCGGCTGATGCAGCGGCTCGGGATCAGCCGGATTCTTCCCGGTCGTTGGGGACGGGGCCTGCGCGGGCTTCGTCCTCTGCGCACGATCGGCGTCCCGACCTCGAACGGCTTCGGTCCCACCATCGGGTTGCTGGCGGGCTGCGTCATGAGCAAATGGTTCAGCGGCGTAAACGCCGCAGCGGTGGAGCTTTTGACCCGGGCCGGTTATCGGGTGGTCATTCCCGAGGATCAGACTTGTTGTGGAGCGCTTGTCGTCCACGACGGTGGAATCGAAGAGGGCCGTCGGTTGGCAGCCATCAACATCCGCGCGTTCGAAGACGTTGATCGGGTGGTGGCTACGGCCGCCGGCTGTAGCGCTCATCTCAAGAGCTACGGCAACGTGGTCAGCGAAGGCGCTCAGATGGCGGCTGGAGCCGCCGATATCACCGAGGTGATCGCCGAGCTCATCGCGACCGGAAAGCTGCCCTCGATTGCCACTGACCCGGGAGACGTGGTGCTCCACGACCCCTGCCATCTGCGCCACGCCCAGCGGAGCACCGAACCCCCGCGTCAGATCCTGCGGGCAGCCGGATATCACGTGGTCGATGCCGACCCTGAGGGCCTCTGCTGTGGAGCGGCGGGCATTTACAGCCTGCTACGGCCGGCAACGTCACGGGAGTTGGGAACCCGGCTGGCCAGTCTCATCGATGATCGAGGCCGCCTCGTCGCCACCTCTAATCCCGGATGTGAGATGCAAATCCGTTCTCATCTCGACCGTGACTATCGCATTGCCCATCCCATCGAGCTCTACCTCGAGGCGATACGCTCGTCAGGGTGAATCCGGGCGAGGCTGCATGGTTGAAACGACTCCGGCCGCGTTAGGCACCAGAAACGGGTGGCGTTACTACACCCGACTGGCGGCTAATAGCTTCGCCACCATGCTCGATCTTGGCCTCTTCGCCCTGGGCGCCGCCTTGGCCGGGCTCGGCGTATCTCTGGTTCTCGCCGGCTTCGATCTGGTTGAGCGCGAAACCGGTCTGTCCACTGGCTCGGGGTTGGTGACGGCCATGGTCCTGGCCGTTGCCGGGGCCTTCCTGATGGGAATCGCGTCCGAAGGTCCCGCCCGTCGCGACAATCTGGTCTGGGTCAATAATGAGTGGGAGCGGGCCGTCGCCCGGGTGCTGATGTCGATCCTGGTCGGCATGATCATGATCTTCGTGGCCGGTTATCTCTCGCCCTTGGTGGAGGACTTCCCGGCCCCGCTGATGCGCGGCGTTGAACTGATGAACAGGGCCGGAGTAGCAGGACTGTGGCCGGTGCCCCTCTTCGGTGTGCCACTGGCCTGGCTTGTCCGCCGTTTTCTACCCATCGACGGCATCGAGCTGGAGTTGCCAGTGATGTTCACGGTCTGGATCGTCGCGTTATTCGTTCTGGCGTAGATTTAGATCGCTTTTTCGTAGACGATGTTGGGGTAATTGATTTCGAGGTGTTGTGACTGCAGGGCCCTCTCCAGCCAGTCCACCCTCGGCACCATCACTCCCATCCACTCCACCTTCTTCTCCTCGGCCAGATCTACGAGGGACCGCACCGCCCGCTCTGCCTCATCGGGGGTGGTCAGCAGGGTCGAAACCCAAAGGCCTTCATCTTCCTCGGCGATGGCCCACGCGGCCGGGGAGGCCCAGAAACGGCGACCCCGGGAAGCTGACACGAGGTCGTCCAATGCCAGTCGCCGGAAAGCCCAACCTTTCGAGGCGTACAAGCCATGCGAGGCCCGATTGAGATCCCCCGTCGACCAGACCAGATAGGCCGGCTCGGTCTCGGCGGCAGGAGCGAGATCGAGTCGTTCGGGACCGGGGAGCCGGCGGCCGCCGTTGGATTCGATGCCATGCTGCGCGAATTTCCTCTCCGCCAGGGCGAACCTTGCCACCGGGCGGTAGCCGAGCTTCTCGACTTGTTGCTGAGCCACGAGGTTGTTTTCTTCGGTGGTGAGACGGACAACGAGGGCCCCGCGGGTTCGCAGCCAATCGACTCCGGCTTGATTGAGCCGCGAACCAAGCCCCCGCCTTTGATAGTCGGGCCGGACCCGGGCAGCCGAGAGCCAACCTTCCTTCGGCGACAACTGCTCGATGTGGACCATCGCCAACACTCGATCTCCCGCGTCCGCCGCCACCAGTACGGCACCGGACGGTTCGGTCAGCCATTCGAGGTATTGGTCGGGAACGTAATCGCCCCAGGCGAAGGTATCGGTGGTGAATTCTCGGATCGCCTCGAGATCGTCCGGTCTCCCCTCTCTGAGGGCAACCGGTATCTCGGTCACATCCGCTCCGGAACTTCGATACCGAGTAGGTCGAGCACGGTCACCAGGACTCTTCGAGTAAATCCGGCGAGCGTGATCCATGAACCCCGGCGGGCGGCATCGGGTTCGTCGATGATGCGACAGGTCTCATAGAAGCGATTCCAGGCGGCCGTGAGTTCGAAGGCGTACTCGGCCAGATGGTTGGGCGCCCGCAGTCCCGCCGCGCGCTCGGCAACCTCGGGCAGGCGCAACAGAGCCAGCATCAAGTTTCTCTCGACGTCGAGGGTGGGCGGCAGCACCGGCCCCGCCTCCAGTCCCATCGTGGCGGCGCGCCGCTCGATCGACTGGATCCGGACTACGCCGTACTGGAGATAGGGACCGGTCTTGCCCTCAAAGGAAGAGAAGCGATCGAGGTCGAAGAGATAATCCGATGCTCGGTTGTTGATCAGGTCTCCGAACTTGAGCGCTGCCACCCCCACCTGTCGGGCGATCTCTTCCCGCTCCGCGGCCGGGTAGGCCTGGGCGATATCGGCTTCCTGCAGGCGCTGGCGCGCCTTGTCGGTGATCATCTCGATCAGATCGGCAAGTGCGACGACCCCGCCCGCCCTGGTCTTGAACGGCTTGCCATCGGGGCCGTTCATGGTCCCGAACCGAATGTGTTCGAGCACCACTTCCTCGGGGGCGATGCCGGCCTTGCGGGCGGCTCGAAAGAGAACGTTGAAGTGATCGGACTGGCGGGCGTCAACCACGTAGAGGGCAACATCGACGCCGAGATCGCGGACCCGATGCTCGAGCGTCGCCAGGTCCGTGGTGCCATAGAGATAGGCGCCTTTCGATGTCTCGAGAATCAGCGGGGGTAGCTCGCGATTGTCCCCCTCCTCGGCCACAGCGAGGATCAGCGCCCCCTCGCTCTCTGCCACCAATTTCTTTTGTCGCAGGCCCTCGACCAGGGGGCCGAGTTGATCGGCGACGTCGGACTCGCCATACCAAAGGTCGAACTCCACTCCGAGGTCGGCGAAATCGCGTCGCTGACTTTCTTCTGAGACAGCTTTCATGTGTCGCCAGAGGGCGCGATACCCAGGGTGACCTTGTTGGAGCTCCACGGTGATCTGGCGGGCTCTGTCGGCCCAGGCCTCATCGGTCTCGGTTCGGGCGGCCGAGATTGGATAGAGCTCCTGGAGGTCGGCCAGCGTCACGGGCGATTGGTCGGGATATGGCCCATCGGAGTGGAAGTAGGGGAGATCCGGCCAGCGTTCCTCAATGGCGGCGATGACCTGGCCCATCTGTAGCCCCCAATCTCCAAAGTGGGGATCGCGTATGACGTTGTGGCCCAGGAACCGAAACAGGCGGGCGAGCGAGTCACCGATGATCGTGGCCCTGATGTGGCCGACATGCATGGCTTTGGCGACGTTTGGTCCGGCGTAATCCACCAAGACCACCTGGGCGGGGTCAGCCTTACCTACTCCCAGACGGGGATCATCAGCGGTGGCGTTGACGAAGCCGGCCAGCGCTGCATCGTTGACGGATAGGTTGATGAACCCCGGTCCCGCCACTTCGACTTTCTGCAGCATCGAGGATTCGGCCCGGAGCTTGGCGGCCACTTCCTCGGCCAGTTCACGTGGCGACCGACCCGCCGACTTCGCCCCAGCCAAGGCGCCGTTGCACTGAAACTGGGCGAGCTCGGGCCGGTCCGATCCTTGCACCTGTCCCAGGGAAGGATCGAGGCCGACGTCGCCGAATGCCCGGCCAACCAAGTCCGACAACTCGGAGAGAAGCGACATCAGAAATCGGCAGCCAGGACCGTCAGGGTCGAGCCAGGCTCTGACGACCGGGTGCCAACCAGAAACCCGTCACCGATCCCACCGAGAAGTTCGAGCTCCGTGGCTCGCAAGGCGATCTGGCTCCGAGACCAGGTGAGGCCATCTTCGGAAAGCATCGTCTCGTAGGTGACGGTCGGGTCGGGGGTCGTCAATTGTTCAAGAACCGCGACGGGGAAAACCTCCAGCCGTCCTTGAGAATCCGCCAGGGTGATCGTCTCCAGGTCGGGGTCATAACCTCCGGCCACCCCTCTGGTCACGCGAAAACTGCGATCCTCGCCAGTGGAAGGATCGTGCATCGTGAGCCTGGCGAAGTCGCTGAGGCTGAGTTCAAACTCGTTGAAGGGGACTTTCCGGGCGATTGGAATCGTCGGGTCCAAGCACGCGGCCCCCAGGAGACTGTTTGAGCCTTCGATCCTGCAATTAGTCATCTCGGGCGGAAGCTGGACGGCCCGCTGACCAGCAGAGTCGATCAGGCTCAAGCTTTGGACGCCGTTCTGAAACCTGGTCCCGAGGAGCCCTTGGCCCCAATCATCGAAGGAGTCAGCGTCATAGGCCCGGGGGTTCGGTGTCCAGTTCACCCCGTAGGCGGAGGTGAAAGCAGCTCCGCCGGTGCCGACCACGAATCCGCCTTCGGGGGCCGCCACGAGCTCGACACTCATGGAGAACTGGACGTCGATCTCCTCCCAAGAAGCGAACCCCTCGGATCGATAGAGGTGCGTGATGGGCTCGGTGGCCACCTCGGTCAACGCGGTTTCATCCACATAGATCGACAAGGGGCCATACACGACGAGCCGGGTGCCTTGCGCCTGAAGGAAGAACCGACCCTTCTCCAAGTCCGGATGGAGAGAGGCGGGAAGCTGACTTGCGGCACGGTGGGGGGCGGTGGACTGAACAAGTGCCTTCACCATCGCCGATCGCCCACTCGTCACCAGTTCAGCATCGGAAAAAGCGAGCCTTGAAGTTCCCGCGCTAACCGTCTCCGGGACCCAGCGCTCCCCGTCACCAGATCGCCAGAGGCCAAGCTCGCCGGAGAGGATCGGAAAGAATGGTGGGCCGATCCATGTCCCTCGGGTGCCCACCGCTACCAAGGATTCGTCGAGCAGGGTCAACTGGTCGACCCGGATCGACATCCCATCCCCACTCGCGATCTCCGAACTTACTTCCCAGAGCCTTCCGTCCTCAGAGGAGAGGAGGACGGCCGTGGTTGTATCGGGGCGGTTGCCCATGATCCACCATTTCTCGTTGAAGAACACGGGCTCGGTCAGACTTGAAAAACCGCGCAGTCCACTCACGACAAACATCGGGAACGTGTCGTCGTTTATGAAAGCCACTCGCGGCTGACGGCTCCCCACCAGTGTGGTGGCTACCGCCGGATCGGGGAGAGTGTCGTCGAGGCGGTTGGGTTGGACTTCGGCCGCCGGCAACAGACTCAGGCCGAGTACACCCAGAACGACTATCCCGAGAAGAATCGCCCAGCGGTTGGGACCGTTGTCGGGGGCAGGCAGGCCCAGGTCGTGAGCCTCACGATCGAGTTCGACAACCTCGACGACTCGGGTATCAGCCTTGGCGGGGCTAGTACTTGGCGAGCTCCTGGGCATGTCGGATTATCCCTTCCGGATTGGGATAAAGCATGTCCTCGAGTTCTTGGGCATAGGGGAAGGCGGGAACCTCTCCCAGGGCGTACCGCCGAATGGGGGCGTCGAGCCATTCGAAGGCTTTGTCGGCGATCTGAGCCGCCAGTTCGGCACCGTACCCGACGAATTCGTTGTCCTCGTGGACGATGAGCACCCGGCTCGTCTTCTTCACCGAAGCCTCGATGGTGGGCCAGTCGAGTGGGCGCAGACTGCGAAGATCGATCACCTCCGCCGAGATCCCCAGCTCTTCCAGGGCCGGGACCGCCGCCATCGTGAAATAAACCATCGCTCCATAAGTGAGGATGGTCAGGTCATCGCCATTTCGCCGGATCGAAGCTTTGCCGAGCGGCACCTTCCATTCGCCCTCGGGATAAGGCCCTTTCACCAGTCGATAGAGCTTCTTCGGCTCGAGGATCATGACCGGGTCGGGATCCTCGGCGGCGGTTGTCAGCAGTCCTTTGAAGTCGGCCGGGGTGGAAGGCACCACCACCTTGAGTCCAGGTACATGGGCGTAATAGGCCTCGATTGATTGGGAGTGATAGAGCGCTCCGTGGATGCCACCGCCAAAGGGAGCCCTGACCACGATCGGGCAGGTCCAAACGCCGTTGGATCGATACGAGATGCGAGCTGCTTCGGAGACGAGTTGGTCGAAGGCAGGATGGATGTAGTCGGCGAACTGAATCTCGGCGATAGGTCGCAACTTGGTGGCGCCCATTCCCACGGCCAAACCGGCGATGAGCGATTCGGAGATCGGAGTGTTGAAGCAGCGCCCCTCTCCGAAACGTTCGGTCAAGCCTTCGGTGGCTTTGAAGACTCCGCCCTTTTTCCCCGCCACGTCCTCACCGAAGACCACTGTTTCCGGATGCGTCTCCATCACATCATGAAGAGAGCGGTTGATGGCAGTGATGAGATTGAGGACCGGCCCCTGGACGGCCGGTTCGGGCACGGTCGCTGCCGGACCTGGATCGACTACCTGTGAGTAGACGTGGCTATACGGGTCGTCGGGAGCGGGAGCCGACTCGGACTCGTTCACCGCGGCTAGGACGACGTCGGTGACTTCCTGGTTGATTCGAGTCTCCTCGGCTTCGGAAAGCAAGCGCTCTTCGATCAGGTATTGCTTCATGGCCACGAGGGGATCCTGACGCCGCCACTCCTCAACTTCCTCGCGACTCCGATAGAGGCGATCGTCGTCGTCGGAGGTGTGGGCGTAGTACCGGTATGTCTCTGCCTCGATCAGGCTGGGGCCTTCGCCCCCCCGAGCCCGGTCCACGGCGTCTTTGACTGTGCGATAGACCTCCAGAGCGTCGTTTCCGTCGACACGGCGACCATGCATCCCGTACCCGGGCCCGCGCTCGCTGATCGATCCTGCGACCTCGTCTGTGCTCGGTACCGAGATCGCGTACTGGTTGTTCTCCGTGATGAAGACCACGGGCAGTCGGTGGATTCCGGCGAAGTTGACTGCTTCGTGCCAGTCGCCCTCGGAGGTCGAACCCTCTCCGCCAAAAACGGCGACGACGGCGTCGTCGCCCATGATCTGGAGGGCCTTGGCGATTCCCACTGCGTGCGGATACTGAGTGCCGATACAGGACGACTGGGTAAACACTCGCAAGTCGCGATCCGACCAGTGATTAGGAAGCTGGCGGCCGCCGGAGAACCCATCGTCGGCACGAGCGAACACCGCCATGAAAACGTCGGTGAGACTCATCCCCCAGGCGAGGGCGACGCCCATGTCGCGGTAGTAGGGGAGCACCCAGTCCTTTTCCCGATCAAGGGCAAAAGCGGAAGCAACTTGAACGGCTTCGTGACCGGAAGAGCCGACTACGAAGGGAGCTCGTCCCTGCCGATTGAGGGCAAACATTCGATCGTCGACCCGTCGCGCTTCCAACATCAGCCGGTACATATCGAGCATTTGTGAGTCGGATAGACCCAGGTCTCGGTGATGAACGTCCCGTTGCATCCAGCTCATGCGCGAAGGGCGGCGATCAGCGGGCTACTCCTTTTGGCCGAGATTCTAACGAACACTGACTTTGAGCACCCTGAACATAGGATGAAGCAGGTGATCAAGTCGGCCTATCTGCGGGTCTATCTGCCTGAAGATCGAATCAGGGCGTGGGATAAACATCCCGAACCGAGTCCCGAACGGACGCGTCGCTGGGAACCATACGGATTCATCGGCGAGTCGATGATCGAAGACGCATGGATCACCGAATGGCGCGGTGGTCGGTTCGTGTGCCCGCGCCGTCCCCAGCTGCGAATGCTGGAAGGTGTGCTGGCGTTATACAACGCGTTCGAGGGAATAGGCCGGTCGACGATCATTCCGGAAGAAGTCGCCCGCCAAGCCGATCGCGAGCTACGAAGACTCCGGGCGTCTGAGCCTGATATGAAATCGCAGATCCTCACTTCGGCCTGGCATGTGCCGCTGCGCTGGTTCATCCCCTTCACCCCAGAGCAAAGAAACTACGAACAGATCGAAAAAGAAGACGGTCGGATGCATGGATCGATTCGCTATCGCAGCTCGCTGGCCCCGGCGATCGAGCGCGTCAATCATGCTGCGGCGATACTCACCAAGGCTGAGCTCCCTGAAACCCTGATCGTCGAACTCGGTCATCTGGCATCGTGGCTTCGGGAGTTCCCCTCCGATTCCATGCTGGAGCTCGACTATGGATCGGTGGCTGATCTGTTCGAGAGTACGGATCTCGCACTCGACGAGTCAGCGTCCGAGGTTTGGGCCTCGATTGATGCTCTCGCTTCCGGGAATCCCGATGAGGCCGGGCTGCACTACACCAACCTCATGGGCCGCTGGTCGGCCGCCTTCGCGGTCGCTTTTTCCTCTTAGCTCGGGGCGTAAACTTCGCATTTGATGTCGACGGACTTCCTGGATCTCGACGCTCTCCTTAGTGACGAGGAGAAGCTTCTCCGCAAAACAGTCCGTCAGTTCACAGAGGAACGAATCCTGCCCGAGGTGGCGCAGTGGTGGGAGCAGGGCACCTTTCCCCACGAGATCGCCCGTGATATGGGAAAGCTGGGATTGCTGGGGATGCATCTCGAGGGATATGGATGTGCGGGAACCAGTGCCACGGCTTACGGGCTTGCATGTCTCGAACTCGAAGCAGGCGACTCGGGGACTCGAAGCTTTGTTTCGGTGCAGGGCTCTCTGGCGATGTTTCCGATCTGGAAGTTTGGCTCGGAAGAGCAAAAGCAGGATTGGTTGCCGCGGATGGCCGCTGGCGAGATCATCGGCTGCTTCGGCCTGACCGAACCCGATTCCGGGTCCGACCCGGCATCGATGCGAACCACCGCCCGCAAGAATGGATCGGACTGGATCTTGGACGGGACCAAGATGTGGATCACCAACGGCAACGTCGCCGACCTCGCCATCATTTGGGCTCGCACCGAGGGCGGCATTAGGGGCTTCATCGTCCCCACCGATTCGCCTGGCTTCAGGGCCAACGAGATCCACCACAAGGCGTCGTTGCGCGCGTCGATTACTTCTGAGTTGGTGCTCGACAATGTGCGCGTCCCCGATGAGCTTGCGTTGCCGGGGGTGTCTTCCATGCGGGGACCGCTCTCATGTCTCAGCGAAGCTCGCTTCGGAATCCTGTTCGGAGTGATGGGAGCCGCTCGGGCCTGCTACGAGGCGGCCCTCAGTTATGCCAAGGAGCGCGAGCAATTTGGTGGACCTATCGCCTCGTTTCAGCTCACTCAGCAGAAGCTGGTGGAGATGATGGTGATCGTCAACCGTGGCACCTTGCTCGCTTTGCATTTGGGACGGATGAAGGACGATGAACGGTTGGGTCCCGAGCAAGTGAGCTTTGGCAAGCTCGACAACGTTCGCAACGCGCTCGAGGTGGCCCGCTCTGCCCGTTCAGTCCTCGGCGCTAACGGGATCACGCTTGAGTATCCCGTTATCCGGCACATGAACAACCTGGAAACGGTGTACACCTATGAGGGAACGAACGAGATCCACACGCTCATTCTCGGCCAGGCGATCACCGGCATCCCCGCGTTCAAGCCCCCCTCGCCCTAGTTCCGGTTTCCTCCCCAGCGAGCGCAGCGAGCACCTTCCCCCCTCCCCGGCTGCGCCGGTACTCCCCCCTTCGGGGGGAGAAACCCGATTCTGCGCCGGAGGGGGTATAACGAGCTAGGCGAGGGCGCGGCGCAGGACTTCGTCGAAGAGGGCGGGCTCGGTCAGAAACGCGTCATGACCTTTGGCCGACGACACCTTGGCCCACTCCACCGATACCCCCGCCGCCCGCAGCGCTTCCACCAGCTGGCGTTGCTCCTCGGGGTAGAAGCAGACGTCGGTGTCGATCGTCAGCACATGCCATTGCTGGTCTCGACACACCGCCAACGCCTCTTCGTAGGTCGATGCTCCGGTATCGGTGAGCAAGTCGTAGTTGGACCAGGCATCGATTATCCGTAGGTAGCTATTCGGATCGAAGCGGATGACCAGCTTCTCCCCCTGATGCCAAAAATAGCTCTCAACGGGATGAGTGACGTAGGGATGGTCGATCACCTCCGAGCGAGCCCGGGTCTTGATTGCATCGATCGAAACGAAAGCCTTGTGGCTGATGATCCGAGCCAGCGCCAGGCCGTTGGCGGGAAATTCTCCCTCGTAGTAGTGACCACCGGCGAAGTTGGGGTCGTTGAGGATCGCCAGCTTCTGCTCGAAGTTGAGCATGCGATGAAGGGTGGTGGCTCCCAGACCGCCGGCGAGGGCGATCACACTTCTTACCCGGTCCGGATAACGAGCCGCCATCGAGAGCGATAGGAGGGCGCCAACCGACGCCCCCGCTGCCGCCCGCACGGTCCGCACTCCGAGATGGTCGAGTAGCGGCAATTGCGTATCGACGATGTCGGCCAAATGAACCGGAGGAAAATCGGGACCGTAACGATCCCCGGTCTCGTCATCGATCGAAGACGGCCCGGTGGTCCCGTAGCAACCACCCAGATAATTGACACAGAGCACCGCGTAGCGATCCGTATCGACCGCCATCCCCGGGCCGACGAAACCTTCCCACCACCCGGTCTGATTCTCTTCGACCCAACGCTCGACGCCTTCTACCGAGGCCGTGAAGCCGGCAGCATGTTGGCTTCCCGTCAAAGCGTGAAACAGCAGGATCAGGTTGTCGCCGGACCCGTTGATCTCGCCATACAGCTCGTAGGCGAGACGAACCCGGGGCAGGAGATCTCCGCTCCGCATCTTGAATGCGGGCAGGTCGAAGAACCTGGTCTCAGCCTTCGCTCCTGACCCCGGGTACGTCATCGCCTCAACTCACCGCCTCCAGGGCCTGATCGATGTCCTCCTTGAGGTCGTCGATGTGCTCGATCCCGGCTGAGATGCGAACCAAATCCGGAGTGACTCCGGATGAGATCTGTTCCTCTTCCGACAATTGTTGGTGGGTGGTCGAAGAGGGATGAATCACCAGAGTCTTGGCATCGCCGACGTTGGCCAGGTGGGAAAGCAACTGGACGTGATCGATGAAACGCTTTCCGGCCTCGTACCCACCCCCGATGCCGAATGACAGCACCCCGCCAAACCCGTTCCTGAGGTACTTCTTGGCGGCGGCGTGATAGGGGTGATGGGCTAGCCCGGGATAGCTCACCCAACCGACATGACGATGCTGCTCCAACCACTTCGCCAGCTCGAGCGCGTTGTCGATCTGACGCTGCACCCGCAACGACAGGGTCTCCAAGCCCTGGAGGAAGAGGAAGCTGTTGAAGGGAGAAAGGGCGGCTCCGAAGTCGCGCAGACCCTCGACTCGGGCTCGGATGGCGAAGGCGATGTTGCCAAAGGGTCCATCAGGATTGAACACGTCAGTGAAAACCAGGCCGTGGTAGCCGGGCGCGGGTTCGGTGAAGATCGGAAACTTCCCATTTGTCCACTCGAAGCGACCGGAGTCGACGATCACGCCTCCAATCGAATTGCCGTGACCACCGATCCACTTGGTGGCGGAGTGGACGACGATGTCGGCTCCCCAGTCGATCGGGCGGGAGACATAGCCAGCCGCCCCGAACGTGTTATCGACTACAAGAGGAATCCCGTTGCGATGAGCTACCGCGGCCAAAGTCTCGAAGTCGGGAATGTTGTACTTGGGATTGCCGATTGTTTCGACGTAGAGCGCCTTCGTTCGCTCATCAATCAACTTCTCGAACTCGACAGGGTCGTCGCCATCGACGAAGCGAACTTCGAATCCCAGGCGAGGAAACGCCACCTTGAACTGGTTGTAGGTTCCGCCGTAGAGATACGACGTGGAGACGATGTTGTCGCCGGCCTCGAGGAGGGTCGTGAACGCGAGCAACTGAGCGGCCTGGCCTGATGAGGTTGCCACCGCCGCCAACCCACCTTCCAGTGCCGCCACCCGCTGTTCGAAGACATCGGTGGTTGGGTTCATGATTCGGGTGTAGATGTTCCCAAATTCCTGCAAGCCGAAGAGTCGGGCGGCGTGATCGCTGTCGTTGAAGGTGTAACTGGTGGTCTGATAGATCGGCACGGCCCGGGCGTTGGTTCCCGGGGCCGGTTGCTGGCCGGCGTGGACCTGGAGCGTTTCAAATCGGTAGGTCATGTCACTTCCCTTTCAATCGATGGAGGTCGAAGGACGGCACCGCCTGGCTTGCTCTCGGGGGTGGCGATGCGGGGGAGCGACAGACTGTCAGCAGTCGGCGCTCGGGCGATCCACCCGAGAGCAGCGACAGCACATGCAGTCTGAGTACGGCACGAGGCGAGGGAGTGTAGACGGCACCTAGGCTCGCACTTCCTGGCGCATGAAGGCGACGTAAGCAACCGCGAAGAGCGCCGCCGTCAGGGCCAGAAGTCCAACCACCTGAGGCCACACCACCGAGAGGCTCTGAGGTAGTGAGAGGTTGGAGACGATGGCCCGGTCGACCTGCTGGGCCGTCAGGAGGCCGGTCGCCCGTTCGGTGGGATCGAGGAGCACCGTTGAGGTCTCGCTGTAGAGGGTGTAGGGCGACAAGCGAGATATGAGAAGCTCAGCCCTGATGTTCGAAACCTGATCCTCCGGGTTCGCTAGAACCGAGGCGGCCGCTCGGAAGATGAAGCTTCCAAACAAGGTCAGCACCAGCCAAATCCCGACCGCGATCATCGCCGAGGTGGCAGCCCGGGGGACGAGAATCGAGGTCAGGGTGGCGAGAGCCTGCCAGAAGCCGACGTAGATGATGGCCACCAGCAACCAGACGAGGAGTCGAACCACCTCAGTCGGCTCCGGAAACAGCCCCAGACGGAAGATCCCAATGCCGGATACGAAGACCGTGAGCGCGGTCAGCATCAAAGCCACCACGGCCAGCCCTCCGACGAACTTGCCAAGGATGACTTCGTCGCGGTGAATCGGTTGGGCGAGGAGGCGGGCCAATGTTCCTTGCGAGCGCTCGCCGCTGATGGCGTCGAATCCAAACATGATGCCGAGGAGTGGCGCCAGGAACCCGATGAAGACCACAAGCGGAAACGGCACCGGGTCGGTGGTGACCGTGAAGAGCTTCAAGAAGAGGGCTGGCACTCCGGCCGCGTCAACCGCCACTGACCGGATTCCGCCCGAAGCAGCGAATACCGCCCCGGCCGCCGCCACCGCCAGCACCGCCGTGAGGACCAGGAAACGCCCGGAGAGAAGATGATCGGCGAACTCCTTCCGCGCCACGACTCGCCAACCACTTCCAAACCCCTCGTTGGTTCGGACGGCCGTTGCTTCAGTCACGGCCCTGATCATCCTGGTGGAAGTAGCGCCGGTAGACCTCGTCGAGGTCGTCTGAGGTTCGGCGGATGCCGTCGAGTTGCACGCCGCCATTGACCAGGGCCGAGACGAGCTTGTTGGTCGAGCCCCGATCGATCCGGGCGACGTAGTTGCCCCGAAGTCGAGCGGATTCGAGCTTCTTCACAAAGCTCGCCTGTCCCAGTGCCGACCGCACCTTGTCGTCTGTCGATGGAGTGTTGAACTCAACTTCTTCTGGTCCGCCTCCGCGGGAGGCGAGTTCGCTCGGCGCTCCCTGGGCAACGACCTTGCCACGAACGAAAATCGCAACCCGATCGCAGACCGCTTGCACCTGATGGAGAAGATGGCTCGAGAGCAAAACCGTGACTCCCCGCTCGTCGGCCAGCCGCCTGATCATGGTCAGGATCTCAGCCACGCCCTCAGGATCGATGGCGGTTGTGGGCTCGTCAAGGATGAGGATGTCGGGGTCTTTCAACAGGGCATCGGCGATGCCGAGCCGCTGCTTCATTCCGCGCGAGTAGGTCCCAGCCTTCTGATCCCGAGCCTCAGCCAGGCCGACCTCGTCGAGCAACTCGTCGATCCGCCCGCCGTTATCCAGCCGGTTGAGTTGGGCAGTAAAGGAGAGGTTTTCCCAGCCGGTCATGCCGTCGTAGAAGCCCACCGCATCAGGCAGGTACCCAACCCGGCGCTTGACTGTGAGCGGGTGACGGGAGGGATCGAGACCGAGAACCTCTATGGAGCCGGCAGTGGGTTCGACCAGGCCGAGGAGCATCAGGATGGTGGTCGTTTTCCCGGCGCCGTTAGGCCCCAGGAGACCGAAGATCTCACCGGCCCTGAGCTTGAGATCGAGGTTGTCGACAACACGAATTTCGCCGTAATCCTTCGTCAGCTGATGCGTGACGACGGTGGTGGCGGTGCCCGCCTTGACGTCTGCCAAAGCTACCTCCGACCGAAGCGCCGGAAGACCCAGGCGAGGGCGGCCAGAGTCAACAGAATCAAGCCGATTCCGACCAGGCCCCCAAAGGCGGAGGGGCTCACAGTGCTCCGCACATCCATCGAAGCATCGGCCTCGTCGGTGTTGGCGCGGAAAGTTATCGAGTAATCACCGGCGATGGCCTCGGTGGAGGGAGTGATCGTGGCGGTCACCTGGGCGAAGTCACCCGCCGGAACGGTGGTGATGTTCTCGGTGTCGAAAGTCACTTCCCAGCCAGCCGGAGGAGTGGCGGTAAGGGCCACATTGGCGAGGTCGCCCGAGCCTGTATTCAGGACCACCAGCGGGAATTGGGTCGGGCTACCGGCGGTGACGTCGGCGTTGAGCCTCTGATCCGGAGTCGTTAGCTCCATCGAGAAGCTGCCCGTGATCTGGACTTGTAGGGCGGCTTCGGAATCGACCCCGCCCCCGCGGGCAGTGACTCGAAGGTCGTAGAGACCCGCCGCCACCGTGGTAGGAGGCGTGGCGGTGACCGTGACCCGGCCGGTAGCTCCGCTCTCGACCGTGATTGACGAGGCTTGGGAGGCGGCTTGCGGCCTGGCATCGACAGTCCAACCGATGGGACCTTCCGCCGCGAGCTCGAGCTGAACCTCTGAGGGAGTGTCATTTCTGACGTCAACGTTGAATGTGAAAGTCGAGCTGGCCGGACCGCGCAAGCCGGGGAATTCTGGGGTGAGGGTCACCGAGCCGCCGGCTCCGCCTTGCACGGTCACGGTGATCGGAAGCGAGGTCGTGGCGCCACCACCACTGGCGTTGATGGTCATCGGATAGTCGCCGTCGGCCGTTCCGCTGGGGACGATGACATCGAGGCGAAGCTCGGGTGCTAATTCGGGTCCAACCGTGACCTGGTTGATCACAAAGCCGGCACCGCGGAAGGTGGCGGTCCAGCCGTCGGGAACGCCCTCAACGGCCAGATTGACTGCCGCCGTCGAGTCTGCTGAAAGTGCGAGATCGAAGCCCGCAGTGTCACCCGGTTCGACGGTAAGGCCCGGGTAAGGGGTGCTTAGCGAAAAGCCTGTGGTCTGAGCTGTGGCTGGGCTCGATACTGCGCCCAGGAGCAGTAGAGCCAATACAACTCGGGCTGGCGCGGCTGATACCAACTTTCGCATACCTTTTGAATCCTCCAAATGAGCTGTCAGCGCGGCCGTCAGGCGGCCGTGCGAGCTATCGATGGTATACGAGGGCCCTAAAGGGGTCGTAAACGTCGGGGTTTCGGGCCAGCTTGCGGCCCGATTCGTAAGGTTCGAGGCCGGTTTTGCCGATGAAGCCGGAGTGGTTGCGGCTAAATCGACTGCCCCCTGGGGTCCTCCTAGCCCTGCCCTGGGCGTGGCCATCGGCGGTTCGTTCCATGGAGCCCGCGCCCTCAGCGGGCTCATCGCCGCCTGTGGCTTTGGCTTGCTCGCCTTTGGATGGGGGTGGTGGGAGGGTTGGCAGCTCTCTCTCTTCTCTTTGGCAGTCGCCGCCCATGGATTGCACCGAAAGAGTCATCCCGAGAAATCTCTGGTCATCTCGCTCGCAGTCGATCTCTTCTGGCTGGCGGCGATCTTTCTCGCCGGCGAGCCGCCGGTCTGGGCCTTCATCCCTGGTCTTTGCTACATCGTGGTCGCAGGGGTGCTGGCCCTCGACGGTTGGCGGGCAGCCGTTTTGGTCGTCTCCGCCATGTCCCTTTTCGCCGCTGCCGCCTTCATGGCTGCCCTCCACCCCTCGGCCGACTGGTCACTGCCACGCCAGTGGGTCCTGGCGGTGCTGGCCGTGGCGATACACCTGCCGACGATGGGCTGGCTCATCTCGTCGTCTACCCGTCTCCTTCGTTCCCGGCAGCAACTCTCGGAAACTCTGATCGAGAAAGAGGGCCGGCTTCGGGTCGTAACCGACAACGCGAGTGACGGCATCGTCGCTTTTGACGATGAAGGGCGGATCGCTTTCGCCAACCGCACTCTCGATCCCATCCTGGGATTTCGCCCCACCGATGTGATCGGCTCCTGCATCGATCGCCTCCTCCCGACCCTCGACCGAGCTTCAATCCGGGCTTCCCGGGAGACAATCAACCTCTCGCTCCTGGGATTGCACCGCTTGGGTCACGAGGTAGCGCTCGAAGTCACCATTGGACGCACCCGGGAGAAAGGCGCCCCGCTCTATGTAGCAGTGATGAGGGACGTCTCCGACAAGAGGGCTGTCGTTCAACGCATTGAATTTCAAGCCGCGCTTTTGGACCAGGTCCGGACCATGGTGGTGGCCGCAGATCTCGACGGGCGCTTGATCTACGTCAATGCCAACGCGGTTGCCGCCCTGGGGATCCGACCCGAACAGATGCGTCGCTCCCGTCTGCTGGATTTGGTTACCGACGAGGCGCGGGAGGCATTGCTTGGCATCGACGTCCTGGAGGGAACCTGGCGGGGAGAGACCGTGCTGCAGGGAGTGGATGGCGCCGAAGTACCCGCGCTTGCCACCATCACTCGGATCCGCGATGCGCAGGGAGTTCCCATCGGGTTGGGCGCGATCGCGGTTGACATCACCGAGCGGAAACGCACTGAGGAAAAGCTGGCTGCGCTCCTGGCCTCGAAGGACGAATTCGTCACCTCCGTCTCTCATGAGCTGCGGACACCGCTCACGGTGATTGTCGGTATGGCCCAGGAACTGCGGTCCTCGTTCGACGAGTTCAGTGGCGACGTTGCCCGCGACCTGATCGGCGTCATCGCCGACCAATCGAGCGATCTCGCCAACATTGTCCAAGACCTGCTCGTCATCGGCAGATCGGACGGCGGCGGGTCACTCGTCATCAACCGGGAATCGATCGCAATCGACGAGGAGTTGAAGGCGTGCCTCCAGCTCTACCTTCCCGCCGACCGTGAGATCGAGCTCAACCTCGATTCGAGCCTCCCGGTCGTTGCCGACGCCCTCCGACTCCGGCAGGTTCTCCGCAATCTCCTCACCAATGCCGTTCGTTATGGCGGTCCCCACCTCAAAGCGATCATCAAACAGAACTCTCTGTTCACCACCTTCTCTCTCTGGGACGACGGCACCGGGGTGCCGCCCGAGGACGTAAATGAGATCTTTCAACCCTACGTTCGCTCGAGGTCGGGGCCCGCCCTCCCGGGTTCGATGGGCTTGGGCCTGGCGGTGGCGCGCAAACTCAGTCAGCTGATGGGTGGCGACCTGGTCTACGAACGGCGCGAGGAGTGGTCGGTATTCGAGATGACACTCCCCACCGCAATCGTCGAAAAGAAGCGTGCTCACCTTCGAGCCGTGGAGAGTGCAGTCAGCTAGCTTCGGGCTATGCGGGTTCAAACGGGCCAGCTGGTGGCCCTGGGATATGGCAGATATGTCCGCTCGGATGATGTGGTTGCGGTGGAGCCGATCACCGAGGGCCGCGGTCCCGGTCGCAGATCACTCGTATGGGTGCGGGGTATCTCGGACCCGTTGGTCGCCTCGCGCAGCGAGGGGTCGGTTGTCGATGACCTGGTGACTCCCGCCGAGGAAGCCGCGCGGATGAACGCTCAGAGATCGGTACTGAGGAAGATGATCCGTGCCCTCGATTCGGTCTCTCCCGGAGTGAAGCGGGTACTGGCCGAAGAGACTCGAGCGGATATCGATGACCTGGTGGCGGAGGGAAATCGAGTTCTCGGCTGAAAATGGCCTAGAACATCCAGGGGAGGTTTGCGTTCCAGACTGGTGTCGGAGCCAGCGCTCGGAGCGAGGTGCGTAAGACCTTCACCATCTCCAGACGGGTCACGGCTCCCCACGGGTCGTTCATCGACCCGGTGAAGTCGCCGAATTGCCGGGTCTGGGATGGCGACAGCGCTAGGGCCGGCGCCAGCATCGCTGCAAGTTGCTGTCGCGAGACGAGCGCCGTCGGACAAAACGCACCGGTCCCACAAGGTTGGGCGAGGCCAGCTGCCGCTAGGGAGTTGATGTTGGCTTCGTGTGTTGATCCGGCGTCGTCTGAGAAGAAGTCCTGCTCCGATGGAGCAAGCTCGAGGGCCCGGACGAGGAAAGTGGCCGCCTGTTCCCGGCTCACCCACTGATTGGGACAGAAATGGCGCTCGGTGCAGCCGCTCACGATGCCACGTTCCGCCAGCCATTCGACGTCGGATTGGACAGCGAGTTGGTCATCGTCGGCAAAGCGCCCGGTGTAGGGGGTAAAGGCCAACGGGCCGGGCTGAAACCACCTGCGCAGGGGCCATACGTGCGTGGCCGAGGGGAGGCTCATTCCTTCCCGCCAGCCTGCTGCCAGGTTGGCGCCATCCCACACTTTCCAGTCGGTTTCCTTGTTGAAGTTGAAATAGACGAGCCCGACGACATTCGGATCCCAAGCGGCGGCGTTGAAGAGATCTCGCAACCAGGCGTCGCGATCACCAC
>DATBKE010000042.1:0-4501 GCA_036556085.1 Acidimicrobiia bacterium | reverse complement strand
GGATTAACAGTCCGCCGCTCTGCCAATTGAGCTACCCCGGAATAGATCGAACCGGCAACCCGCCGGTGGCTACATGGTACCAGCGGAGCCGTTTCCCACCGCCTGCCTACGATGCCGGGCGATGAGTCTTCGGATCCAATGTGTCGACTTCGACGCCCATGATCCCCAGTCGATCGCCACTTTCTGGGAAGAGGCCTTGCGCTGGCGGCGCACTTACGACACGCCTGAGGAAGTGGTTCTCGAGCCTCCGGCTGGTAGTTCCCTCGACGGATTGGTCCCCGATCTCCTCTTTCTCAAGGTGCCGGAAGGCAAGGCGGTCAAGAACCGACTCCATCTCGATCTGCGGCCGGATGATCGTGACGCCGAGGTGGCCCGCCTGGAAGCTCTCGGCGCCCAGCGCGTCGACGTCGGTCAGAAGGGGACCGAGTCGTGGGTGGTTCTCGCCGATCCAGAGGGGAACGAGTTCTGTGTCTTGCGGGCCCTCACTTCGGAGGAGATGAGCACGTACGAAGGGGCAGCGGGCTCTGTCGAGGCGGGTTCCTGATGACCCGATTGCAGCGAAAACGTTTCTCCGAGCCCGCTGAGGTGCGGGAATTCCCCCGTGGCCGGGTGGACGTCGTCGAACTCGATGATGTCGTCGTCGGGCGGATGAGCTATGAGCCCGGATGGCGGTGGTCGGTAGACGTCAAGCCGGTGGTGGGTACCGATCGATGTCAGAACCACCACGTCGGCGTGACTCTCTCCGGCCGGTTCCGAGTGGAGATGGTCGACGGAACCGAGCTCGAAGTCGGGCCAGGTGACATCTTCGAGTTTCCCCCCGGTCACGATGGCTGGGTGGTGGGGGACGAACCCTGGGTCTCGGTGGATTTCGCAGGGATGCGTAACTATGGACGAACCGCCGAACGCCGTGGGGAGCGGATCCTGGCCTCCATCCTCTTCACCGACATCGTCAACTCGACCGCCACCGCCCAGCAACTAGGCGACACCCGTTGGCTGGAATTGGTGGCGGCCCACAACGAGCGAGTTCAATTCGTCCTCAATCGCTACAGCGGCCGGTTGATCAAAACCACCGGGGATGGGGTTCTCGCCTTCTTCGATGGAGCCGAACGGGCGGTGCGGGCGGCGACCGCGCTTCATAAAGAGCTTGCCGTTCTCAAGATCGAGCTGAGAGCAGGCATTCACACCGGAGAGGTGGAACTGGTACCGGGGGATGTCCGCGGGGTGGCCGTCCACGCCGCCGCCCGCATCATGGCCCTGGCGGCGTCGGGGGAAACACTGGTGTCCGGAACCACTCGCGAGCTTCTAGACGTGACGGGATTGGAATTCGAGGACCGCGGAAGCCATCAGTTCAAGGGTCTCCCGGGAGAGCGTGCGGTGTTTGCGCTGAAAGGGGAGCCGGCGCCGATGACGACCGTGGGCTAGCTACCCGTTTTCGAGGAAGCCCTCGAGGTTGCGGGACTTCTCCGGGTGCCGCAATTTGGCAAGCGCCTTGGTCTCCAGCTGACGGATCCGCTCGCGGGTGACCTTGAAGTGGTCGCCCACCTCCTCCAGGGTTCGCATCCGCCCGTCGGCCAGGCCGAAGCGCATGATCAGGACCTCCCGCTCGCGGTCGCTGAGACCCTCGAGCGCCAAAGCCAGGTGCTCCTGCAAGACCTTGAAGGTGGCAGCGTCCGCAGGAACATCCGCGTCAAGATCTTCGACGAAATCGGCCAGAGTCGATTCTTCTTCCTCGCCGACCGGGGTTTCGAGCGAGATCGTGTCCTGGGCGATGCGGGTCAGTTCGGTGAGACGATCGACTCCGAGGTCGAGTTCGATGGCGAGCTCTTCGACCGTAGGCTCGCGTCCCAGGGTCTGAGCCATGTCGCGCTGAGCGCGGGTGAGCTTGTTTATCAAATCGACGATGTGGATCGGCATCCGGATGTTGCGACCCTGGTCGGCGATGGCTCGGGCGATCGACTGTCGTATCCACCACGTGGCATAGGTCGAGAACCGGAACCCCCGTCGATAGTCGAAGCGCTCTACGGCTCGCATCAAGCCGAGGTTGCCCTCCTGGATGAGATCGAGCAGCGCCATTCCCCGACCGACGTAGCGCCGGGCGATCGAGACCACCAGACGCAGGTTTGACTCCACCAGCCTTCGCTGGGCCGCCTCCCCCCGCCGATTAGTGACCTCGAGAATCGCCCGGTCTTCGGCGCTCAACTCAGAAGATTGATCCGGTCCTTCCTTGTCGAGATGCTTTTCTGCCTTGAGTCCGGCTTCATAGGCCATCGACAGCTCAACTTCCTCCTGAGCGGTGAGCAATCGGTAGCGCCCGATCTCGTTGAGATACATACGCACGGGGTCTGAAACCCAGACCTCGTCGCCGTCGGTGAGTTCGTGATCCGCCTCTGGCTCGTCCTCGGAAAGCTCGATCCCGCGAGTCCGGAGGAGATCCACCGCACGTTCGAATGCGTCCGGCGGCGCTTCGGCTTCTTCAAGCTCCTGCTGTACCTCCGAAACGGTGAGGAATCCCCGCTGCCGGCCTCGCTTGGCCAGCTGCTCGATCAGTCTTTCGCTTTCGTCTGTCACTCGCGGCCCCGTCGACGCTCCTGCAAACCTAATAGGCGCCGTAAGTGCTCGGAATACTGCTGGCTGGCCGGGTCGAGCGCTTGCAGCTCGACCTCGATCGCCTTGATCTGGCGCTCGATAGCTTTTCCCTCTGCACGATGTACAACCTCGGCGGGGTTGGAAGGCAGGGGTCGGATGTCGAAGGCCAGACGCTGCACAAGTTCTTGATGAGGAAGATCATCGAGCTTGATCGGGGTGCCGGCGAGCGAGGTCTTACGGCCCACCTCAATTGCCTCGATCAGGTCGGCCAGGTGTCCGTCGACCCAGGTCCGGTCAAGGTCGATATCGGAGAGCTCTTGGGGGTTGGCCAGCAAGACTCGGATCAACTCCGCCTGGATGGGATCGAGATTGGTCTCATCGACACCCGCCTGAGCCAACGCCGACGAGGAGGTCTGGCCTCGAAGGGCGGCCTCGATGGCGGCCGCATCCACCCCGATCTCCTTGGCGGCGAACCGCACGTATTCGGCCCGGGCGATCGGCTCCGACACCCTTGAGATCAAACGGCTCGTATTGCGAATCGCCCGGGCCCTGCCCTCTGGTTCGGTGATTCGATGGCGGCGAACTTCCTTCTCGATCCGAAACTGCAGCAGGGGGCGCGAGTCGGAGATCGCCTTGGCAAGATCGTTGCTTCTCCCCGCTTGGACGAGATCGGCGGGATCCATGCCGCCCGGAAGATCGGCCACTCGAAGGTCGAAGTCGAGGTCGACCGGGGTGCGCAAGGTGTCGCCGCGGAGGGCGGCTCCGGCTCCCGCCTGGTCGGAGTCGAAGACCAACACCACCCGATCGGTAAAGCGGCGGAGAAGATCGAAATGGTCCTCACCGAGGGCGGTGCCACACGTGGCGACGGCGGTGTCAACACCGGCCTGATTGACGGCAATGACGTCGAAGTAACCCTCGACTACCACCGCCTCCTGGGTGCGGGCGATCTCACCCTTGGCCCGATTGAGGCCGTAAAGCAGTCGGCTCTTCTGATAGATGCGGGAGTCGGCTGAGTTCAGGTACTTAGGACCGCGCTCGGAAAGTGTGCGGCCGCCGAATCCAACCGGGTCCCCGCGCAGATCGTGGATCGGAAAAAGGAGACGATCTCGAAAAACGTCGAAGAGCTTTCCGCCTCTCCCCCGCTTGGCCAAGCCGGACCCCATCATCGTCGAGTCCTTGATTCCCTCGGTTCGCAATGACCGCACCAGCGCATCCCAGCTATCGGACTCCGGTCCATAGCCAATCTCGTAATGATCGACCGCCTCCGCCCCTAAGCCTCTCCCGCGGAGATAGGCCCGCGCGTGTCCGGCGTCGGGCGAAGAGCGCAGGGTCTTCTGGTAGAAGCGCACTGCCTGCCGCACGGCTTCGACCATTTCCTCGTGTTCTCCCCGCCGGCGGCTCGCTCCGGGATCGGTCTCGATCTGGATACCCGCTTGGCGGGCGAGAAACTCGACGGCCTCGTTGAAATCGAGGCCCTGGGTCTCTTGGACGAAGGTATAGACGTCGCCCCCCTTGCCGCACCCGAAGCAGTGATAGAGGCCGCGAACTGGGTCGAGGCTGAGCGACGGCGTCTTCTCCTGGTGGAAAGGGCACACCGCCGAGTACGAGCGCCCCGAACGCTTGACCGTGGTGACCGCGCCCACCAGGTCGACCAGGTTGGTGGCTGCTCGAACCCGGTCGATGTCCTCCCGGCTGTACACCGCCCGAGGTTACCTCTGGCCTTTCTGCGCGGATTTTTCCGTCTGGGGGACGGAGAAATCCGCACAGAACTAACCGAAGGGGGCTAGAGGCGCTTGGCCAAGAACTCGTGGACGCCGGTCAGTGCCACCCGGTCTTGTTCCATCGAGTCCCGGTGACGGATCGTCACCGCTTGGTCCTCGAGGGTCTCGAAGTCGACGGTGACACAGAAAGGGGT
>DATBKE010000041.1:0-16506 GCA_036556085.1 Acidimicrobiia bacterium | reverse complement strand
AGTTCTTTGGTCTTTAGTCTTCCGGGCCATGAGCATCGAAAAGACCGTTCGGCTCTCGGGAGGGTCGTCTGATTCAATCGAGGATGCGATCCGGACCGTCCTCGCCCGGGCCTCGGTGACGATCCGCGACATCACCCGGTTCCAGGTGGTGCAGGTCTCCGGTCAGGTCGATTCGGCCGGCGTGCCCACCGACTTCGCAGTCACTCTCGACATCACGTTCCAGGTGAGGGAGTCCCTGAGTCGTGAGTGAACAGTTGCCGTGAATGAGCTCAGTGAATGAATGGGCCCGGCCCCTCGGCCAGGGAATCTCCCAGATCACACTCCCACTTCCCTTCGCCGCTCCGAGGACCGTCAACGCCTATCTGATCGAATCGAGTGACGGGCTCGCCCTCATCGACTGCGGCGTTGATACCGCGGAGAGCCGTAACGTGCTCTTCGGCGGCCTCACCCACCTGGGCTACGACCCGGCCTCAATCGACACGCTGATCATCTCCCATCTCCACCCTGACCACGTGGGGATGGCCCCCCGCCTCGTCGAGGGGTTCGGGATGCGAGTGGTTATGCACGAGCGAGCGGCCAAAGTCGTCGATCGCTACAACGACACTCCCGGATTCGGAGAGCGGATTCGGACCCTCGCGCGACGCCACGGAGTTCCCTCACATGCCTATGACGCCTTCGTCGATGTCGGCCCGAGACCCGACTGGATGCCATTCCTCGCCCTACCTGACATCACTGTCGACGAAGGTGATTCGATCGCCATTGGCAGCAACCGGCCTCTTCAGGTCATCTTCACCCCCGGACACGAGCCCACCCACATCTGCCTCCGCGACTCGCGCACCGGAGTGCTCTTCGCCGGTGACCACATCCTCCCCCGCATCACCCCATTCGTCGGATATGACGAGGACTTTCCCGACGTGCTCGGTGAGTTTCTCAATTCGCTTCGCAAGATCGAGGCCCTTCGAATCACCACCACCTACCCGGCCCATGGCGATCTCGTCTCGCATGGATCGGCCCGGGCGGAGCAGATCCTTCTTCATCACCAGCGACGCCTGGCGGGGATGAGCGAGGTCGTCACTCCACTCGGTTCGAGCGCCTGGCAGGTGATGGAGCAAGTCTTCAGGCCCAACCTCTCACCAATGGATCAGCGTCTCGCCCTCCGGGAGACCATCGCCCACCTCGAGCATCTCCAACTCACAGGCCGTGTTCAGCACGGTGACGACCCCGAGATCGTTCGCTATCGGCGTTAGCGCTCGCCCGTTTCCCAGAGGTCTCGCATTAATGGCGATTGCTCGAGAAGCTCGCGCAACCGCCCCCGGGCGACGATCCGGCCCCGGTCCATCACGAGTATCTGATCGGCCCGCTCGAGTGCCGCCCGGCGATGGGAAACGACCAGGCAAGTTGCCTGTCGCTGCTCAAAGAGCCGCCGCCACAGCTCGCTCTCGGTTCGCAGATCGAGAGCGGAGGAGAGGTCATCGAATACCAGCAGCTCGGCCTCGGTGGCGAGCATCCGAGCTGCGGCCGAGCGCTGGACTTGACCACCGGAGAGCTTGACACCCCTGGCTCCCACCAACGTTTCGAGACCCTGTTCCATCCGCTCGAGATCGGGGTCGAGCACGGCTAGCTGGACCGCCTCCCGCAGCCGCTCACGTGTGGCCCGCTGTCCCAGGGCGATGTTGTCCGCCAACGACTCTGAGAACAGCCGCGGCACCTGGGCGGTGTAGGCCGAACGAGGAGGCACGAAGAAGGACGCCGGGTCTTCAACCAGCTTTCCATTCCAGCGAATCTCACCGGTGGCGGGAACGAGGCCGAGCACGGCACGAACCAGGGTGCTCTTGCCGGACCCGATTTTCCCAGTGATGACCGTGAAGCTTCCCCGCACGATGTCGAAGTCCACGTCTTCCAGGCCTTCTTCGTTATCGGGGAACCGGTGACTGAGCCCCCTCACCGACAAGCGGTCGAACGTCTCCGATTCCGTCACCGGATCAGGCATTTCGGGGACATCTCCCTGCAGGGAGATAGGAGAGCGATCGAGGAGGTCGTCATCACGGGCGTCGACCGCCAAGGCCCGGATTCGTTCGAAGGCAACCCCGGTCCGACGGTGCTGGGCGATGATGTCGCCGATGAATGCCATGTAGTCGGTGAGACGGGGAAGATACGTCAAGAACACCGTCAGCTCCCCGAGGCTCATCGACTGCTCGGTCAACGAGCCCGCTCCGAAGATCAGGACGAGAGCGATTCCGATCGTCGACATGTTGCGGTTGATGCCGCGCAGGACTTCGGTGAGGACCGTGTCGCGCATGGCCGCCCGATGGCGGATGCGATTGAGACCCTCGAAACGAGTCATCACCCGCTCTTCGGCCCGAAAGAGCTTGATCGCCTGGACGGCGCCGAAGGTCTCGCCGACAAAGCCCGTCACATCGTCGGTGGCAGATCGCATCGCTCGGCGTCGGGCTCGAATCTGGGGACCGAGAGCCTGGGTCAAGAGGGCAGTCAGAAGCAAAGGGACCAATAGGAACCCGGTCAGTCGCAAATCGATCGTCGCCATGATCACGATCGAACCCAGGCCAAAGATGACCAGGCCCCCCATGTCCACCCAGTTCTCTAGATACTCGAGCAAGTCCTCCACGTCGTCGCGAAAGGTGCTGACCGCCTCGCCGGGTGAGAGCGGGAGGACCCGGCTGCGGGGAGCTTCGAGGAGCCAGCGGAGGAGATTGCGTTGGACGAGCAGAGTGACTTCGTTCCAGTGCTTGATCCATTCGACATCCCCGAGCCAGATGACTCCGTTGCGGCCGATGGCCAACGCGCTGAAGATCGCGACCGGGGTCCACGCGGTTTGGGCGACATCGGCGCCACCGGCGAGGCGGTCGAAGACCGCTCCGATCAACAGACCGAAGAGCAAAGGCGAGGCGTGGACCAGGGCCCAGACCGTGAAGCAGAACATGAACCGGCCGGTCCGGTAGCGGATCAGCTCGCGGATGATCTCAAGAGTGCTGTGATTCTTCTTCACAGGTGACCGCTTTCCAGCAGGCCGGGATCACCCAGACGCAAAAGGCCGGAGTAGAGACTCCCAGGGTCGGCGGCGAGTTCGGTCCGGGATCCGTGCTCGGCAATCCGCCCCTCGTCGACCACCATGATCTCGTCTGCGGTGCGGACGGTCTCCAATCGGTGAGCGATGATTACCACCGTGCGACCGGCGAAGAGGCGCTCGGTAGCGACCGCCAAGACCGACTCCGTGGCGGGGTCGAGGCGAGAGGACGGCTCATCGAGAATCACCACCCCCGGATCCTGGAGGAACACCCTGGCAAAGGCGAGAAGCTGCTGTTCGCCGGCCGACAGACCCTGCCCTCCCGATCCGAGCTCGGTGTCGAGCCCGATCAGGCGGGCCCAGTCCCCGAGACCGGTCCGATCGAGCACGGAAAGAATCTCCTCGTCGGCTCGCTCCCGGAAGAGAGTCAAGTTGTCGCGAACCGAGGCCCGGAAGAGCTGGACGTCCTGGGTAACCACTCCCAGGGCCCTCCTGAGGGAATCAGGCTCGACCGTCTTGAGATCGATCCCCCCCACGCGCACCACGCCCTGAGTGGGCTCGTAAAGGTGGGAGATGAGCCGTGTGATCGTCGTCTTCCCGCCACCGGTGCGGCCGAGCAGACCGAGCACGGTTCCCGCCTCGAGCCGGAAGCTGACCCGATCGAGGACCAGCCGATCTTCATAGGCGAAGGACACATCATCGAGCTCGACCGACAGCGGGCCTGTTGGCATCCGGTGCTCGCCGACTGAGATGGAGCTGCGAAGCCTTCGTAACTGATCGATGCGGATGAGTCCGCCGGCCGCCTTCTGCAACCGCTGCAACTCCTGGGTCACTTGCTCGATCGGACGTCGCACCAACTGGGCGTATTGCAAGATGAGGTAGGCGGTACCGATCGTGATCGAATCCGCCAGGACCAGCCAGGTCCCCACCGCCAGCGCCAACGCGTCCCCGGCCCAGAACACGGTGTTGGCGGTCACCCAAACGATCACTCGTTTGCGCCAGGCCGCGGTCGTGCGGCGGTAGTAATCACGCATGACGGGAATGAAGCGCGACATGGTGAACCGACCCGCCCCGAGGGCCCGGATGTCCTCGATGCCTGCCAGCCGCTCTTCGACGAAGCCATAGAGAACCGCAGAGACTTCCCTCTCTTCTTCTGCCGCTTGCACCGGAAGGTTGCGAAGGCTCCAGAGCAGTCCCAGGACGCCAACGACGTACACCGTGAGCGACACCCCCATGACCGGATCCTTGAACCAGGAGATCACGAGCACTCCCAACAAAAGGGCCCCGGCGCCGAGCAGGCGAACAAGGAAACGAGAGATGAAATCGGAGACGGCGGTGACGTCGCCATCGACCCTCTCGATCATCTCCCCCGGAGTGGTGTCGTTGTGGTAACCCATGTCGAGAGAAAGGAGGTGTCGCCCGAGATCCTCGCGCAGACGATTGGTGGCGCTCCAGCCAATGTCGGTTCCGACATAAGAGGTGAAGGCGTCAAGTAGTTGGTTGACGATGCCAGCCAGTAGATAGGCAATCCCGATACCGACCAGCCCGTTGACCGCGACCCGCGAGCCCACTTGATCGATGAATTGAGCCAACAACTGCGGAACTAGAAGCTGCAGTCCGATCGAGAGCAGCAAAGCCACCAAGAGCAGAGTCGCTCGGCCCCGCAGCGGAGCGAGATAAGTGGTAAGAGTGGTGCGATAAGAAGGAGTAGTCACTTCGGGCTTAGCGCGATCGGACAGAGCAGTCATCTGGGGTTCTGGTTTCGGGTTTCGTCGGGGGGATAAAACGAGGTAATGAAGAGTGCGGTCATTTCACGGAACCCCCGAACCTACCGTTGAGTCTTGATCGACGAGGCCGATTTAGATCGTCGATGATCAAGTACCTAACGGCCCTTCTCATCGTCGTACTTGCCCTGGCCACGCCGGCCACGGCGGCCACCGGTGTTCCTGGCGAGGCGATCAACAATCCTCTGCCTCCCGACCTTCGCCCGGGATCGGTGGGGCCCACGGTGGCTGAGTTGCAGTCCCGGCTCGTCGACGCCGGCTTCTTTCCGGGACGAACCGACGGCGTCTATGGGAGGCAGACCGTAGGAGCCGTGCTCGCCTTCCAAAAGCTCTATGACCTCGAGCGGACCGGCATCTTCCGCCAAGACGACTGGCATCTGCTGGGCCGGGCGATCACCGGCCCGGGACCGGCGCCCGAACCGAATCGAATCGAAGTCGACCTGCGCCGTCAGGTCCTGTATTTGATCGAAGCCGAGTCGGTGGCTGGAGTCTTTCCTATCTCCTCGGCCAACGGCGAGTCCTACCGAAACTCCGGAGGACGATTGATCCGAGCCGTCACGCCCGAAGGTCGCTTCGAGTTCCGACGCAGCCGTCAGGGCTGGTGGGAGTCATATTTGGGCTTTCTCTACTCGCCTTTTTACTTCTACGGCGGCTATGCCCTGCATGGGTCGAACTCGGTGCCAGCCTTCCCTGCATCTCATGGTTGCGTACGGGTCGAGATCGAAGATATGGACTTCCTCAAGACCCGAATCCAGCTGGGAATGCCCATCTACCTCTACGGTCACTCGATAAGTCGCGACGAGTTGATTAAGCCTTAGCGTCTGACAAGAGCGCCTCGAGGGCGATCTCCACCATCGAATTAAAGGTTTGCTCGCGGTCGAGGGAAGTCGTTGCCTCCCCGGACCGAATGTGGTCTGAAATGGTGAGGATCGACAGGGCCCGCGCTCCCTTCTCTGCCGCCACCCCGTAGAGCCCGGCTGCCTCCATTTCCACCGCCAGGACGGCCATGCCCTCGAGGACATCCCATACCTCCGCCTGAGGGTTGTAGAAAAGATCGGCCGAGAAGACGTTGCCTACCGCGACGTCGACGCCCAGGGCAGTTGCGGCATCGACTGCCGCCCGGGCCAATCCAAAGTCGGCGATCGCGGAGTAGTCCCAGCCGTGAAAACGTGCCCGGTTGACTCCCGAATCTGTGCAGGCCCCGGTGGCGATCACCACGTCCCGCAGCTTGATCGAGTTGGAGATGCCGCCGGCGGAGCCAACTCGCACCAACCGCTTGCAGCCGTACTCGGCTATCAGCTCGGTGGCGTAGATCGATGCCGAGGGGATACCCATCCCACTTCCCATCACCGATACCGGCATCTCCTTGTAGACGCCGGTGTAGCCGAGCATGTTCCGGACCGCGGTTACCTGGCGAGCATCGTCGAAGAAGTTCTCCGCGATGTGCTTGGCCCGCAATGGATCGCCCGGCATCAATACACACTCAGCGAAGTCTCCGGCCTCGGCGGAAATGTGGGGCGTGGGCATCGAGCTCCTCTATTCGGGGAGCAGCAATCTATTAGAGGGTCCCGCCTGAGGCGGGCGATCCGCTAGGGGGTTGCTTGAGCCTGGCGGATCCGCTCGGCGAGGCCGAAACGGCTCTTGGGAGCCCGAAGGTCAACCACGGCTCCGATCGAATCGGAGAAGCCGGCCGGATCGCCGGGTTGGAACTCGTAGCTGACATAGCCGTCTGAGAGCTGGAAGCGGAAGACGCTCATGCGCTCGCAAGAGACTTGCGCCTGGTCCCAGGAAACCAAGCGACGGCGGTCCGTCCATATCCTCACCCGACCGTCTTCGATCTGCACGGAGGCCCGAACGGGCGGCTCATCATTGCGATAGAGCTGACCAACGAAAACCGACATCGACTCCCCTTCTTCCGCAGCTCAGACTAGGCCTCGGGACCTACCTCGGCAAGAGGCAAGCGGGCGTCGTCATAATCGACGACATGTCCGAAAAAGGCCGCCGCCTCCTGAATTTGGCCCGAGTGGCGACCCTGGCAACCATCAACCCCGATGGGAGTCCCCACATCATCCCCATCGTCTACGCCATCGTCGGTGACCGGCTGGTAACCGCTGTTGATCAGAAGCCAAAGCGAGACCCGAATCTTGCCCGGCTCCGGAATATAAGGGCCGATCCCCGGGTGTCGGTCCTTGCCCACCACTACGCCGAGGGCTGGCATCACCTCTGGTGGGTGCGGGTGGAGGGCCACGCCAACGTGGTCTCAGAGGACGCCGAAGCCGTGGCCGCGCTCAAGGCTCGCTACTCCCAGTACAGCCAGTACGAGATCACGGGTCCGGTGATCAGCGTGGCGATCGAGCGCATCCGGGTATGGATGGCCGACCCCCGCTATCAGGGATAGCCGAGCGGCATCCCCCAGTGGATGTTGAGGGCTTCGGCCATGTTGAGGCTGAAATCGGAGAAGAACGTTCCCTGGGGTGCCATCGGCCCCAGCAGTATCACAGCGAAGAGGGCCACGAGCGCCAACGCCACCAACCGCACGAAAAGTCTCATCTCTTCATCCCGCCTATCAGCCGATAGCCCGACTCGGTTGCGATCCCATCCATCCAGACATCAGTCTCGGTCATCGGAATGCCCTCGACTACCCGGCGATCGACTGTAATTCCAACCAACAGGGGCCGGGTCTCGAGACTGCTCAACAGTTGGTCGTAATAGCCGCGGCCATGGCCGAGGCGTGCGCCCGCAGGTGAGAACAGAACGCCGGGAACCAGGACCGCCTCGATGCCATCCCTATCCATCAATTCCGCTTCGGCGGTCGGCTGCAAATACCCAAACGGATGGGTTTCCAAAGAGCCCTCCAGGCGATGAATGGTCAGGGGTCCTTGGCGGGGCGTGCGGGTGACGCCGAGGGAGAATGAAGGGTCGTCGTGCATACAAGCGAGGCTGATTTCGCCCGGCATGGCAAGAAAGGTGAGGACCACTTTCATGGAACTCTGGCGAAGAGCTTGGGCTGCCACCTCGCAAACGGCTTCCGACTCGGCTTCGGTGGCCGGCGAGATGCTCTGCGCCCACTCCCTCCATTCCGCCTTGGTCCGCGGCACTCCGACACCCTATCGTCGGCACATGCGGCGGTTGCTGTCGCCAGTACGAACGGTCTTAACGGTGGTAATCGGCGTCGCCGCGACCCTTCTCGCGGCTCCCATTGCCATCGTCCTTGGACGTCTTCGACCGACAAGCCCGTTCATCGACCAACTGGCGCGGGTTTGGAGCCGGGTCTGGCTCTGGGCATCGGGCACGTCCCTTGTTGTCGAGGGCCGAGAGCACGTCGACCGCACTCGCTCGCATGTGGTCGTGGCCAACCATCTCTCGGTGCTCGACATCATGGTTTGTTTTCTCGCCGTGCCCCTTCCCATCCGATTCCTGGCCAAGAAGGAGCTGTTTTCGATCCCAATCCTGGCCCCGGCCATGCGGGCGATCGGCATCGTCGAAGTCGACCGAGAGGCGCGCTCGGCAATTCACGAGAAGGTCAATCGACAGGCCCGGGATCTGGTGGCCTCGGGAAGGTCGCTCATCATCTATCCGGAGGGGACCCGGAGCCGTGACGGGAGCTTGCGCCCGTTCAAGAAGGGTGCCTTCACCATGGCCATGGCCGGCGCCATACCCCTCCTGCCTCTCACGATCGTGGGGACCTATGAGGCCTGGCCGGCCGGCAAGCTCTGGGTATTCGGGGGTGACGTGAAAGCGGTGATCCACCCTCCGATCGAGACTGCAGGCTTGGAGAAGGCCGAGACCACGAAGCTCGCCGCCCGTACCCGCGAGATCATCGCCTCAGCGCTCTAGTCATAAATCCCGGCCAGGAAGGTTCGCCCCCCGCGCACGATCACGAGGAAGGCACCGGCCGAAGTCACGATCTGATAGCGATCGGCAGCATCTTCTCCCTTCCACCACCTACCTAATAGCCGCCAAGGACCGGCCCAGTTGACCACCTGCTCCCAGCGGGTGCCAAGCCGGACTCGATTTGGCATTCCTCCTTCCCACTCGATGTCGATCGGCATCGGTTGGGGAGGGACCAGGGCCGGAGCAGGACCGGGAGTGGTTCCTGGCCAGGGGGCAAAGGGATCGCGTTCGGCCGGGGCCGGTTCCTCGCCGAAGCGAAACCACAGCACTTGCTCCCCTGGCATCCTTCCTCCCTGCCGCTCCCCTTGCAGCACCTCATCCGGACCAACGAGAGATTGGACCCGGTGAAGGGCCCGCTCCGCTTCCGGTCGGTTGGCGTCATAGATTTCCCAACCCATCTCCGATTGCTCCAGCAGAGCGAGTTGGCGGCCGCGGCCGGAAAGGTCGGAGGGATCAAGCCGGAGCCGGACCAGCCCGCCTCCCACCCCTTCCTCTTCGACCCAGGCTCGTAGCTGCCACCACACCCGCTCCACCAGTGAGTACTCACCGAAGGGATCGGCCGAACGCCAAACCCTTCTCCGCACCTGACCCCGGGCCGATTCGGCTTCGATCTCTACCCGATGGGGAGCGATCCCCTCCCGGTGCAGATCGTTCATCAATCGGGCCGAGAGAGCCCGGGCGGAGAAGGCCACCTGATCCAGGGATTCGAGCGGGTCGTCGTAGTGAGCCTCGACTGCCAGGTGTGGAGGAATGGAGCGAGGGTTGACCGGCCGGTCCTCGCCGGTAGCGAGTCGATGGGCGCGGAGACCCTCATCGCCAAAACGAGAGGCAATCGCTGCCCGGGGAAGTTCACCGAGCGCTCCCAGAGTGGTCAATCCCAACCAGCGAAATGTGTCGATCATCTCCTCGCGATCGATGACCGAGATGTCGAGACGGGAGAGAAATTCCATGGTGTTCCCGACCACATTGGGCTCGTTCTCGGCGGCCCGTGCCGCCCAACGGGCAGCAAAGGGACCGTCGGCCAATCCCACCCGCGCTCCCGGACCCGCCGTCCCCGTCACTTTGTCGAGAAGGATCTCCTCACGACCATAGAAACGAAGCGACCCTTCGACGTCGATCAGCACCAGACCGGGTTCAACCACCTCTACTCGCGGGACCAGATCTTCGAGCGAGGCGATCACCGGCTCGAACCGACGGGTTTCCTCTCCCAGGTCACGGGCCTTGCTGGTCGCCGTCGGACAGAGCGCTTCGGACGCCCTTCTCCCCATGCCAATCGTGACCCCGGCTTGGCGGGCCAATCGGTTGGCGGCAGCTATTCGCTCCGTCTCGCCCCCGGCTGCCCGGCCTTCTTCGTAGGCGAAACCACAGACATCATCTGGCATCCCCTCGAGGGGCCAATCCGGGAACCAGACACAGATGGTTCGCATCAGGCAGAGGCCTGTAGCTCCTGGGAGGGCAACGACTTTCCGGACACCTCCAAGGAGAGCTGCCTCTCGGTCAAGGCGCCGTGTCCCCTTTCGAGCCCTTCCCAGGAAACCGCCCTGCCCTTGAGACGTATATGGGTGATCCCGGCTGGTAGTTGACCCCTAAGTGGCCTTAATGCCAGCCCCGCTTTACGAGCTCTGGTGAGAGCAGCCAAGCGTCGAAGCTCGCTCTCCCCCACTCCCGTCGGGACCTCGGCGTAGACCGCCACCACTCCCTCCAGCACTGCCGCACATACCTTGGCCCAGAGTCTCGGATTCGAACAACGGACCACCACCAGCCGGCTGGGTTTCACTCCCACCTCCCAGGCAGCGAGCGGAGAGAGCCATCCTCCCCGGGCATCGATCATCACCACCGTCCCCACCTGCGAGGGGGCGATCAGAAGCGAGAGGCCAACCCGGGTCAGACCCAACCCGGCCGGCCCTTCCAACCCCACGATCTTTCCCGGAGCCAGTTCGATAGGAAGCTTTTGAGGCTGAGCCAGCGCCGTCAGCATCTGTCCGACCTTATCGAACAGATGTTCGGTCGTCAACCAGCCCGGCTAACGACCTATCAGGTCAGTGGAAAAGGCGATTGCACCCACCAGGGAGTCATTGAGGGTTGGATCGCCACCACCCATTTCACCCACCAGAACCCCCGGCGCCCGGGGGCGACGATCCGAGCCGGAAAGCCATGCCCGATCGACAACGGCTCTCCCCCCACCGCCACCGCCAGCCACAAGCGATCAAGATCGCGACCCGGATAACGCCGGGCATACCCCGAGGCCGAGACCACCTCGATACTCCGCCAGGCCCCTGCTTCGACCAGGCGGTCGAGACGGACCCCTCTCCATCTCTGAGTCGAGTGCCAACCCCCGGTGCAGTCGATAGTGGCCTCGAAGTCGTCTTCAGACATCGCCGCCAGTTCGTCGAGCGTGAGCTTCCTATCCCCGATTTCAACCCGCCAGGTGCTCGCCGCGAGCTTCGGAGGGACATCGTTGATCCAGGACGTAACCGGGAAGGCCGCAGGATCGAAGGAGCCGACTTCGTGCGATCCGGTGAAACGCCGGGGGGCGGCGGCCAGACGCTCCCAACCCCACCAGAGAGCCGACGCCACGCCGCCGGTGGCGGCCAATCGGAGGAAGCCACGCCGGTCGAGATCAGGCGATCGCGGTCGCTGCGGATGGCGGACGTAATGACCGATGCCCAGGATCAGGACTACCACCGCCGCCCCGACATGGATCTGCATCATCGTCATCCCGGCGACGGTCCGCGCCCAACCAGCCGTGTGAGCCAGTCCGCTGATGATGGCAACCAGAACCATCACCAGAAACACCAGGGACCAGACCTGGCCAGGACGGGACCGAGCGAGCCCCCGCTTGACTACCACCGACTTCCAGGGTGCCAGTACCAAGAGAGCCAGGGCGGTGACGCCGTGAATGATCGCAGGATCAATCGGCCAGTCGGTTCCGATCGCAAAGCTCCAGAACCCGCTTGACAGCGCCGCCAGGAGGAGAGCCGCGAGAGCAAGGTTGGTGCGCCTCCCCACTCAATAACCTCGGGCTGGTATGGATACGCCCGGCCTGGTCGCAGTCGGACTCGCCATCGCGGTTGGCCTGGTAGGGATCGTGGTCGCCGCTTTACCGGGGCTGATTCTGGTCTGGGGCGCGGTGCTGGTGTGGGCTCTGGTAGAGAAGACCACGCTCGCCTGGATAGTCCTGGTGGTAGCCACGGCGCTATTGATTTTCGGCCAGATCGGAAAGTACATGGTCCCGGGGAGGCGGTTGCGCGAAGCTGGAGTTCCCCGACGATCGCTGGTCATCGGTGGGCTCCTCTCCATCGCCGGCTTCTTCCTGATCCCTGTTGTCGGGTTCATCATCGGATTCGTCGTCGGTGTCTATGCCTCCGAGCGCCAGCGACTCGGGACCCACGAGCAAGCCTGGCCCTCGACGCGCAAGGCACTGTCCGCCGCCGGGCTTTCAATCTTGATCGAGCTGGCAGCCGGTCTTCTCATCGCCGGGAGCTGGTTGGCGGCGGTGGTGTTCGCCTAACGGGCCTTGAGGTCTTCGAGTTCCTCAAGGCTGGCAGGCCAGTCGTCCTTCAATAGGCGCGATAGCGAGCGATCGGCCAAGAGCTTGCCGCCGGTCTGACAGCTGGGGCAATAGTTGGTTTCGTTGTCGGCATAAACAATCCGCTGCACCTTGGTCCCACATCGCGGGCAAGGTTGACCGAATTTGCCGTGCACCGCCATCTCCGGTCGAAACGCCGTCACCTTCGTCGGCCAGCCGTCTCCCACTTGGTCGCGCAGTAGATCCGTCCAATGATTCAGTTGGTCGATGGTCGACTCTCGGAGCCGGGCGATCTGTTCCGTTGAAAGTTGGCGGGTTCGAACGACCGGGGAAAGCTTGGCCGCCCAGAGGATCTCGTCCGAGAAAGAATTGCCGATGCCGGAAAAGATTCGAGGATCGGTCAGAGCCCGTTTCAGGGTCCGGTTCTCCTTGGTCAAGGCTTGACCGAATTCGTCAGGCGATGCCTGGAGAGGTTCGACCCCTCCCCGGTCCTCTGCCAACAAGGCATCTTCTCCTCGGAGTACCCAGATTCCAGCGCGTCGCTTGGTCCCCTGCTCGGTGAGGATGAGTGTCCCGGTATCAAACTCGATGGAAGCCAGGCCAACCTTCTTCGGAATCGCAGCCCTTCCCTCCTTCCATTGCAGGCGCCCCGCCACCATCAGGTGGATCACCACGAACAGGTTCTCGTCGAGTTCAAAGGCGATTCGTTTTCCGATTCGCCGCAAGTCCCGGACCGTTTTTCCCTCGACCGCATCGAAGGGCGGGTCGTAGGTACGCAGTACTGCCGGGGATGCGAGGCGTAGGCGCTCGAGGGTGTGACCCACGGTCCTTCGTTGCAACGCCTCGAGATACACGACGATATCGGGCAGCTCCGGCACGGGGTCAAGCTAACCACTACCTTCGGCCGCCATGCCGACCTTGTCCCGCCAGTGGGTGCTGGCACGAACGCCCGAGGGCATTCCCCAGCCGGGCGACTTCTCCATGCAGGAAGTGCGCTTGCCGGCGGTGGGTGAGGAAGAAGTGATTGTCGCCAACCGCTTCCTCTCGGTCGACGTGGGTGTACGAGACCGTCTCGCCCGCGATAGCTACGGATCCCGCACCCAGTTGGGCGAGGTGATCGATGGATTTGCGGTGGGTGAGGTGATCGAGTCGAGTCACTCCCGCCTCGCGGTTGGTGACCGGGTGGCAGCGGGCACCGGCTGGCGCACCCACTACCTCTCTGACGGCAAAGGGTTGCTGCGCCTCGACCCCGCCATCTTTTCCCCACCGATCCCCGACTCGACCGCCATCGGCGTTCTCGGCGTCTCCGGCCTCACCGCTTACTTCGGCCTGCTCAGCGTGGCGCGAATTTGGCCGGGGCAGACCGTGCTCGTCTCTTCGGCTGCGGGAACGGTGGGGGGTACCGCCGGCCAGATCGCTCGCATCAATGGCTGCCGGGTGGTGGGGATCGCCGGCGGCCCGGACCGCTGCCGCTACGTCACCGGCAAGCTGGGATTCGACGAATGCCTCGATCGCCATGACCCCGAGCTCGCCGGCGCCATCGGCCGCGCCTGCCCCGAGGGAGTCGACGTGTATTTCGACAACGTCGGGGGTGAGCTTCTGGACCTGTCGTTGCTGGCCATGAATCGCGGCGGACGGGTGGCAGTGGCGGGCCAGGTCTCCGAGTACAACCTCGAACACCCACGGGGGATTCGCCATGTGCGCGAACTGATTGAACGCCGTATCCGTATCGAGGGTTTTGTGGTGTGGGATTTCCTGCCCGACTTCCGCTCGGCGATGTCGGAGATGGCGGGTTGGATCAGAGACGGCAAGCTTCTCTACACGGAAACGTTCAGCAACGGATTTGAATCCGCGCCGGTGGCGTTTTCCGAGCTATTCACACATGCGGGATTGGGGCGCTCGCTGATTCGGCTTTGATCGCCTCCTCCAGCTTTACCCATCGTCGCTCGGTGAGATGGAACATTGCTACACCCACCAGAAGGGCCAGAGCGACACTGGAAAAGCTCGTGCCGTAACCAAACTGCTCGATCATCCAGCCGATCAGCGGTGAAGCGCCGAATAACGAGATGTCGAACAGCGCAGTAAAGATCGCCATCGTGGTCCCCCGCTCTTCGAGGGTTGCTCGGCTCGTGGCGAGAGTCACCACGACGGGGAACGAGATTCCGTGCCCAAGACCGGTCAGCAGACCTCCCGATATAAGACCGAAGCTGTTTCCAGCCAAGGCGACTGTCGCCAAGCCCGCGGCATACAGAACGAGCCCTGGACCGACCATCCGAGCCGGACCGATCCGATCGGGTATCCAGGCAAAACCGAGCCTCCAGATAATGGCGGCTATGGAATAAGCGGCAAAGAAGGACCCCACGCTGCCCACTCTGGTTGCCGTCACGTAGGTAGTCACGAAGACGAAGGCCGCAGTAAACCCCAAGGCGAGGATGAGAGTCACAAGCCACATCGGACGAAGTGACGGTCGACGAAGCACCTCAAAGAAGTGAGTTACTGGAGAGTTGGCGACACTTTCCTCGAGCGAAAGGCTGATGAAAAAAGCGACCAGCGCACAGGCCGTGGCGACTATGAAAATCCCCTGATATCCGAACCTCGTGGCCAGGATCTGGTCTCCTAGCACCGGACCGATACCAATCGGCGCCAGACCCGAGATACCGAAGAGAGCGATTCCCTGCGCTCGATTGGCTGCCGGCAGTCGGTCGGCTATGTAAGCCCAAAACGCCGTGTAGGTCATTGCCTGGCCAAGTCCTTGCAGGATCCGCGCTCCCACAACTCCGGGACCAATACCGTCGACGAACGCGTAGGCAAGGGTTGAGGCAGCGATGACCAGGGTGCCGTTGCGGATCATCCGCCGCCTGCCTTTGCGATCGATTAGCCGGCCGATCCAAGGTCGGACGAGGATCGAGGCGGCGCCCGAGACTCCCACGATCGTGCCGATTCGAAGCTCGGTAGCTCCCATGCTTTGGAGGAAGCCCGGGAAGTGCACGAGCAAGCTGTTCGTCAACTCCGCGGCCATTGAGGCCAGGAAGACGAGCGCGAACCACTTGGTGAGGAAGGAACGGCGGACCACCGCCGAGAATTCTAAGAAGCCCTAGTGGCCCAAAAAGCGCGGCTCCCGCTTCTCGGCGATCGCCGCCAGCGCCTCTTGGTGATCCTTGGTCATGAACGTCACTAGTTCGTGGCCGGTGGCGTAATCGAACGCGGTTTGCAGAGCTTGCTTCACCAGTTGATTGACGGCGACCTTGGTGTATTGGATCGCCAGGGGAGCTCCCGCCGCCAGACGAGTGGCCATTGCCATGGCCTCGGTCATGAGCTCGGAAGCGGGAACCACCCGGTTGACCAGGCCGATGCGCTCGGCTTCATGGGCGGAAACCGGGTCCCCCGTGAGAAGGTACTGCTTAGCCCGAGCGGGCCCGACGAGCAGGGGCCAAATGGCGGTACCGCCGTCACCAGCCACGATTCCTACCCGGACGTGGGGGTCAGCTACGTGGGCGCCATCGGCGATAAAGATGACATCTCCCATCAATGCGATGGTGGCTCCGAGACCAACCGCCGGCCCGTTTATCGCCACCACCAATGGCAGTTCGAGATCGACGAGATCCCAGATCATTTGCTTGGCGTCCCGGCGCAATTCCGCCAGGCGCTCGGGGTTCTGAAGAGTGGGAAACCAGGAGAAGTCGCCGCCGGCGCAGAACGCCTTCCCCTCTCCAGTCAATAGCACCGCTCTCGCCGCGCGCTCCTGGCGGAGAAGACGGAAAAGAGTGGCGAGCTCGTAGTGCAGCCGGTCATCGACCGCGTTGAGTTGGTTGTCAGGTCGATCGATGGTCGCCACCAGGACTTGATCAGCCCTTTCGATTCGGATCGATTTGAACCCGGCTCCTTCGAGGTCCACCTCCGTACGATAAGCCCGTGAACGAGCTGGCAACTGCTCCCCGGAACTTGCTGCGACGGTTGATCGATTACGCCGGCATGTATCCGCCCGAATCGCTCGAATTGGACGATGCGATCAACACGTATCTTCGGCACCGGCGCGGTCCGCACGAATGGATGCTGGGCCCGTTTCTCTGCCCCAGCTCCGCGCTCCATGATCTGGAGTGGCTGTTGGGAGGAGATCCCATTCCGGTCGGCGTCGTCTTCGACCAGCCGGCCGAGGAAGCGGTCGCTTCGATCGCAGCGTCGGCGCTTTCGATTCAACAGATTGAGACCACCGACCTGAGGATCGAGTCACTGCTGCGAGAACTCGACTCTGCGCTCACGGTTTGGCTCGAGGT
>DATBKE010000040.1:0-42829 GCA_036556085.1 Acidimicrobiia bacterium | reverse complement strand
ACGATGGCCGGAATGGGACTAAGCCATTCCGGCGTCGTCGGTATTTTCAACAGATGCTCGGCCGGCAGGTCTTCGCGGTCTGATATCGCAACCACGTTGGCGCCGGCCGACCTGATTTCGGATGTCAATTCGGAGAGCTCGGAGAACAGCGGTCCACCGGTGGCAACTGCCAACACCGTCAGACCGGGCTCTACCAAGGCCATGGGACCGTGTCGAAAGTCTGCCGATGAAAATGGCTGGGCCACCAGATAGCTGAGCTCGGCGATCTTGAGCGCCCACTCGTGAGCGGTGGCGTGATGAAACCCGCGGCCGATGACGACACATCGGTCGTGACCGGCGAGGGTGGCCGCCACCTCCCGCAGTTTTGCCTCAGTGGAAAGGACCTCACCGACAATCGGAGCCAGTCGACCGAATTGTTCCGCGTGGTTTTCGTGGGCAATTGCCCCAGAAAGAAGGGCGATGGCCAGGAGCTGGCCGGTATAAGTCTTGGTGGCGGCGACGGCTTGCTCTTTTCCTACTCCGAGCTCGAGAGAGCGGTTGGCGAGCTGTGCCATCGGAGACCCGGCGTTGTTCGTGATCGCCAGAGTCGGTCGGCCCTGGGCATTCGCTTCCTCGAGGACTTTCAGCAGATCAGGAGACTCCCCCGACTGGGAGATCCCGACGACCAAGGCCCCGGTGAGATTGGGTGGGCTCGCATAGGCGCCGAACAATGACGGAGTCGTGAGGGCCACGCTGAGGCGGTTGTGAGCGCCCCACAGATACTGGGCATAACGGCCGGCGTTATCCGATGATCCCCGGGCGGCGAGGACCACATGGGTCGCCTCCGTGTCCCGGATCCATTGGCCTAGGGAATCGACCTCTGCTCCGAGCCGTTCGTAAGCCTCGGCCAAGACGTCCGCCTGGCTGTTGATCTCGGCCCAGAGGGTCATGACCAGCCTCCTTCGAGTGGCTGCTTTCCGAGCACGGTGAGTGGATTCGTGGTTGCCGCGGCGATCGCCTCGGCTTCGCTGCACCCGGTGAATGTCACCAAGTTACGAACGGCTTGATCGAGAAACAGGCTGCTTCCGGCCAGCCGCCCGTCGGCGTTTACGACTCGACCCCCCTCGACCGTTACGGGGACGGTACCTATGGAGAACGATCCATCCCCTAAGCCGGCCGCAGCCATGGCATCGCTCACCAACACAACTCGCTCGGGCCCGAGCAGTCTCCAGGCAGTCGCGACCATGGCCGGATGGACGTGTATGCCGTCCACGATCAAACCCGCAGTGACCTGCTCTTGTCCGAGGAGGGCCCCGATTGGTCCGGGTTCACGGTGATCGAAGGGAGGCATGGCGTTGAACAGGTGGGTGACGTGGGTGACTCCCCAGGAGAAGGCAGCTGTTGCTTCCTCGTAAGTGGCGGCCGAATGACCGAGAGCCACGACCACGCCTTCTGACAGCAGCGTCTCCACGACCGCCCGCGCACCGGGCAATTCTGGCGCCAACGTCACCATCAAGACGCCGGCGGCGGCGGTCCAGCCTTCGATTACTGCGAGCGACGGCAACTGCAGGAATTGCTTCGGATGGGTTCCCCGGCGGGATGGGGCCAGCATCGGTCCCTCGACGTGAAGTCCGAGTGGGCGGGCCCCCTGGTAGTTCGCGGGGGGACCTTGTGCCAGAACCGCGAGGGCTTTCTCGACCGTTCCCGGGGGAGACGAGATGATGGTGGGCAGGAAGGCCTCGACTCCGGATTCTGTGAGCCTGTCTCCCACCAGCCAGATCGAATCCGGATCTTCCGTGAAATCGTGTCCGAAAGCGCCGTTGATCTGTATGTCGACGAACCCGCCGATTCCGGTGTTCATTGCTTCTTGTCACAGTGGCCGACCGGATATAAACCGGGCACTGCCGCAGGCAGACGGCCGACCATTGGTGCATCTCCGAACAACGCCGCGGCGAGCGCCTCCATCGATGCCGGATGGATCCCGTAGGTGCACACATATGTGCCGGCGGTGGGATAGCGAGCGAGGTCGTATGGCGTGCGGAGGGCGACAGCAACCACCGGCTTGGCCGTTGCCACCAGGGCCTCGACCAATTTCGCCTGGCCGGCGCCCGCATCGATGGTCCCGGCCACGATCAGGTCGTGGCTGGCGGCTGCGTCGAGCACGGCTCCAATCTCCGATCGGGAGGGTTCCTGGTCGACAAGCAACTCAGTGGTGGCTCGATGACGGGTTCTGATCGCCATTGCCAGGCCTGGTTCAACCGTTGACGATGTGTCGGCCGGTGTCAGATCGGCGGGCCGCGGCATCACGGCCAGTATGCGATCGTCTGATCCGACTTTGATGGGGAGCAGGCCCGGGGTATCGCGCACCAAGGTGAGCGAGCGGCGGGCGAGGGTCGCCGCCAGGGCTTGGTGATCTGAACATCCCACCGCGGTCAGCGGTGGCTGCTCGCAACTCGCTAGCCAGGACGAAAGTTGTTCCAACCTCGGATTGGGTTCTCCCCGCCAAGACGGGAGCGATCCAACTTGGGCGGGGCCGTAAAGGAGCAAGTCGGCCCCGGCGGCGAGGGGAAGCTCGGTGGAGGCGGAACCAAAGCCTCCCATGTCGAGGGCATCGGTGACGATCACACCTTCGAAGCCGAGGCGGCCTCTGATCAGCTCTTTGATCGCCGCTTCGGAGATGGACGTCGGAGTCGTCCGGTCACCGATCACCGCCGGGAGGCCGTAGTGACCCACCATCAAGAGGTGCGCCCCAGCCTCGATGCCCGCCCGAAAAGGCGGGAATTCGACCCGCTCCAATCGGTCGAGGTCGAGATCGAGCACAGGGAGGCCATGATGGGGATCGACCGTGGCCTCGCCTTTCCCCGGAAAGTGTTTGATCGTGGCCGCCACCCCGGTGGACTGGATTCCGGCCACCATGGCGGCAGTCATTTCCGCCACCAGCGTCGGTTCCTCGCCAAAGGCTCTGATGCCAAGGGAGGGGTTCCAGGGGCGGCTGGCAACGTCGGCTACCGGGGCGTAATTGACGGTGATGCCCAACGCCCGAAGCTCGGTCCCGATTGCCTGTCCGACCTGTTCCGCCAAACCGATGTCGCCGGTCGCCCCGAGGGCCATGTTGCCGGCGAAATGAGTCGTCTCGGGACCGGCGGCGGTGAGCTGGCCCCCTTCCTGGTCGACGGCGATCAGCATCGGACGTCCGGCGGACTGCTGTATGTCCCGAGTCAGGCGTCGGGTCTGTTCGGCGTTGTCGATGTTGAGCGATCCATAAAGTGTCACCCCTGCCACGCGCGGATCCGCCAGCAGCTGACGCAAGCCCTGGTCTAACTCCTGACCCTCGAAGGCGATCAGGGCGGTAGCCGCGCCGTCGCCGGTCGCCACCGAGCTCAGCCCTTGACCGATCCCGCCAGGAGACCGCGCACGAAAAAGCGCTGGAGCGCGAGGAATACCACGAGGGGGATGATCATCGAGACGAATCCGGCAGCGGTCAGAAGGTGCCAGGCCTCACCACGCGTCCCCACCAGGGAGGCGAGCTTGACGGTGAGCACTGCGACATCGGAGCTGGTCCCGAGGTAGACGAGAGAAACCAGGAGATCGTTCCAGACCCATAGGAATTGGAAGATGGCGAAGGAGGCGAGGGCGGGGAAGGAGAGGGGAAGCACCAGCCTGGTGAAAGCCGTAAAGGGTGTGGCCCCATCGACGTAAGCCGATTCGAAGATGTCGCGCGGGAGCTGCGAGATGTAGTTGAAGAGGAGATATATCGCCAAGGGCAGGCCGAAGCCGGTGTGTGCCAGCCAGATCCCGATGAAGCTGCCGGTGAGTCCCGTCGCTTGATACACCCGGAGAAGTGGCACAAGCGACATTTGGAGGGGCACCACCAGGAGGCCGACGATGACGGCGAAGAGGACACCCCGACCGCGGAACCTGGTCCACGCGAACGCAAAGGCGGCAAAGGCGGCGATCGTGATCGGGATCACCGTGGAGGGAATGGTGACGATGAGGCTGTTGACGAAAGCGCCAAACATCCCGTCCTCGGTCAGGACCCGGGCGTAGTTGTCAAGGGTCCACTGCGACCTGAATGGTTGCGCAATCGCAGCCCACCACCCAGAGAGCGCGATCTCGCTGCCGGGGCGGAAGGAGCTCACGAGCAATCCCAGAGTCGGCAGCGTCCAGGCCACGACGATGGCGAAGACGCTCAGCCTCACCAGCCAGCGACCCTCTTTGGTTGCCCGGGGCGACCTCAGGACGTCGGCAGCAGTTGCCTGGCTCTGCGCTCCGAGGGTGACATCAGTGGCGGTCATGAGCCGATGCCCTGTCGCCTGAGGTTGCGAACGTTGACCACCATGATCGGCACCACGGCGACAAAAAGGATGACCGCCATCGTCGTCGCCTGCCCGAAGTTCCGAAACCTGAACATCTCGTCGAACATGCGAACCGCCACCACGTTGGTGTCGAATTTCCCGCCGGTCATGACGAACACGATGTCGAAGACTTTGAGCACTCCGATGGCGATGGTCGTGAAAACAGTGATGATGGAACCGCGAATCGACGGGACCAGGATCCGGAAGAACGTCTGCAATTCAGAGGCACCGTCGATACGGGCGGCTTCGGTCAGTTCGTGAGGGACACCCTTGATCGCCGCTGACAGCACCACCATGGCGAATCCGACCTGCAACCACACCATGATCATGATGAGGGCCAAGGTGTTGGCGGGGATCTCCTGCAACCAGGCGATCGGCTCGCCCCCGAACGCGACCACAACCGCGTTGAGGATTCCCGTTTGGGGCTGGGCGGGTGGCCGCCAGGCGTAGACGAAGCGCCAGATGACCGAGGCTCCCACCATCGAGATAGCCAGCGGCAAGAAAACGAATGATTTGGCCAGGGCCTCGTGTTTGATGCGGTCAACCATCGCCGCGAAAGCGAGGCCAATTGCCACCGAGATTGCCGGCGCCACCGTCAGCCAGATGAGGTTGTTGCGGATGGCGAGCCGCACATCCTCATCCGCGAAGGCATTCGTGTAGTTGGCTAAGGCGCCTTGACCTTCGGGCACGTCGGTGATGCTTTGCATGAAGGTGCCGATGGCCGGATAGATGAGATAGAGGGTGACGATGGCAATGGCGGGCAGCACGAAAACCCAGGGTCGGAGGACGATCACCATCCGCGCCGGCAGGTGCTCGACCAACGAGTTCGCCACCATGTAAAGGGCCCAAATCCCACCGACGCCGAGGACGAGGGCGACGGCAGCCTGAGCCAGCTTTCCGGCGGTAGGCCCAAGGCCAGCCAGCGCCTCGGGATCGCGTAGGAAGCGCAGACCGAGCCAGAGGAGGGTCGTGACAGCGGCGGCGACGATCAGATCGCGCAACGCCCCCAGCAAGCGGGAGTTGGGGCTTCTTCGGGGGAGAGCTTGGGTCAAGGCATTCTCACGGTAGGGCCGGGAGGCGAGCGCCCCCCGGCCAACTACCTGTTCTGTGCTAACTCAGCTGGTGGGCCAGCTTGATTCGATCTCCTCGAAGATGGCTTCGGTGCCTTCGCCGTCGGCGGCGACCCATTCCACCATCCCTTCCCAGAAGGTCCCTGCGCCCACCTCGGCCGGCATCAGGTCCGATGCGTCGAAACCGAAAGTGGTGGCGTCGGCGATGAGCGCCGCCAGTTCGGGGTTGGGATAACCGGAGTACCACTCGACCGGGACGGTCTTGTTGGGGGAGACAAACCCTCCACGCTCGATCCATCCCCGAGCCGCCTCGGGCGTCGCCAGGTACTCGAGCAGTGCTCGCACCTCAGGCCGGTCGTTGAACATGACGATCATGTCGCCTGCTCCCAGCACCGGGTTCCCGAATTCCTCCTCAATTGGCGGCAGATAGAAGAAGGAGACATCCTCCCCTGGCACGTTGGGCCACTCGTCGGGTGAGGCGGCATCCTTGTTCGCGCCCCAGAAGCCTGGAATCCAGGCGGCCTGCTTCTGCATCCAGCATTGGGGGCCGGCGGGGTCGAACATCGGGTCCTGGGTGTCACCGATGAAAGTGTTGTTGATGTAGGTGCTGCCTCCATACGCGTAGCCCGGTGTGAACCAGATTTGGCGCATGAACTCGGCTGCCTCGAGGACTTCTGGGTGGTTGAACGGAATCTCGTGGGCATACCACTGGCGATAGATATCCGGGGGAGCCGTTCGCAACAGGATGTCCTCCATCCAGTCGGTCGCCACCCAGCCGTCGGCCGCCTGGCTTTCGATGGAGATACACCAGGGGTTGGTGCCGTCGGCCACGATCTGATCGCTCAGTGCCACCAACTCGTCCCAGGTCGCGGGAACCGCATAACCCGCATCTGCGAAGCCCTGGACGGGATACCACACGATCGACTTGACGTCGGTCTTGAAGAAGACCCCATAGAGGTCTCCGTTGTGAGATCCCAGCTCGACGAAGCCACCTACCAGGTCGCTCGAGAGCTGGTCGACGTTGAACCAATCACTGAGATTGACCAGCTGTCCAGCCTCGGCGTACTGCACCATCTTCCCCGGCTGAGCGATCTGGGCGAGGTCGGGAGCGTCGCCGCCGTCGACCCGTGCCTGCAAGACCGTCTCATACTCGGGAGTGGGCTCGAACACGACATCGATGCCTGTGGCGTCGCGGAAGGGCTGCAGAACCGCGTTGAAGTTGTCAGCTTCCGCGTCCTGCCACTGGGCGGCAATCTCCACCGTGGTGCCCTCGAAATCGCCGGCATAGGCCTGATTGAGATGGTCATATGGCGTCTCGGCTACCGGGGCGCCACTGGTCGTGGTTTCGGCGGGGCCGGCCGTGGTGGCAGGCGTCTCGCCTTGGGTAGTTGCGGTGGGCGCAGCCGTCGTCCCTGCGCCTCCGCCTCCACAGGCGGCGACGATCAGGGCCAGGCTCACGACCACCAACAACCAGGTTCGATTCCTCATATCTCTCCTCTGTCGGTTGGTGTGCTTGTTGCTTTGCTCGGTGTGAAACTGATGAGAACCCTGCTGGCCTGAGCTCGCTGGGCGAGGACGGCGGCTCCGCGGGGCCCGGTCGAACCATCGATGGGGGCCAGCGTGACGGCGTTGGGATCGATACGTTGGGCGGCCAGGCTCGAGTTCTTGGCCGCCTCGCGAAGCTGTCCACGGACCGAGTCGAGAAAGGTGGGGCCCGCTTGGCTCACGCCGCCACCGAGATAGATCTGTTCGGGGTCGAAGGTGGCTGCGATCCAGGTGATGGCCTCGGCGATGAAACGGCTGACTCGGGTGACGCCATCGTTGGGGGCGAGGTCGGAAGTCAGCCGAGCGATGGCGGGGCCGGCGGCCACCGCCTCCAGGCAGCCGGTTTGGCCACAGGCACAAACCGCTCCCAGCTCGTCGACCACGACGTGGCCGATCTCACCGGCCATGCCATGGCTACCGCGGTAGAGACTGCCGTCGATCACGACGCCGGCGGAGATGCCGGTGCCGATGTTCAGCAGGACGAGACTTGCTGGCGCCGAGTTGCGATTCTTCAGCGCCTCATGGATGCCGAGAGCTGCGACCTTGACATCGTTCTCGACCGTGATCGGGACCCCCAGCTGCTCGGAGAGGGCTGGTCCGAGCGGATAGGGATCGTCACCAATTCCCAAGTTGACGGCCAACCGCACGTCTCCGGTGGCGGGATCCACTCTTCCTGGAACTCCAACTCCCGCCACGTCGACCACCTCTTCAAGGGCCAGATCCGACCAGGCTTCGAGAACCGATTCGACAACCTGTTCCCCTCCGCCGATAGCGGTCGGAACTTGCGAGCGGGCGTAGGCGGTGCCGGATTCATCGAAAGCCATGGCGCGGACAGAAGTACCGCCGATATCGACTCCGACGGTGACCGTCACCGCAGCACCACCCCTAGTCGATCGGCCAAGACGGCCGATGCCGCGCCTGCCAAGACCAGATCCGCACCGAGAGGAGTGGTGGCGATTTCGACCAGTTCAGCCGTACCCGGGAGCATCCGTCTCCGAATCGATGAGCGAACCTCTTCGATGAGGACGTCTCCGGCATTGCGAAGGTCCGAGGCGATGGTGACCTGGCCAATGTCGAGCATCGCCAGGACCGTGGCGAGCACGGTGCCCAGGTGACGGCCCGCCTCGCGGATTGAACGAAGCACGGGTTCTTCACCGGCGATCCCTGCCAAAGTCAGAGCGTCCCAGGCATCCCGCTCTGGGTCCGCCCCCATGCGCCGAAGAATGGCGGGAACACTGGCTACGGTCTCGAGGCAACCCTGATTGCCGCATGTGCAGAGGTCGCCATCGTCTTTGACCTGAACATGGCCGATCTCGCCCGCTGCAGAGTGGTCACCGCGGTAAAGCGATCCGTCGATGACAACCCCAGAACCGATCCCTCTTCCGATCTTGAGGAGAAGAAGATTGCGCCGATCAGCGCCGTGCCGGCGGTACTCAGCGAGGGCGGCCGCCTGAGCATCGTTGGTGACGGAAACAGGAATCGAGAATCGGCGACGGAGGTCGGCGGCGAGGTCGAGGTTGTGCCAAGCGAGGTTGGCGGATTCGATCACTCTCCCGTCGGCGTCAACCACCCCCGGGGTTCCGACCCCGATGCCGAGCACCGGAGCGGCGGCCCGACCGAGGACTTCCTTGATCAGCTGTGCAGTCTGCTCGCGAGCGGCCTCGGCCCGTACGGGTTTCGCCTCAGGGGCTGCGTCGACCCGCTCGTGGATGCGCCCACCGAGGTCGACCAATGCGGCCCGGAACGGTCGACGGCCGAGGTCGATGGCGACGATGTCCCGTCCCCGGTGGTTGAGGGCGAGAAGAGTGGGGGGCTTGCCTCCGGCCGAGGTTCCCTGGCCGACTTCGCGGATGAGACCTTGATCGAGAAGCTCGGCCACCAAGCTCGACACCGCGGCTCGGGTGAGTCCGGTCTGGCGAGCGATCTCGGCCCTGCTTGTCTGGCGCTCGTGGGAAACGAGCTCGAGGGTGGTCCGCAGGTTGTTGCGCCGGGAATCGTGTTTGGTCGCCTTGGGGGGAACCCGATGGGTCCGACCGCCTGAGTTCTCCGTCGTCATTTTGCCGCCAAGGATGAAAGTTCAGTAAACATACAAAGCTAGTCGCGGGATTGTCAAGCGCTTTTCGGCCCGCCGACTAGAGGGCGGAAGAAAAATCGGCCGGGCGAGCGCTTCGCTCTGCGAAAGCGATGAAGGCTGCCCCCCAGAGCAGACAGAGGATGCCGCCGAGACCGGCGGATGAGGCGTCGTCGGGCGTGGCCAGAGAAACAATCCCGTAATAGGCAACTGCCGCCCCGACCGACCAGGCCGTGGCCCGAAAGCCTCGGACCCGGATCGCCACCAGAACGGCCAGGATCACAAGTCCGATGGCGAACGCTGCCATCGCCGACCAGTGACCCGAATGCTGGATCGTCTCCCTTTGCTCCTCGGGAACGCCGAGCTCATCGAAGATCTCGGAGATCGCCTGCTCGAACTCCTCCGGAGTGGCGTCGTCGGCGATATCGAGTTGCGCAAACACGGGAGCGCCGAGTTCGGCCGCTTCCACGCCGGCCCTGATCTGGGCGACGGCGAAGATCAACGCCGGGACGGCCAGCAACACCGCCATGGCCAGAAGCGCTCTCGAGGGTCTCGGAGTCGGTTTGAAGACCTCACGTCGGCTGGGGTGCAGGATCGCCAAAAGGATCGGAGAGACACCGAACAAAAGAAAGAGAAACCCGGTGTCAGGACCAATGCCGTTCACCAGGAGCTCGATGATGATCAAAACCAGGATCGGTACGGCTACCTGCTGCATCGGGGCGACCTTGGTGGCCGTTGACCGCACCTGGGCGAGAACACCGATCAAGCTGATCACGAATATGACCCCGATCGACACCTCGTGCACCCGATGAGATGTGCCGTTGCCGGTCAATAGCCAGCCGATGACTGCGTACGGTAAGAGCGACAGAGGACTGACCAACAGCAACCCGTAAGCCGCGGCGAGGATCGCGAATGCGACCTTCCGACCCCTGGACCACGTTGTCGACGTAACGCTCGCTTGCGCGTTCAAGCCGCCCCTTGACTCGTAAGGATGCTCGTAACGTAGTGTCCCCGGGCCAATGATTGAAGCTGCGACCCATCGCCCAGAACCGCTGAGCCGGCGATTCCTCGCGTCCGCGGGCTGGGTCGTGAACGTCGCCGTGTGGGGAACCGTCTTCGCGCTTTGTCTGATTTTGGCCGTGGTGGGATTTCAGATGCTCCTTCGACAGGCACGAGCGGGCCTGGTCTTCGGCGAGGGGGTATTCGGAATCTCGCAGGAGGTGGCGAGGACTCTTATTCGGGCCGGCATCTCACAGGTGGCGCTGGCCCGATGGTTCGCTATCGGGCAGCTGGCTGGCTGGTCGCTATTTGCTCTTACTGGGCTGGTGATCTACGTGCTCAAGCCCAAGGATCGTGGTGCCTTCGTCACTTCCCTGATGCTGCTCAGCCTCGGATCGGCGTTGCTTCTTCCGATGGCACTCATCCGGGCTCGCCGCCCCGAGCTGGTTCCGGCGGTGGCCTTCATTGGTCAGGCTGCCTCCCCGTGGCCCCAGTTCGGAAGGTCGATCGCGGGAATCTCATCATTGGCGGCGCTGCTCTTGCTGCCCGACGGTCGATTCGTGCCGAAGTTCAGTCGCTGGCTCCTGCTCTTCATGGTCACTTTTGCGGCTCTTTGGGCTGTTTTCCCAGGCGTGTTCGCGATCACGACGTATCCGGCAGCCGCCCAGCTCATCTGGGTGTGGGGGCTGCCCCTGGCTGGAGTCGCAGCGCAGATCTATCGATACGCAAAGGTCTCAACCAAGGAAGAACGCTGGCAGACGCGCCTGGTGCTGGGTTCCGTGTTTCTCGGTGCGGCCGTCTTCACGCTTCTCGTCGTCCTCGACCCCGATCTGGGAGAGGGAATTCTCGATCTCGGTGTCGTGACACCCGAGTTGGTGGCTTTTTACGAAGTGATCCTGCTGCTTCTCCTCGGCGTCGTGGTCGTCTTCCTTCCCCTTTCCATTGGTTGGTCGGTGATGCGGCGCCAGCTTTTCGACGTTCGCTTTTTGATCAATCGCGCCCTGGTCTATGCCCTGCTGACTGCGTTGTTGGTGGGCATGGGTTTGGCTGCAGTCTTCCTCTCCAGCCGGGCATTGGGCCTGCTCCTCGGTGAGGTGGTGGCCTCGGATCTGGCGCTAGTCGGCTCAACGGTCGTAATCACATTGATGTTTGGGCCTGCCCGTCGATGGGCGCAAGGGGTCATCGATCGGGCCTTCGATCGAGGGCGCTATGACGCCGCTTTGATCATGGAAGGCATCAGTCGTCGGCTCGGAACCGAGACCTCACTGGAGTCGGTCGCCACCGAGTTGGTTTCGACTATTGACGAGGCGATGAGCCCCCGCTCGATCCGGGTCTGGCTACGAAGTTCCGACCCAACGGGGTAGTCAAGGGCATTCTCTGGGCTGGTAGATAGGTACAGGCGGCCTACCAACCCTGGGTTCGCGGTTGTGGTGGTCCTACTTGGCGATGGGCTCGATCATGATGCACTCGCCCGGGCATTCCTCAGCCGACTCGAGTGCGTCCTGGATCAGATGATCAGGGATCCGGGCCACACCACGGGAACCGTCGGGCCCATGACCGTCGCCATCCAGCCCGTCGTAGACGACGGTTTTGCCGAAGTGCTTCGCCTCCTCCTTGACCACCCAGAGGCCATCGTCGCGGGCGACAAAGACGTCAGGGGTGATCTCTTCACAGATGCCGTCTCCCGTGCATAAGTCCTGATCGATCCACACCTGCAATTTCGTTGCTGTCGCCATGTCTCAACCAGCGTAACGCGTCGGAGTTCCTTTACCGGACCGGGGTTTTCGCTCCCGTACCGGGCTAGTTTGGTCCCGAATGGCCGTTGCGATTTACGAGCCCGTCAACAAGGTTCGGTTTGTCACCGCGACAACACTTTTCGACGGTCACGACGCCTCGATCAACGTCTTCCGTCGGATGTTGCAAGCCTCGGGAGCCGAGGTGATCCATCTCGGGCACAACCGGACCGGGACCGACATCGTCGACACGGCGGTGGAGGAAGATGTGCAAGCGATCGCTGTCACCTCGTATCAGGGCGGGCACATGGAGTTCTTCCGGTATATCCGCGACCTGCTGATCGACGCGGATCGTCCCGAGATTCGGGTCTTCGGCGGTGGTGGGGGAACGATCCTTCCCGCCGAGGGGGCCGAGTTGATGGCCTATGGCATCACCCGGATCTATTCCCCCGACGACGGGCGCGAGCTCGGCCTGCAAGGAATGGTGAACGACATGCTTGCCCAAGCCGACTACCCAACCGGGGAGCTCGACGAGGCGATCGACGTTGCCAAGGCAGACCGCGGCACATTGGGTCGGCTGATCTCGGCGGCCGAGAACTGGCCGGAGAAATACCAGGATCTCTTTGACGAGCTGGCCTCGCAGGCAGCATCACTCAAAGTTCCCGTGGTCGGGGTCACAGGCACCGGCGGATCCGGCAAGTCCTCGCTGGTTGACGAGATGATGAGGCGCTTTCTGCTCGATTTTCCCGAGCGCCGGGTGGCGGTGATCTCGGTCGATCCCTCCAAACGGCGAAGCGGCGGGGCCTTGCTTGGCGACCGCATACGAATGAACTCGATCCCTCATCCCCGCGCCTATATGCGTTCGATGGCCACCCGTCAACCCAATCTCGCTCTCTCACCGGCTGTGGGCGCCGCGGTGAACGCTGTCACCGTGGCCGGATATGACCTCGTGATTCTCGAGACCTCTGGAATCGGCCAATCCGACACCGAGATCGTGGATGTGGCCGACCTGTCCTTGTACGTGATGACTCCTGAGTACGGGGCGGCCTCGCAGCTCGAGAAGATCGACATGCTCGATTTCGCCGATCTGGTGGCCATCAACAAATCGGACAAGCAAGGGGCCGACGACGCCCTGCGCGAGGTTCGCAAGCAGTACCGGCGGAATCGGGTGCGGTTCGAGGGCCCAGACGATGAGCTTCCGGTGTATCCGACCATTGCCTCGGACTTCAACGATCCCGGTACCAATCGCTTCTATCGCTCGTTTCTCGAGGCGTTGAACGAGAAAACCGGATCGGCGCTCAACACTTCGTTGGAATTGGTTGTCGACTCGGTCGAGAAACAGGCCGTGGTGCCCCCGGGGAGGGTTCGGTATCTCGCCGAGGTGACGGAAACCATTCGCGGCTATGACCGCTGGGCCGCTGAGCAGGCCGCGGTGGCCGAGGAGTACTACCGCTTGCTTGCCGGGGCCGATCGGGAAAAAATCGAGGAGGCTCGATCCCGGGTCGAGCCTGACAACCTCGTTCGCCTCGAGGGCTGGGAGCAGCGGATGGGAGCCTACGGCCAGGAGAACTACGTCTTCATGGTCAGAGGACGCGAGGTTTCGGTACCGATCAGCTCCGAATCCCTCGCCCACTCTCGCATCCCCAAAGTGGCGGTGCCCCGCATGCGGGGATGGGGTGACCGATTGGCCTGGCTGCTGCAGGAGAACCTTCCGGGGAGCTTTCCTTATACGGCCGGGATCTATCCGTTCAAGCGGACGGCCGAAGATCCCACGCGCATGTTTGCCGGCGAGGGCCCCGCCGAACAGACCAACCGGCGCTTTCACTATCTGGCTCAGGGCATGCCGGCCAAGCGGCTATCGACCGCCTTCGATTCGGTGACGCTGTACGGCGAGGATCCTCACGAGCGTCCCGACATTTACGGCAAGGTGGGCAATTCAGGAGTGTCGGTGGCAACCCTCGACGAAGCCAAAAAGCTCTATTCGGGATTCGACCTTTCCGATCCAACCACCTCGGTCTCGATGACCATCAACGGACCCGCTCCGATAATTCTTGGCTTCTTTCTCAATGCGGCAATCGATCAGGCCTGCGAAAAGCACATCAGGGCCGAAGGCCTCGAGGAACAGGTCAGGGAGCGGCTGGCCGAGCTGTATCGGGGCCAGACTCAGCCTCAGTACCACGGGGAGCTTCCGCCCGGAAACGACGGGCTCGGGCTGATGTTGCTCGGGATCACCGGCGATCAGGTTCTGCCCGAGGATGTCTACCGACGAATCAAAGCCGAGACTCTCGCCCGCGTCAGGGGGACCGTCCAGGCCGACATCCTCAAGGAGGATCAAGCCCAGAACACCTGCATCTTCTCGACGGAGTTCTCCTTGCGGATGATGGGAGACATTCAGCAGTACTTCGTCGACAACTCGGTGGACAACTTCTATTCGGTCTCGATTTCGGGATATCACATGGCCGAGGCCGGCGCTAACCCGATCACCCAGCTCGCATTCACCCTCGCCAACGGCTTCACCTACGTCGAGTACTACCTGTCAAGGGGGATGAAGATCGACGACTTCGCCCCCAACCTCTCATTTTTCTTCTCAAATGGGATCGATCCTGAGTACGCGGTGATCGGACGGGTGGCGCGGCGGATCTGGGCGAAGGCGATCAAGGAGAAGTACGGCGGGAACGAACGCAGCCAGATGCTGAAGTACCACGCTCAGACGTCGGGTCGATCACTCCATGCCCAGGAGATCGGATTCAATGACATCCGCACCACCCTTCAAGCCCTCTACGCCATCTATGACAACACCAATAGCCTCCATACCAACGCCTTCGATGAGGCGATCACCACTCCCACTGAGGACTCGGTGCGCCGGGCCCTGGCGATCCAGCTGATCATCAACCGAGAACTTGGTCTGGCCAAGAACGAGAACCCCCTGCAGGGTTCCTTCATCATCGAGTACCTGACCGACTTGGTGGAGGAGGCCGTGCTCGACGAGTTCGACCGCATCTCGTCTCGTGGCGGAGTGCTGGGGGCGATGGAACGCCAATACCAGCGGGCCAAGATCCAGGAGGAATCGCTGTATTACGAGAAGCTGAAAGAGTCAGGCGAGTATCCGATCGTCGGCGTCAACACCTTTCTCTCGACGGAGGGCTCGCCGTTCATGGTGCCGGACAAGCTCGTCCGCTCCACCGACGCCGACAAAGACCGCCTGATTCAGAATGTTCGCGCTGTACAGGCCCACTACGAGAAGGAAGCGCCGAAAGCGTTGGGCGAACTCCAGGCGGCGGCGCTTGCGGGAGCGAACCTTTTCGAGATCCTGATGGAGACCACCAAGGTCGCCACCCTGAGCCAGATCAGCTCCGCTCTTTACGACGTGGGCGGCCAATACCGCCGGAACATGTAGGACAAAGACAAAAGACTCAAGACAAAAGACTCAAGACAGCACACCATCTTCCATCTTCCATCTTCCATCTTCCATCTTCCACCTTCCATCTTCCATCTTCCATCTTCCATCTCAAAACAGGAGTTGGTCGAGACCCCGGGTGAGACCGCGGCGTCCGACCACGGCGCGGGTGGCCAGCAGGGTTCCGGCGATGTAGGGAGCGGCCGATGCCCCGGCGTCATGGCGGATCGAGAGCCGCTCGTCTTCGGCAGCGAAGATTGCCTCGGTCGAGACCGAGAAGCTCGGCAGCCGCAACGAGTGGACTCGGGTGCCTCCGAAGTCAGCGCCCCGGGATTCCTTTTTGCCCAGCATCTGCTCGATGGAGACACCGGTGGCAGGCGTGCGGACGGCGCTCAGGCGTTCGGCTAACTCGCGGGCGGTTCCGCTAGGAGCGTCGGGTTTTGCCAGGCTCGCATAGTCAATGACCTCCCAGGCCCCGACATGGCGGGCCGCTTCGCTGGCAAAGCGGAGAAGTAGGGCGGCAGTGATCGAAAAGTTGCCGGCCGCGATCACCCCCGTCCCTTCTTCCCGGGCCTTGGCGTCAATCTCGTCGTAGTCGTCGGCGGACATTCCACTCGAGCCAACAACCACACCGACGCCTCGGGCGATGGCGGCGAGGATGTTGGACTTCACCGACGCAGCCGACGTGTAATCGATGAGGACATCCGTGGGCGATGAGTCGAGCGCAGCCTCAACCGAAGGAAAATGGGTGGGGTCCGAGCGGGCCACTCCGCTGACCAGCTTGAGATCGGAAGTGGCGGCAACGGCCTCGGCCAAAGGACGGCCCACCCAGCCAGTGATACCAGCGATGCAAACCCGAATCTTGTTGTCGTCGATGTTGTGCTGGCTCCTTCGCCGTCGTCGGCAAAATAGGTATCGGTAGTCTGCCGGCCAAATGCGCCGGCGACTCCTCAACTTCTTCGGGGTCCCTTTCTTCCGTCGGATTGCCTGGCACGTGCGACGGGTCACCCGCCAATTCGAGGGGAAGGTCACCCGGAAGATGATTCTGGGCTTGTTAGTGATCCTTGCCATGGCCGCCGCCGTTGTGACCCTGACCGAGAATGAGATCACCGAGGTCACGCCGCGGCGATACTTCGCCTCTTTCTATTGGGCGGTTACCACCGTGATGGGCCAGGGCCAGTCGGACTTCGTCTCCGGTCCCTGGGGCTGGATCACGTCATGGATGCTGAATCTGTTTGGGGTGGCAATCGTCGCCACTATCACCGGAGCGTTGGTGGGGTTCGTAATTGATCTGCTTCTGAAGGAGGGTCAAGGCATGGGATCGGCCGGATTCAATGACCATGTGGTGGTTTGTGGGTGGAACTCGACCGCGCGAGAACTCATCGAGGAGCTTCGGTCCGACGATTACGCCGTGCGCGTAGTCGTTGTGGACCCGGCGGAACGCAATCCGGCGGGGGACGGGGTTTACTTCGTGCGCGGGGACGGCTCCAACGAGGACGACCTCAAACGAGCCGGAATCGACTGTGCTCGCGCGGCGATCATCTGTCCCCGGGACGGAACCGACGATGCCGACATGCACTCGATCCTGACGGTGCTGGCAATTGAAGCGCTTGCCCCTGAGGTGAGGACCGTAGTAGAGGTGAACAATCCCAAGCATGTCTCCCATTTCAAGCGGGCCGATGTGGATGAGGTGTTGGTGACTTCCAAGCTCGCCTCGCGTCTCCTTGCCCGCACCGCTCTCTACCCGGGTTTGGGTGACCTTGTCACGGACATGGTCTCGGGCGGTCACGGATCCGAGCTCTACAGGATTCGGGTGCCCGCAAGCATGATCGGCACCTCGGTTCTTGAGGCGTCTCAACGCTTGAAACAAGAAAACGATGCCACCCTCCTCGCGCTGGCCCGCGACGGCAACATCATGACCAATCCTGGCCCCGGCATTTTGATTGCTCCCGGGGACGAGGTTGTTGTGATCGCCGAAGACCTGGAGAAGCTCTCTTCTATCTCCGAGGAGCACGAACAGGAAGCCGCCTCCTAGCGCGGCGCGGTTTTCTCAAGCCCGGAGCCCAGAAATCCGGCGCAGAAGAGGCAACTAGCCTCGGGATTTCCATGTCCTACGACTTCGCCAACATCGAGCCCAAGTGGCAGAGGCGTTGGGCCGAGGAGCGGATTTTCAACGTCAAACCCGATCCTGATCGGCCCAAGTTCTTCAACGTGCAGATGTACCCCTATCCCTCGGGGGAAATGCACATGGGCCACCTCCGCAACTACACCTACGTCGACCTCATCACCCGCTACAAGACGATGCGGGGCCTCAACGTGCTCTCGCCGATGGGCTGGGATTCATTTGGCCTGCCGGCCGAGAACGCGGCCATCGATTCCGGGGTTCACCCTCGGATCTTCACCGAAGAGAAGATCAAGACGATGAAAGCGCAGCTGAAGCGGCTGGGGGCGGTCTACGACTGGGATCGCGAGATCGCCTCGCACACTCCCGAGTTCTATCGCTGGGACCAGTGGCTCTTTCTCAAGCTCTTCGAACAAGGCCTCGCGTACAAGAAGCTGGCCCCAGTTAATTGGTGTCCGAAGGACCAGACGGTGCTCGCCAACGAGCAGGTGGTGGATGGAGCGTGCGAGCGATGCGGGACGATCGTGGAGAGACGCGATCTCGAGCAGTGGTTCTTTCGCATTACCGATTACGCCGAGCGACTCCTCAACGATCTGGCCCTGCTCGATCACTGGCCGGACCGGGTTCGAGTCATGCAGCAGAACTGGATCGGCCGCTCCGAGGGTGCCCAGTTCACGATCAAGGTGGCCGATACCGAGCATTCCTTCGAAGTGTTCACCACCCGGCCCGACACAGTCTTTGGCATGACGTTTGCGGTCATGGCCCCAGAGCATCCGCTGGTTGAAGAGCTAATCGCCGGTAGCAAACACGAGACCGAGGCCCGAGACTACATCTCTGCCGCCCGCCGGTCGAGCGAGATCGAGCGGTTGGCAGAGGGGGCGAAGTCGGGTGTGTTCACGGGTGCCTTTGCCATCAACCCGGTCAACGATCGCCGAGTCCCTATCTACATCGCCGACTATGTCCTCATGTCCTACGGCACCGGGGCAATCATGGCGGTACCGGGACAGGACCAGCGCGACTGGGATTTCGCCGAGCGTTACGGAATCGAGATCGTGCGGACAGTGCAGCCTCCAACGGACTTCGAAGGAGAGGCGTACATCGGCGACGGACCGGCGATCAACTCGGACTTTCTCGATGGCCTTGATATGGCGGCGGCGAAGAAACGGATCATCGCCTGGTTCGAAGAGCGAGGCACCGGCTATGGAAAGGTGCAATATCGCCTGCGCGACTGGCTGATTTCGCGACAGCGCTACTGGGGATGTCCGATTCCGATCATCAAGTGTCCCACCGATGGGCTGGTGGCCGTTCCCGAAAAAGATCTCCCGGTGGTTCACCCCGACGTAGAGAACTACTCCCCGGAGGGAGAGTCGCCGTTGGCGGCGGTACCCGAATTCGTGAATGTCGAATGCCCTGTCTGCGGCGGGCCGGCCCAACGCGAGACCGACACCATGGACACGTTCGTTGACTCCTCCTGGTACTACCTGCGCTATTGCGACGCCGACAACGACGACGCCATCTTTGATCCGGCCAAGGTCCGCTATTGGATGCCGATCGATCAATACGTTGGGGGAGTCGAGCACGCGGTGCTCCATCTGCTCTACGCCCGGTTCATCACCAAGGTGCTCCACGACATGGGGATGGTCGATGTCGAGGAGCCTTTCTCTGCGCTCTTTACTCAAGGAATGATTGTTAAAGACGGCGCCAAGATGTCGAAGTCAAAGGGCAACGTGGTGGCTCCCGACGAGTACTACGCCCGATACGGGGCCGACGCGATTCGTCTGTTCGAGCTTTTCATCGGCCCCCCCACCGACGATGCGATTTGGAATGACAACGGGGTGGAAGGTACTCATCGCTTTCTCGATCGCGTATGGCGCATCGGTCGCGGAGAAATCGGGAAGGTCAACGAGATGGCGCCGAGCACATCGGATCTGGAATTGCTGGCGACGAGCCACCGCACAGTCAAGAAGGTGACCGACGACATCGAGCGCTTTCGATTCAACACTGCAGTGGCGGCGTTGATGGGTCTCACCAACCGCCTCATCGATGGGCTCCGAGCAAATGGCGGGGTGGCCCGTTCGGTGTTCGACGAGGTCTATGGCCACCTCCTCAAAATGCTCTCGCCAATGGCGCCGCATCTGACCCATGAGCTCTGGGAGTTGACGGGGAAGGGGTCGATGCTGGCCCTGGAACCGTGGCCCGAATGGGACCCAGCGCTGGTGGCCGAGAGCACGGTGACGATGATCGTTCAGGTGAATGGCAAGGTGCGCGATCGACTCGAGGTGGCAGCCGACATCACCCCTGCTGAGGCCGAAGAGCTGGCGTTGGCCTCTGCCAAGGTCAAGGCGCACGTCGGCGACCGTCGCCTCGAGAAGGTCGTGTCACGTCCCCCCGAGGTTGTCAATCTCGTCGTTGGGTAGGCGGCATTCTCAGAAGGGCTTCCCGCCTTCGCTGATCGCCGCCCTGGGTGGCTTCGACCCTGCGGAGATGGCGCGAACAAGCGGCCTGGTCGATATCGATCGGGTGCCGGTGCGGCGGGCGCCGCGATGGATGACGAGGGTCTGGCGAGGCGATGTCGGAGCGATGACGCTGCCCTGGGGGATCTTTGTTCGTGGCGACCTACTCGCTGGCGACCGTTCGGCCTTGGCGCAATTGATCCGGCACGAACTGGTTCACGTCCGCCAATGGGGGGAGCTGGGTCCCCTGCGATTCCTCGTTCGGTACGTATCGGAGTATCTCCGCCTGCGGCGCGCCGGATTAGGCCACCACCAGGCCTACCTAGAGATCTCCTTCGAGCGTGAGGCTCGCCAGCTCGCCGACCGCTGAGCTACTCGACGACGATTCCGCTCGGGTCTTCCTCGGGTTCTGGAAACCGCAGCTCGAGCGATTCCAACGTCTCGATGAGGATGGTGGCCACCACGATATTTCGATACCACTTGCGATTCGCCGGGATCACGTACCAAGGAGCGGAGTCGGTCGAGGTATTTGAGATTGCCTCCTCGAACGCGGCCTGATACTCGTCCCAGCGCTTGCGTTCATCGAGATCTCCCATCGAGAATTTCCAGTGCTTTTGTGGATCGTCGAGTCGAGCCTGTAGGCGTTCTCGCTGTTCGTCCTTGGAAATGTGCAGGAAGAACTTGACGATCGTGGTGCCCTCTTCGATCAGGAGCGTTTCGAAATCAACGATTTGCTCATAGCGCCGACGCCATCGCTCCTCGGGTACGAGATCGTGAACCCGCACCACCAAAACGTCCTCGTAATGGCTGCGGTTGAAAATCACGATTTCTCCATTGGCCGGTACGTGAGGATGTACGCGCCAGAGGTAGTCGTGAGCGAGCTCGGCCTCGGTGGGCTTCTTGAATGATGCGACCTTGACGCCAAGGGGGTTGACACCATCGAACACCGATGAGATGGTCCCGTCCTTCCCACCGGTGTCGGTGGCCTGCAATACCACCAGCAACCGGTGTCGATTGTCGGCGTAGAAAAGCTCCTGCAACTCCTCGAGACGTTTGTTGAGCTTGATCAGGGCAGCCTTACCGGCCTTCTTATCTCCCGCGAAGAGACTCTGGTCGGAGGGATCACGGTCCCCCAGTCCAGCGGCCTCGCCCGCTCCGATCCGATAACGGTCCACGTCCACGGCCGGCACCCTACCGCGCACACCCCTTCCCCACGGTCGCCCGGTCGGGTATGACCGCGAGGGAGGTGGAGTGAATCGGCCCCAGGGTTTAGCGGTGTGGGTGGTGCTGGTGATAGCAGTGGGAGCCGGTTGGTGGTGGGGGGGACGCCCATCTCCTCCTCTGCCAATGACGATGTCAAGTATTCCTGACTCCGATTCGCTGCCGTCCTCATTGACGGTCCACGTCGGCGGATGGGTAGCTCGACCGGGCCTGGTCGAGCTCCCCGCCGGCTCCAGGGTGGCCGATGCGATCGCCACCGCCGGGGGAGTACTGCCCGGAGCATTGATTGAGGCGATCAACCTCGCCGAGCCACTGACCGATGGCAGCCAGGTCATCGTTCCCGGGCCGGCGACCGCGCCCGATGGCACCGCGTCCGCGACGGTCCCGAGCGGCGACGGCCGGATCCATCTCAATCGAGCGACGGCCGCCGAGCTCGACGATTTGCCCGGGATTGGTCCGGTGATCGCCGAACGGATCGTCGCTCATCGAAGCGAGCACGGACCCTTTCGAGCGGTCGAAGACTTGCTCGACGTTCCCGGTATCGGCGAGGCCAAGCTGGCGAACTTGCGCGATCTGGTGGTGCCGTGAGATGGCATCTTCCACCGCCAATGGCGTGGCCGGCTCTCGGGGCTCTGTGCCTGGTGGCCGCCGGGGCGGGATCCGCCCGGGGAGCGGGCCTTTTGTTTTCGGTCGCAGGCACGGCGATCGGAGTGGGGCTGACCCGCAGCGGACGGCGGCGACTGCCGCTGATCGCGTTGCCTCTGCTTGTTGGGATGGGATGGATCTCCGGACAACTCTCCGTGGGTCGCGAGCAGTCGCAGTTGACGGCCCACCTGCCCTCGGGATTCGAGACATTGACCGTCATTGCGAACAAAGATTCCGAACCGAGCCCTTTTGGCGGCGGCTGGTTTGTAGGTCGTGCCATCGGGATGGCGGGAACAGGGGAGCCTGACTGGCGGGGACCGAACCTACTCGTCCGGATTCCTGACGGTCGCGAGATTTTCTGGTCCGAGGTCGTCCGAATCAGCGGTCAACTGTCGGTCCGGTCAGGGAGCGGCGGAGGACACTTCTATGCCGGAGTTTTAGAGGCGGAGGATGTCGAAGTCCTCCCCAGTCGCCCGACCCCGTTAGTGGCAATGGGCAACGGAATACGACGTCGGGTTCTTCGCCTGCTGGATGGTGATCGTCCCGCTGAAGCTCTCCTCGCGGGCTTCTTGGTCGGGCATAGTGCCGACCTGCCCGATGCCGACCAGGTAGCCATGCGCAGGGCCGGGATTTCGCATTTCGTTGCGGTCTCGGGAGCAAACGTCGCTGGCTTTCTCATGCTCTGGTGGCTCCTGTTGGGACCGATCGGAATCGGGGCACGCCGGCGCGGTTGGATGGGCCTGGTGGGTCTGGCCATTTTCTTGATTGCCACTCGCTGGGAGCCGTCGGTGGTGAGAGCCGGGCTCATGGCGGCGGTTGTCTTCGTTGGCCGAGCGGCAGGACTGGCGATCGACGCATGGACCGCGCTTGGCACCGGGGCGGTCCTCGCCTTGTTGGCTGCTCCGGCCTTGGTCTCAGACCTCGGTTTTCAGCTGTCGTTGATCGCCACCGCGGGGATCATGGTGGGATATGACCTGCTGCCCTCCAGCATGCCGCGGCTGGTCAGAAAACCGCTCGGAGTCACCATCGCCGCCCAAGTCGCGGTGACGCCACTCCTTCTTGCCCAGGGCAATGGCGTTCCATTGTTGTCTCCTCTGACCAATCTGCTCGCAGCGCCGCTGGTCGCAGCCGCGACGCTGTTGGGAGCGATGGGGGTGATCGTCGGACCCGGACCTTTGCTCGAGGCGGCGCTGGCGGCTTCCAATCTCGTTCTCGTAATTGCGAGGAGCGCCGCCTGGTACCCCCAACTCGGCATCGGAGCGATTGCCCTGTTAGCCGGGTCGATTCTGATCACCATCCGGTGGCCTCGTATCCGACCGGTGATGCTTGCTCTCATCTCGGCAGTCCTGGTGATGGCGATCTTGCCCCGGGGAACCAGTGGTCCAGCCGTGGTCTTCATCGATGTAGGCCAGGGAGACGCGGCGTTGTTGATCTCCGCCACTGGGGACGCCGTCCTTGTCGACGGCGGACCCGATCCCCGCTTGCTGTGGCAGGCGCTCTATGAGTACCGGGTGAGAAGCCTGCGATTAGTCGTCGCCACCCACCCCCACGACGACCACATCGCCGGGTTGGTCGGACTGGCGACACGTTTGCCGATCAGCGAGGTTTGGAAGGCGGGTGAGCACCACTCCAATCCCACCTGGAACCAAATCACCGACGAGATGGAGGCCGCGTCGGTTCCAGTGGTGACTCCAGTCGTCGGAACTCGCCTTGGCCTGGCGGGGATGGTGCTTGAGGTGCTGGGCCCCAAGCGTCGCTACGACAGCGCCAATGATCAGTCGATCGTCGTCCTCGTTCGGTCGCAAAGTGCCTCGCTTTTGATGACAGGTGACGTGGAGGTGGCCGCCCAGCTCGAACTAGAGCCAATCGATGTCGACATCCTCAAGGTTCCCCACCACGGCGGCAATACGTCGCTTCCGGGCTGGCTTGCTGCGACTCGACCCGAAATCGCCCTCATCAGTGTGGGGCCAAACCTTTTTGGCCACCCGGCACCAGAGGTCGTCGAGTTGTTGGAGGGGATCGGAGCCCAGGTGATTACGACATGGGACGAGGGCGACGTGCTTCTTCCTCTCGATCGACCGGTCTCCCGGCGCGGTCGAGCTCGCGCCAGAGTTCGAGGATGGGGTCGATGCCATCGCCGGGATAGGTGGCGACGGCCAGTCGAACGCCGGCCGCCTCTCCCGATACTTCTGTCAGGAGCTTGCCGAGGTTTTCGCTGGCGATGCGAGCGCCCTCCGGGCCTGTTTCTGGGAGGACCAGCCCGATCAAGTGGTGATCCCCACGACGAGCGTGAGCAGCATGGTCTGAGCTACGAATCGCTCTCTCGAGTCGTTGTCCAAGGTCTCGCAAGACAGCTCGCTGCTTGCGCGCCGGATCAGCCACCCACTTTGCTGCGGAAACGTCGGCGAGCACCACCGAGAAGACCTTTTGATATCGGTCGGCCCGAGCTTTTTCGGTGTCGGTGATCTCGATCATCGACCGGGCATTGCCGACTCCGGTCTCGTCGTCAATGTCGTCGTGCAACTCGAACTTGTCGAGGGCGGCCTTGATGTACTGCGCGGCCCACCCTCCACCCAGTCCGAAGCCGAGGTAGCCGACCACCCGGGCGGCGATCTGGCCGGCGAGGGGCGTCAGGCCCACCAGCTGCAGAGATGGGATTCGCAAGAGGACATATGCCACCGCTGCCACAACACCGAGGGCGAATCCACCCCGGACCCCTCCGAACAAGAAACCCGCGAACACCGGGATGAAAAGAAGAGTGGCGGTTACCTCGACGAGATCAACACCTCGGGATATGGCCACCAGGCCGACCAAAAGAATGAGAATCAGACCCGACATCAGCAGAATCGTGCGGGCGCGGGCGAAGGTCATCTCTCAACCACGGGCGGAGTGTACGGAGGGCCTTACCATCGCTCGGTCGTGCCGCTTTTGCTTCGAATCCGCCTCGCCATGGCGCTGCTGCTCGGGGTGTTCTTGATCCCAGTGGGATTGAGTTCGCTGCGGGGCCTGACCCACGTCGTTAGTTGTCAGGGCGCCATCGCCCAGCCATTCGAGGTCAGGTTTGGAGAAGACGGGACGCCGCTTCTGACCGGCTCCCGGCTGATCGAGGCGGGGAGTGATCCGGTTTGCGCCAACCTCCGCACGAACCTATCGATGCGGGATGCGGGACCGAATCGGTTGGAAGTCACTGTCCCTATCGAGAATCGTGGCACCGATCCCTGGCGAGGAACTGTCAGCCTGGTGGTCAGCGGGGTCTTCATCCCGGTTCAAATCGGATTGGTGCCGCCAGGGGAAACCAGGTCGGAGACCCTTGTCCTCCGCCTGCCGGAAGGCGTTACCCAATTCGATGGAGAGTTGTTGATCGGACCTTGAGAGCTTTTGACAGCCTGTCCTTCGGTGGCGTCACGCACGTGATGGCCGTTATCAACCTCTCCCCGGAGTCGCGCAATCGCCACACTGTGGCCAGCAATCTCGACGAGGCGCGGGCGATGGCTCATCGATATCGGGATTGGGGGGCAACGGTTATCGACTTGGGAGGACAGTCATCTCACTTCGACAACCCCACCCTTTCCCCGACCGAGGAGCTGGCGCGTCTCGTGCCGGCAGTGACCGCTCTGGTCGGGGACGGATTTGTGGTCTCGATCGACACCTGGAAGCCCGAAGTCGCCCGGGAATGTCTGGCAGCGGGGGCTGCGATCATCAACGACACCGGTGGCTTGGAGGATCCGGCGATGGTGGAAGCGGTGGCGCAAGCTTCCGCCGCGGCCGTGGCGGTTTATGTCGAGGGCAGAAATCCCCATGATGTCGGGATCGTCGATACGGGGGCCGACAAAAGTCGGCGGACGGCCGAGCTCTTCCGCGATCGCCTCCGCTCTCTCGAGGGCCAGGGAATCAAGGACGTGATCATCGACCCCGGGATCGCGCTCAACTACCGGGGCAACTACGAGGCCTATACCCGTCTTCAGCTCGAGGTGATTCGCGAAAGCGGATTTCTCCACGAGTTGAGTCGACCAGTGTTGATTCCAATCCCTCGTAAGCGAGAATTTCCTCGGGTGATGGCCTACGTCACCCTCGCTCTCGAATATAGGGCCGACATGATCCGCGTCCACGATGTGAAGGCCGCTTGCGATTTGGCACGCCTTTTCGAGCGGCTTCCCCGGCCATGAAGCACCTGCTGGCGGTGACCGGGCAGTCCAACTCCGGTCCCGGAGAACGGCAGGAGATGCTCGATCGGGCTCACGAATTCCTCAGCGGAGTCGGGGCGGCCCCGGCCGACATCGTTCGCATCGATGTTCCCGCCCGCGGCGGCGGCGAAGAGTCAGAGGGGCCGATGCGGGGAGATCTCGAGGCCATGATCCCCTTACTCCAGTCAGGCTCTCTCTTCGGCGACTTGCAGGGGCTGCTGCTGGTTGATGCGCAGAATTTGAACCCGGTCGAGGCCAAGCTCACGGCCGAGTTGCTCGATCAGGCCGGGGAGGTGGCAGTAGCCCTGGTCTGCTTCGGCACGCTCCCGGCTGCGGTCCTCAAAGTATTGAAAGCCGTTGGCGAAGTGGTGACGGTCCGAAAGATGTGGGAGCGGCAAGCCGGGGAGTGGTTGCGAGCCGAGCTCGAGGAGCGCAGCATGAAGGTTGAGCCGGACGCCCAGGCGGCGCTATTGCAGCGTTTCGGCACCGACACTGCCGCCTTGGGCCAGGCCCTTGACCAGCTGGTCGAGCATCAAGGCAAGCTGACCGCCGAGGCCGTCCTTGACCGTTTTCGTAATCGACCAGACGAGCCCCTGGTCCACTACCTCGATTCAGTGAGCGCGGGGAAGGCCGGCGATGCCCTGCGGCGTCTGGCCGATTTCCTCACCCATGGACATCCCCTGGTGCTATTGGCCGCCCTCGAGTCGGACCTCAAGCGCCGTGCCCTAGCTTCCTCCTCGGAAACCGAGGAGTCATTTCGCTCGGCCATCGGCGCTCGATCCGATGACCGCAGAGCCTCCCGTCTCTGGCGGGAACGGGGGCGGATCAAGGATTCGTCTTTTCAGAAAGCTCTGGAAGCCTTGGTGCGAGCCGACCGGGTGATGAAGACTCAGCCCGAAGAGGTACATCGGGTGACCTTGGAACGACTGACCGTCGCCTTCAGCCGCTGGTATGGGGGCCGGGGCTAACGAGACTTGTTGTTGACTGCTTTGGCAAGACGCGACTTGCGGCGGGCGGCCGTGCGGGGGTGGACCCGGCCCTTGCTCACCGCTTGATCGATCTCCTTCTGGGCAGTGCGAAGGGCGTCGGTGGCATCTTCATTGCTGGCGACCGCAGACCGGACCGCCTTTACTCGTGTCCGCAGCTCCGACTTGGCTGACTTGTTGCGAGCCTCGCGAACCGCGTTCTGTCGATTTCTTTTGATTTGGGATTTGATGTTGGCCATGAAGGGACAAGGGTAGCTCCGACTCCATCGTCACCATTCTGTGGGCTCACTGATAGGCATAGCCGACCTACGAACCCTGGGTTCGCAGATGGCTCATAACCTGGCGCCTCAGATGGTCGAGCAAGCCCGGATCCGCAACTTTTGCATCATCGCCCACATCGACCATGGCAAATCGACTCTGGCCGATCGGCTCCTAGAGCAGACCGGGGCGATCTCGGCCCGAGAGATGCGAGAACAGGTGCTCGACTCGATGGACCTCGAGCGCGAGCGCGGAATCACGATCAAAGCCCAGGCGGTCCGCTTGCACCACCGCGGCGGCGACGGACGCGACTACGTCATCAACCTGATCGACACGCCTGGCCATGTCGATTTCTCGTATGAGGTCTCACGATCCCTGGCCGCCTGCGAGGGGGCGCTCTTGCTGGCCGACGCCGCCCAAGGAGTGCAAGCGCAGACACTGGCGAACGCCTACCTGGCAGTCAATGCCGGCCTCGAGGTAATTCCCGCCCTCAACAAGATCGACCTGCCCGCGGCCGACCCCCAACGAGTGACCCAGGAACTGATCGGAATCCTGGGTGGCTCGGCCTCGGAGGTGCTGGCTCTCTCTGCCAAGACCGGGGAGGGCGTACCGGCGCTTCTGGACGAGATCGTCCGGTTGGTGCCGCCGCCCGCCGGCGACCCCCAGGCGCCGCTCCGGGCGCTCGTCTTCGACAGCTACTACGACCCCTACCGCGGTGTCGTTTGCTATCTGCGGGTCGTCGATGGCTCGCTTCTGGCCGGCGATCAAATCCGGTTCATGGCGACCAGCGAATCGCATACCGCCGACGAAGTCGGGGTGTTGACGCCGAAAGCCGTTCCGGTGCAGGAGCTTGGTCCCGGCGAGGTTGGCTATCTGATCACAGGAGTCAAGGAAATCGGGCGGATCAAGGTTGGCGACACGGTCACCCACGCTCGCCGTCCCGCCATCCAAGCGTTGCCGGGATACGCAGAGCCCAAGCCGATGGTCTTCTCCGGGCTCTTTCCGACTGACGGAGACGACTTCGAGCGGCTTCGGGAGGCGCTGGAAAAGCTCACCCTCAACGACGCCTCGCTTCAGTACGAACCGGAAACCAGCCGGGCGTTGGGATTCGGATTCCGGCTGGGATTCCTCGGTCTCCTGCACATGGAAATTGTTCGTGAACGACTCGAGCGGGAATACGGGCTCGATCTGGTAGCGACCGCCCCATCGGTCGCCTTCCGTGTTCATCTCCCCACTGGCGACATGCGGGAGATTCGCTCGCCCCAGGATCTGCCCGAACCCGACTATCGGACCTCGATCGATGAGCCTTATGTACAGGCCATGATCATTACTCCGACCGAGTACATCGGCCCCGTGATGGAGTTGATCCAAAGTCGGCGCGGTCTCGAAGGGAGCATGCACTACCTATCGCCGGAACGGGTTGAGTTGACCTATCAGGTTCCGCTCAGCGAGGTCGTCTTTGACTTCTTCGACCTTCTCAAGTCCCGCACCAAGGGTTACGCCTCGCTCGACTACGAGCCCAGCGGTTATCGACCCTCGGACCTGGTCAAAGTGGATGTGCTGCTCAACTCGGTCCCCGTCGACGCCTTTTCGTCGATAGTTCATCGCGATAAGGCCGCGGCCTACGGAAAGCTGATGACCGAGCGTCTGCGAGAACTGATCCCCCGCCAACTATTCGATATACCGATCCAGGCCGCGATCGGGGGGCGGATCATCGCCCGGGAAACCGTCAAGGCCCGGCGCAAGGACGTCCTTGCCAAGTGTTACGGCGGAGATATCACCCGCAAACGCAAACTCCTCGAACGCCAGAAGGAGGGGAAGAAGCGAATGAAGATGGTGGGCTCGGTCGAGGTTCCCCAGGAGGCATTTGTTGCCGCGCTCCGAGTCGACTCTGACTAATTGGCCGGACTCGCCGGGATTGGCCGATGGCGCTGCGGAGTGGGCGGCGGCCTACGTCCATATCCCTTTTTGCTCCCGCCTCTGCCCATATTGCGACTTCGCCGTGGTCACCGGGCGCGAGGGTGATCTTGCCCGCTACCTGCACGCTTTAGAGGTCGAGATCGACTCCGAACCGGCCTGGAAGCCACTCGACACCGTCTATTTCGGCGGCGGGACTCCATCGATCATCGACCCTGTGCTGCTGGCCCGGGTTCTCGAAAAGCTCGATAAGCAATTCGGGCTGGCTGCCGACGTCGAGGTATCGCTGGAGGCGAACCCGGAGGACTGGTCTCCGGCGAAAGCCGCTGCTTTGGTCGATGCAGGATTCACCCGAGTGTCGTTCGGGGCGCAGAGCTTCGAGCAAAGGACCCTGATCTCACTCGGCCGTCGCCACCGCCCCGAGCAGGTCGAGGAAGCGGTGTTGGCAGCCAGGGCGGCCGGCTTCAGATCGGTGAATCTCGATCTGATCTACGGATCGCCCGGGGAGGATCAAGCGAGATGGACGAGCAGCGTTGATCGGGCGCTCGGGCTCGGCCTCGATCACCTCAGCTGCTACAGCTTGACGGTCGAGCCCGGCACCGACCTCTACCGCCGGGTGGCGGCAGGGGCTCCCGCCCCCGATCCCGATCTCCAGGCCGACCAGTGGGAGACAGCCGAGGCCCTTGCCACCCAAGCGGGTTTGGTGCGGTACGAGGTCTCCAACTGGGCTCGACCCGGACATACGGTCCGGTACAACCTGGCGGTCTGGGCCCAAGCTGACTTTCTCGGTTTCGGTCTATCCGCCCACCGTTTTCGGGATGGAGTCCGTTCTCACAATTTCCGCCACTTCGACACGTATCTCGAAGCCGCGACCTCGGGTTCCGCCCTCGCCGGTTCCGAGGAGGTCTCGGGTTGGAATCGCGAGCTCGAGCGCCTCTTTCTAGGCCTGCGACGAGCAGCCGGGGTCGTCTCCGGGGTGGGGGGAGCGGCCCTGGCGGCTGCGGCGGATGGAAAAAGGCTCGAGGAGGCCGGGGTCATCTACTTCGATGGCGATCGCCTCAGGGTTCGGAAACCACTGCTCACCGACGCCGCTTCGAGAGCGGTGTTAGCACTCTCGCCCCCCTGATTGCTAACCGAGTCCGGTCCTTGCTAAAATCGGGCCCAGATGCTGGAGGAGCGCCGTTCCGACGTGCTCCGGGCGCTTGTGGAAGCACACATCAAGACCGGCGAGCCGGTTAGCTCACGCGCCATCCTGGCCGAAACCGCCATTGGGGTCTCGGCGGCGACTATCCGAAACGACCTCGCTGCCCTCGAACGCGACGGGTTCGTCGTGCAACCGCACACGTCCGCGGGGCGCATCCCGACCCCCCGCGCGTATCGCTACTACGTCGATCACATTGGCCGGGGACGCCTGGCCAGCTCCGACCAGGCCCGTATTGCCGGATTCTTCTCGTCAGTGCAGCTAGAGCTTTCCAATCTTTTCAAGGCGACTTCGCAACTGCTGGCTGAGGTGACCCACTATCCAGCCGTGGTGGTCTCGCCCGGAGCTTCCAGCGAGGTGGTGCGCGGGCTTCATCTCGTGACTCTGACTTCCCAGAACCTGATGGCGGTGATAGTGACCGATCGCGGGCGCGTGATACAGCATCAGCTTCGGCTCGACCAGCCGTTTGGAGTAGATGACGCCGTGAAAGTCGAGCAGATTGCGGCTCGCAATCTCATCGGCTCCGAGCTTGGTCGCGGACCCGAGCAGACCGATCTGTTCTCGGACCAGCCCGATGAGATTCGAGAAATCGGCCAGGCCCTCATGCAGGTGCTGCGACAGAGCGCTGCCGCTCCTGGCGAGGTCTATGTCGGGGGAACGCGCCAGATGGCAGAAGCCTGGCCAAGCCTGGGCGCCGTCCATCGCGTGCTGGAAGTCCTGGAGCGGGAAGCAGAACTCCTAGGGCTCCTGGTTAATGCATCGGGAGTCTCGATCCGCATTGGCGGGGAGTTGCCGGTGGCAGAGGGCATGGATCTGGCCGTGGTCTCGACGACCTATGAGGCCGGAGGCGCCGAAGGCTCGGTGGGGGTCATCGGGCCCATGCGGATGAATTATCGGACTGCGATTTCCGCCGTAGAAAAAGTGGGACGGGGCCTCGAAGATCGCATCGGCACCTGAAGCTCTTCTGGATTCGAGGACTCGAACCGTAACCTATGCGTCAGATGGCCCGTGACTACTACGCCGACCTCGGAGTTGACCGCGCTGCCTCGACCGAGGATATAAAGCGCGCCTTCCGCCGGCTGGCCCGGGATTCCCATCCGGATGCCAATCCGGGTGATCCGGCTGCCGAGGCTCGCTTTCGTCGAGTGGCCGAGGCTTACGAGGTCCTGAGTGATCCCGGACGCCGCAACGCCTATGACCGTGGAGAGACGATCGATCTCACTGATCTTTTCGCTGGCATGGGTGGTCTCGACGACCTCATCAGGTCGGTTTTCGGAGATGGCGGGTTCTTTGGCTCGGCCCCGCGGACAATGAGGGGTCGCGACGTTCTGGTGGCTGTGGACGTGGATCTGATGGTGGCCGCCTTCGGGGGCGATACCGAGGTGCGCTTCGAGGCTCACGTCTCCTGCGAAGTCTGCGGTGGCCAGGGCTCGGCACCGGGGACCTCCGCTATCACCTGTCCCACCTGCGGTGGCTCGGGCAGCGTTCGTGTCGCCCGCCGAGGTCTGCTCGGGACCATGATGAGTGTTGCCGCCTGTTCAACCTGCAACGGTCAGGGCACGGTAGTTACCGATCCCTGTCGCAACTGCCGGGGACTCGGGGCCGTCGCCGGCGAACGCAGCGTGCGGGTTGAGATTCCAGCCGGGGTACCAAGCGGAACCAGACTCCGCCTCACGGGCCGCGGTGAGTCCGCCGGTCGCCGGGGAAGCCCGGGGGATCTCCATGTTGAGGTACGCATCCGGCCTCATCCCGATTTCGAGCGCGAGGGTGACGACCTCTTGTACCCGCTTCGGGTGGGGATCGCCGAAGCCGCGCTGGGCGTCAAGGTCGATATACCGCTGCTCGAAGGAGGCTCCGAGAAGTTAGAAGTGCCTCCTGGGACCCAGCCGGGAACGGTATTCCGGCTCCCCGGACTTGGTACCGCTCACCTGGGACGGAGGGGTCGCGGCGATCTCCGCGTCTATACCGACGTTGAGGTCCCGACCAATCTTTCGGTCGAAGAGGAGGAGTCCCTCCGAGCCTTTGCCCAGTTGCGAGGAGAGTCGCCGCAAAAGGCGAGCCGTCGTCGCCGCCGCTAGATGGCCCACATCCCACACCTCTTCCTGCAGCCCCCATGGCGGGGGCGAGCCATCGACCTCTCGGCCTCACAGCTGAGTCATCTCTTCAAAGTGTTGCGACTGCAGCCAGGGTCTGAGATCAGTTACACCGATGGGCGGGGGCTGATCGGCTCGGGCGAGCTCACCTCAACTCAGGTGATCCGGGGCGAAGAGACCGCTGTGAGTCCGCCGATCGACCTCGAGGTTGCGGTGGCACCGCCGCACGAGCGAGATCGGATTCGGTTCCTGGTCGAGAAGGCGGCCGAGCTCGAGGTAAGAAGGATCAGGTGGCTGCGGTCGCGCTTTGGGAATGCCCGGCCCAACCAGATTGCGAGGGCAGAGGATTGGGCGGTTGGCGCTCTCGAGCAAAGCCGCGGCGGCTGGCTCACGGCGGTGGATCGCGCCTTCGTCGGAACCGACGATCTCGAGGAAGAAAGGGCGACCGTGGTGGCTGATCCGAGCGGCGACCGGTTCCTTCCACCGCCCCCACTGAGAGTGGTGGTGGGACCGGAAGGGGGCTGGGCGGAGAACGAGGTGCCGACCGACTGGCCGCGACTTTCGCTCGGGCGCACAGTGCTTCGGACGGAAACCGCAGTCGTGGTTGCGGTTCTGGCGGTGAGTAGTTACTCGACGAATTTTGCGGGTGACTAGTTCACACCGCCACTCTCGGTGGTAGCGTCTCGCCGAGGAGGCACTTTGGAAAGGTTCGACAAGCTATTGGGAGAGCGGCTGCGAGCGGCTCGCCGTCATCGTGGTTGGTCGCTGCAGGAAGTCGAGAAACGCTCGGATTCGGAGTTTCGGTCGTCGGTGCTTGGAGCTTACGAGCGGGGAGAACGGGCGATCTCGGTTCAGAGGCTTCACCGACTGGCATCGCTCTATCGCGTCGACGTGGCCCATCTGATTCCTTCGTCTGAGGACAGCGAGGCAGAAGACCACACCGTCAACATCGATCTCGATGCGATCGGTGGCGTCGACCAGGATGTCTCAGACGTGATCGACCGCTTCCTGGTGGCGATCCAGATGCGACGTCGTGGTGGTTCCGGGGATATGACGGTGCGGCAAGCCGATCTCGAGTTGCTGGCGGCCCTCGTTCGCTCCGACCGCAACACACTTCGCCAGGTACTCGCCCAGCTCGAATAGACAGTGGACTCCGCCTGCTTGTTTTGTCGTTTGGTGGCGGGGAAGGTTCCTGCTGACAAGGTGATGGAAACGGAGCATTCGATCGCCTTCCGCGACATTCAGCCGGTTGCTCCGACGCATATTCTCATCGCCCCCAAAATCCACATTGTTTCGCTGGATCAACTCGATACCGAGGACGAGAAAGCTAAAGAGTTGTGGGCCGATCTGGCCAATGTGGCGCGACAACTTGGGCGGGACTTTCCACAGGGCTGGCGACTGGTAACGAACATCGGCGACCAGGGCGGACAGTCTGTTCACCACCTCCACCTGCATTTCCTGGCCGGTCGTCAACTCACCTGGCCGCCCGGTTGAGGGCTAGGCGGGGCCGACGCCATGCCAATGCGAACGCTTGCGCGAAAACCAAACATGACAGGTCGTATAATTCACGCTTGCTATCGGTAGCCCTTCTGCCGTGACCCCCGACCTCGTCGAAGAACGTCTGCGCGTCCCTTCCAATCACCTGATGCTCGATTTGCTCGGGCAGGCGGACGCCAACTTCAAGGCGCTGGAAGCCGCCTTTCCCACGGTGGTGATGGTGGCGCGCGGTAATGAGGTCTCGCTCTCCGGCCCCGCTCCCGAAGTCGAAGAAGCCCGCACCGTTCTCGATGAGTTATTGATTCTCGTGCAAGAGGGTGAGCGACTCGACGTCCAGCGCCTCGAACAGATCGTGGGGATGGTCCGGGCATCGGTGCCGAGTCCGGCCGGCATTCTCTCCGACGGCGTTGCCGTCGGCCGAGGAAAGCTGGTGCGGCCTAAGACCCATGGCCAGCATCGCTACATCAACGCAGTTCGAGAGAACACGGTTACCTTCGGCATCGGACCAGCCGGTACCGGAAAGACCTATTTGGCAATGGCGGTGGCGGTGGAAGCGCTGACGGCGGGCGCGGTCCGTCGCATCATCCTCACCCGACCGGCCGTCGAGGCTGGCGAGCGGCTCGGGTTCTTGCCCGGTGACCTCTTCGCCAAGATCGATCCATATCTGCGCCCGCTCTATGACGCCCTTTGGGACATGCTCGGCCCCGAGGAGACGGCCAGACTCACCGAGAAGGGCACGATTGAGATTGCGCCCCTCGCCTACATGCGGGGCAGGACCCTGAATGACGCATGCGTGATCCTTGATGAGGCCCAAAACACCTCGCCCGAACAAATGAAGATGTTCCTCACCCGCCTCGGCTTCAACTCGAAGATGGTCGTCACTGGAGACGTGACTCAAACCGATCTCCCAGCCCAAAAGACCTCCGGCCTCGAAACGGTCCGCCGGATCTTGAAGGGGATTCCCGGGGTGGCTTTCGTCGAGTTGACCTCAAAGGACGTGGTTCGCCACCGGATCGTGGCCGCCATCGTCGACGCCTACTCCCGGTTCGACGGTGAGGGTCGATGATTCGCACCAACGTCGTCCGCATCTCGATCCTGATCGCCACCGCCGTGGGGGCGTGGGGGCTGCTCTCGCTCGGGGACTCCGACCGATCGGGCCTAGAGCCTGGTCAGGTGGCAACTCGCAATTACGTGGCCGAAGTGACGGCCGAGGTGGTGGACGAGGAAGCCACCGAGAGAGCCCGCGTGGAAGCGGTCAGCGAAGTGCCCGACCAACTCACCCGCGATGTGGGGTCGGAGGAAGCCGGAATGGCAGCGATCGAGGAGATCATGGCGGCCGCTGCCGCCGGGGTGGTCGACCACACGGCACCCATTCCTAGGCTCCGCCCGCCGGACCAGATCGCCACCACCACCGCCGCGGCTTCCACCACTGCGGGGGCGGCGGCCACGACTTACGCGGTTTCGGGGCAGATATACCTCGATTCAGATGTGGATGCAGCGTTTTCGGCCGAGTCGGTCGATCGGGGTCTGGGAGGGATCAGCGTTCTCGTCTATGACGAGAATGGCACCGAGATCGGAAGGGGGGAGAGCCAAAGCAATGGCACCTGGCAGCTACAAGTCTCGGTGCTACCCATGTTTGTGGCCGTCGACGGGAGCGATCCCGAATTTCCCGAGGCACTCACTCTGTCGAGTAGCAACGATCTGCAAAGCATCGAGTGCGCGGATGGCAATTGCGTCTCGGTTCCGGTCGGCTATCGCCCGGCGGTGCGTACCGCCGATGTACAGGTCTCTGAACTCAGAGAACTCGACGCAAATCTCAATCTGGAGACGGTGGAGACCCTCGTGGCGTTCGCCACCGGCGACGTCGTCCGCACCGCGGTCGGCGAGCAGAGTTGGCTCGCGGCCGTCAACGCAAGCGCCCAGCAGGAACTGAACGATGTCTTCCGTGAACGCGTCACCAGCGAAAACCTGGGCGAGACTCGCAACGACATCATTGCCAATCCGCCACTGGTTCTGATCGGAGCCAGCCCGGATCCCCGCGCCCAAGCCGCAGCCGCCGACATCGTCTCCAGTGCCGTTCGGGCCAATTACGTTTTCAATCCGGACGCCACCGAGCGCGAAAAGCAGGAAGCGCGCGCCGGGGTGGAAAACATCACCCAAACGATCCTCGCCAACGAAATAATCGCCTCCGAAGGCGATCGCCTCGATCAGTTCATGATCGATGCCATTCTCGCCACGAGAGCCGCTTCTTTGGCCGAAACCGGCCAATCGGCGGGATTGCTGGCCGTGCTGGCGGCGATGGTGGCTTCGATTGGTTTCTACCTGGCCCGGTTCCGCCAGGAGTTTTGGAACCGGCCCCGGATGGCCGCGCTGCTGGGACTGCTGGTGGTCCTCGGGGCCGGTGGGGTCCGGCTCACGATCGAGGCCCAGGCCGGCCTCAACGAAGTAGCCGGATGGTATTTGCTACCAACGGTGATCTTTGGGTTGATGACGACGGTGCTCTTCGACTCCCGAGTTGCCGCGGTCATGGCCCTGGCCATGTCGGTTTTGGTCGCGGCCGGCACCCGCGATCCGGGCCTGGCTGCCTACGCGGCGATGTCGACGATGGTGCCGGTGGGCTTCGTGTCATCCCTCTCCACTCAGGGTGCCTATCGCCGAGCGGTCCTCGCCTCGGCCGCAACCGTTGCCCCGATCGCAGCCACGGTTGCCTGGTTTTTTCACACCACTCCCGATCAGAGCGCATGGGAGACGGTGGCCGGAGCCGGAGCATTGGCCGCCGGGATCTCGGTGCTCACGGCCCTACTCGGGCTGGCAGCGCTCCAGCTTTTCGAGAACGCCTTCGACATCACCACCAATCTCCGGCTGCTCGAATTGACCGATCGCAATCACGCCGCCCTAGTCCGTCTGCAGGAGGAGGCTTTCGGGACTTTCAATCACTCCCTAATGGTGGGAACCCTCGCCGATGCCGCCGCCAGGGCGGTGGGGGCAAACGCTCTCCTAGCTCGCGCCGCCGCCTACTACCACGACCTCGGCAAGACCACCAACCCCGCCTACTTCATCGAAAACCAATTCGGCGCCTCCAATCCCCACGACGATCTCGAGCCGCGGCAGTCGGTGGCGATGATCCGCCGGCACGTGACCGATGGCGTGGACCTGGCGCGCAAATTCAAGATCCCCACCGAGGTGGCGGAGTCGATCGTCACCCACCATGGCGATGGGATCATGCGTTTCTTCTACGAAAAAGCGCGTCGCGCCGAAGGAGACGAAGCTGTGGATCCTGCCGACTTCCGTCACGTCGGTCACAAGCCTCGATCATCGGAGATGGCGATTGTGATGCTGGCCGATTCCCTCGAAGCGGCGTGCCGCGCCGTCTTCCAGGAAGAAGAGCCGACCCCCGAAGCGATCGAGAAAGTCGTCAATCGAGTGGTGGATGAGAAGGTCAACGATGGCCAGCTGACCGAATGCTCGCTGACCCTCGCTCAGCTGACGCGGACGCGGCGAGCGTTCCTCGAAGCTCTGATCGGCCACTACCACCAGCGGATCCAGTATCCGAACTTCCCCGGCTCCTGAGGCTGCATGCGGATCGAGGTCGAAGACCAACACGGGTCATCTGATGTTGACCCGGAGTCGGTGCGACGCTGGGCCGAACAAGCGCTCCTCGCAGAGGGTTACCCGACCAACTCGGAACTCTCGATAACCATCGTCAGCGATCAGGAGATGGCGCGTTTGAATGCCGACGCTTTGGGCATCAAGGCTCCGACGGACGTGCTGAGCTTTCCCCTCGACGAGATGCACCCCGGGCTACCGCCTCCCTTTTTGATCGATGGTCCTCCTCGCCTCCTGGGAGACATCGTCGTCGCCCCGGACTACATCCGCCGACAGGCTGAGGAGTTAGACGTTTCATTTCAGGACGAGGTGGCGTTGATGATCACCCATGGGGTTCTTCATCTCCTTGGTTATGACCATCAGACCGACCCGGAGGCAGAAGCTATGGAGCACCGGGAGCGAATCATTCTCAAAGCACAGGGGCTCGGTCGGCGTTGACCCTTGCCATTGTTTTCTCAATTGCACTGTTGGCCCTCGCTGCCATCCTCCGCGCCGGGCTCACATCGGCGATTCGCACCAATCGCGCGGACGCCCTGCGTGCCGCCGCAGACGGCCGGAGGGGGGCAGATGCCATTGCTCGCCTTCTCGAGGAGCGCGATTTGCTGCATCCTTCGATCAATGCCGTGCAGTCTTTCCTTCTCCTCGCTGCTTTGGGGCCAATGGTCTGGATCTTCACCGAGGGAGTGGAGGGGGTGGCACTCATTTGGCGATTGGCAATCCCGGTGATCCTCTATTGGGTCATAGGTGATTTCCTCGCCCGGGGGTTTGGGCGGGCACGGGCGGGCTCACTGGCGTATTCATTGGCCCCGATTCTGATTCCGATGGTTCGCTTTGGCACTGCCGCCAACGAGTTCATCGCTGACGACGAAACGGAAGCTGAGGAGATTCCGGCGGAGAACGGGACGATCGAGGAGGAGGAGGAGCGGGAACTGATCGATTCAGTGCTCGAATTCACCGACACGATCGTCCGCGAGGTCATGGTCCCGCGACAGGACATGGTCACCATCGAAGCCGATGCCGATATCGGGGGATTAGTCGCCCTCTCCAACGAACACGGTCACTCGCGCTATCCGGTGACCGGACCTGACGGCGACGTGATCGGCTTGGTCCTGACGAAGGATGTGCTCGGTGCGCACGCCGCCGGACAGGAGGTTGGTCGTCTCACCGGATTCGTGCGGGAGATCTCTTTCGTTCCTGAGAACAAACGAGCGTCGGATCTCCTGCGCGAGATGCAATCGCAGAAGACTCATCTGGCGATGGTGGTGGATGAATATGGCGACATCACCGGCGTGGTTTCCATCGAAGACCTCCTCGAGGAACTGGTGGGAGAGATCACGGACGAACACGATCCTGAGGAGGAGCTCCTCGAACCTGTCGAAGAAGGGGTGTATCGAGCCGATGGTCGCCTCGAAGTGCAGGCGCTGGGGGATGTCTTTTCGGTCGATCTTCCCGACGAGGAATGGGACACCGTGGCGGGTTTGGTCCTGGGCCTGGCCGGACGGGTGCCCGAAGAGGGCGAGCGCTTCGAGATCTGTGGCCTTCAGCTGGAAGTGGATCGTCTCCAGGGGCGGCGGGTCTCATCGGTCTTGGCTCGTCGGGCCTGATGGAATTCGACGGATGACACGCTCTGGGGTGGTGACGTTGGTCGGCCGCCCCAATGTCGGGAAGTCGACGCTCATCAACCGGCTCGTCGGTCGCAAAATCTCGATTACTTCCACCCGCCCCCAGACGACTCGATCACTGATCAGGGGAGTCGTGAACGATGTGGCTGGAAACTGGCAGATGGTCCTGGTTGACACACCCGGACTCCACAAACCCAAGGCCGAACTCGGCCACCGGTTGAACCGACTGGTCTACGGAAGCTTGTCGGACGCCGATGCCATTTGTTTTCTCATCGACGCCACCCAACCGGTCGGTCCTGGCGACCGACTCATCGCCGAACGGGTGGCGGAGGCCCAAAAGCCGGTTGTCGTTGCAGTGACCAAGATCGATGCGGCCGGGCCCGAGAAGACCGCCCGACAACTGGAGGTCGCCGCTGGTTGGGATTTGGACGCTTACGTACCGGTCAGTGCCTACTCGGGACGAGGAATCGAAGACCTGATCAACGAACTCTCTTCCCGCCTTGGCGCCGGGCCGGCTTTGTTTCCGATCGACATGGACACCGATCAAACCGAGGAGTTCCTTATCGGGGAGCTGATTCGCGAAAAGTTTCTTGATCGGTTGCGAGAGGAATTGCCTCACTCGCTCCATGTTCGGCTCCGAGAATTAGAGGAAGCGGAGGACCTGCTTCGGATAGAGGCCGATGTTCTGGTCGAGCGAGAGTCACAGAAGGGAATCGTCATTGGCAAGGGCGGATCGATGTTGGAAGAGGCAGGATCGGCGGCGCGACGCGAGCTCGAATCACTTCTCGGGGCCCGGGTCCACCTGGCCCTCAGAGTGAAGGTCGAGCCAGACTGGCAGCGGCGCCCGGCCGCCCTCGATCGACTTGGCTACAGAGTCGAGGGTCGATGAATTCCGCCATTGCCGCCAAGGTCGAGCGACTGCCCCAGCTGATCGAGAACGATCGACTCGGCGAGATATGCCTGCTGCTCGGGTCGTTCGTCGACCCGAGTCTCGATGCGGTCCACTATCTCGGCCGTCTTGACCAGATGGCGGCCGCGGTCGCCGGCAAGACTCACCTGGCATTGCGCCGGGTGATTTCTATCCAGGAGGGGATCGGCGGCAACACTGAGGATTACGAGCACATCGACAACAACTTTCTCCACCGTGTCCTCGACACTCGCCGCGGCCTGCCGATCGTCGTTACCGCGATCTGGATTGAGGTGGGCAAGCGGGCGGGCATCAAGGTCGAGGGGGTGGGCCTCCCGGGCCACTTCCTGGCCTATGCCGCGGGTCAACTTGTGGACCCGTTTCATTTCGGGGAAGCGATCGGACGGGATGAGGCCGCCCGCCTCGTGGCCGAATCGCTCGGAGGCCCGCCTCGTCTGGAGCCGACGTGGCTCAACCCGATCGACACCCGCGGGATCATTCGCCGGATGCTGGCGAACCTCGAGGCTCGCTATTCCCCCGGCGATTCCAACCTGGAGTGGGTCAGCGCTTCCCTTTCCGCTCTTACGTAGAAAGAACGGAAAGGGCGAGCTCGAGATCCTTTTGAGTGATCCCACCCTCGGAATGCGTGCTGAGGACTAGGCGCACTTTGTTCCAGCGGATGTCGATGTCGGGATGATGGTTGGCCGCCTCCGCCTTCTCGGCCACGCGGTTGACAAATTCCATCGCTCCCCGAAAGTCCTCGAACTCGAACTGCGCCACCAGGGAGTCATCCTCTCGACTCCACTGGCGGTGGCTCTTCGTGAAATCGCTGATAGAGGAATCGCTTGCTAAACCCACAGCCATGACTCCCAGTCAACTCGAAGCCGAGATTTACCGCCATTGGGATTTTTCCGATCCGGCCGCGAGCCAACTGGCTTTTCGGCGAAGGGCCGAGACCGCTCCGGACGAGGTGACAGCCGCCATCTGGAGAACCCAGGAAGCGAGAAGCCTTGGTCTTCTCGACGAGTTCGATGACGCTGAGGGACTGTTGGTGCTTGTCCAGTCGACCCTGAGGGCTCCGTCGGAGCGGGCCGATCAGGAGCACCTCCAGGCGCGCATCTCGATCGAGCGCGGCCGCATTCTCAACTCCAGCGGAAATCCGGCTTTGGCCTTGCAACACTTCGACGAGGCCTTCGAGCACGCCCAAAGGGCGGGCACCGAAGGCCTCGCAGTTGATGCACTTCACATGCGGGCGATAGCAGAAGGTGCCTTAGGCGGCCCCGAAAAGTCGCGACCCTGGAACGAGCGGGCGTTAGCCATGGCCGAAGCCTCCACCGATCCGGACGCTCGTCGTTGGCGAGGATCGCTCCTCAACAATCTCGGTTGGGATCATCTTGATGCAGGCGATGCCGGGGGTGCCCTTGCGCTGTTCGAGGCAGCCCTTGCCGAGCGGCGCCGTACCGGCAATGCCGAACAGATAAAGCATGCCGAGGAGGCAATGGCAGAGGCGCGGGCCTTGCTCGGTCATGCGCCGGCTGCTGGTTAGCGTTGGCTGCCAATGGCCATTCGCACCGACCAGGGAATCGTGCTTCGCTCATATCCTTTTGGGGAGGCTGATCGTGTGGTGGTGTTGCTCAGCCCTAACCGGGGAAAGATCAGAACAGTGGCGAAAGGCGTGCGGAAGACCAAGAGCCGCTTCGGTGGGCGCTTAGAGCCTTTTACCCATGTTGAGTTGGTGGTCTACGAGGGCCGTCAACTCGACACGATCACCCAGGCGACAGTGATCGAGACGTTTGCCCGGGTGCGACTCGACCTCGAGCGCGTCATGTCGGCAGGAACGATGGTCGAGGCGGTCGACGCCGTCGCCCAAGAGAACGAAAACTCTCACCGATTGTTTCTGCTCCTGCTGCGCGGTCTCAAGGCACTGGATGGCGGCGGTGGCGGCCGCGATCTGGTCAGTGCCTTCCTGCTCAAGCTGGCCGGGGTGGTAGGAGTGGCACCGGCTCTCAGCCGGTGCGCCTCCTGTGGTCGCAACGAAGGGCTCGAGCGGTTCAGCTTTGCCAGTGGCGGGGCTGTTTGCTCCAATTGCCGACCCGAGGGGGCGGTTCGCCTTCGTCCCGGCCTCACCAGCTATCTGGCGGGTCTGGCCGCAGCAGACCTTTCTTTTCTCCCGCCGAGCGATCCCGCTTTCAGCGGCGACGCGATGGGCGTGGCTCGTCGCTTCGTCGAATATCACCTCGACCGTCGCTTGGGATCACTTGCCGTCCTCGAGGGCTGAGGACCTCGATCCCCAAGCCATCCCTCGCCACGTTGGGCTAATCCTCGACGGCAATGGCCGCTGGGCCCAGGCGAGAGGCCTGCCCCGCACGGCCGGCCATGCGGCCGGGGAAGCGGCCCTCTTCGATACCGTCGAAGGGGCCCTCGAGCTCGGCGTCTCCTGGCTGAGCGCATACACGTTCTCCACCGAGAATTGGGCCCGTGATGCCGAGGAGGTCGAGTTCCTCATGTGGTTCAACCAGGACCTACTGCTGCGCCGCCGGGATTCACTCCACCAACAAGGCGTTCGCATGCTCTTTGCCGGCGATCTGGCCGACCCTCGGATTCCCGAGCACAACCGCAGTCAGATGGCCGACGCCACGGAGCTAACCAAGGACAACACCGAGCTCTCCCTGGTCTTCGCCTTCAATTACGGCTCCCGCCGCGAGATTGCCGAGGCCGCGGCCGCCATAGCCCGGAAGGCGATTGCGGGTGAAATCGATCCCGAGACGATCGACGAGGAAACCATCGCGGCCCATATGTACGTGCCGGAGATGCCGCCGCTCGATCTCGTGGTGCGGTCTTCGGGCGAGCACCGGCTATCTAACTTCTTTCTTTGGCAGGCGGCCTACGCCGAATTCGTCTTTCCCGGGGTCTTGTGGCCCGACTTCAATCGGGCTCACCTACGACAAGCGGTGATTGAGTTTCAGCA
>DATBKE010000039.1:0-31467 GCA_036556085.1 Acidimicrobiia bacterium | reverse complement strand
TCTGAAGAAGCTGGCGAAGAAGCTGAAGCGCCAGGGGGATCACCGCACCATCGACCAGCTGATGGCAGATCTCTTCTTGGACCAGTTGCTGGGATCAGGAGAGGCGGGAGAAAAAGACCCGGGTTCGGTCGAGCTCCGGGTGGACCTCGAGACCCTTTCCGGTCTCACCGAGGCCCCCGGGGAGCTACAGGGCTTCGGTCCGGTGATCGCCGACATCGCCCGCCAGGTGGCGAGGGAGCAGCGGCACTGTCCCTGGACCTTTGCGGTGACCGATCCCGAGACGGGGATGCCGGTCCATACCGGGGTGACCCGGAGAAGACCGAACCGGGAGACGAAGAGGTGGGTGGAGGCAAGAAATCCCAGCTGTGTCTTCCCCGGTTGTCGGAGACCCTCCTCGGACTGCGACTTGGACCACCGTTTGCAGTGGTCGGAGCGGGGACCGACCTGTGAGTGCAACCTGGTCCCCCTCTGTCGTCGCCACCATCGCTGCCGGCACCGGCTCGGGTGGAGACATTCACCGCTCCCTCGGGGTGATCATCTCTGGATCTCACCGCTCGGGCATCGCTACACCACCAGCGGTCGGTCGCCGTAGGTCGAGGCGTTACTTCCCCTACCCTCCCGTGCATGCCGGTGACCGTCGTCGACCATCCGCTCGCACAGCACTACCTCACTATTTTGCGCGATCGTTCTACGGGCACTCCCCTATTCCGTGAGACCGCGCGGCGCCTGGCGTATCTCCTCGTCGCCGAGGCAACTTCGGACCTTGCCCTCCACGACAAGCCGATCGATACCCCGCTCGAATCGACCGTGGGAAGCTCGCTCGGCAAACCGATCGTCGTCGTGGCAGTGTTTCGCGCCGGCTTGGGCTTGGTGGACGCCGCCATCGATCTTCTTCCCAACGCCCGCATCGGTTATGCCGGTGTCCAGCGAAACGAGGAAACCGCCGAGCCGATGGAGTACTACACCAAGTTCCCACCGATGGCGGATGCCCGGGTGCTCATCCTCGAACCGATGCTGGCCACCGGCGGGTCGCTGGCCTGGGCGTGCGAACAAGTAAAAGCCAAAGGGGCCAATGACGTCACCGCCGTTTGCGTCGTCTCCGCCCCCGATGGGATCAAGGTCATGGATGAACGTCATCCCGAGGTCCGCATTGTCACTGCCGCCGTCGATCGTGGATTGAACGAGCGTTTCTACATCGAACCGGGCCTCGGCGACATGGGAGATCGACTCTTCGGCACCGCATGAAGTCACCCACCGCCTTCGAAGACGCGGTGCTCTCGGTGCTTCGATCTCTCAAAACAGGAGAGGTGGTGACCTACGGTGAGGTCGCCGAGCTGGCTGGCTACCCGGGAAGGGCTCGAGGGGTGGGACGGATATTGGCAATCACGCCCGAGGACCTGCCCTGGTGGCGGGTGGTTGGATCCGGAGGAAAACTCCGCTCCCCCCATCCGGCCCTTCAAGCCGAGTTGCTGGCGTCGGAACGGCGGCGGGATAAGAAGCCCGGTCACACCCCCTGATGCCCGGCAATACTCGGAGCGTGCGACGGGCCGTAATCATCATGATGGACTCTTGCGGCGTGGGCGAGGCTCCCGACGCCGCCGAATACGGGGATGTTGGCGCAGACACGATCGGACACACGGCCAGCGCCGTTGGTGGATTGACACTTCCCAATTTCGAGAAGGCCGGCCTTGGCAATCTCCATGGTGACCTGGCCGGGGTCCCTCCGACTTCCGAGCCCACAATGGCTTACGGGCGCATGGCTGAGGCATCGGCCGGGAAAGACTCCACCACCGGACACTGGGAGGTTGCCGGTCTTATCACCGAACAACCTCAAGCCACGTTCACCGACACGGGCTTTCCGGACGACCTGGTCGCACCAATCGAGGCCGAGTCGGGCTACGAATTCATCGGCAACTACGCCGCATCGGGTACGACCATCATTGACGATCTCGGACCCGAGCACGTCCGCACCGGGAAGCCCATCCTCTATACCTCGGCAGACTCGGTCTTCCAGATCGCCGCTCACACCGAGGTCATCGCGCTCGATGACCTCTACCAACTCTGCGAGATCGCCCGAAAACATTGCGATCGATACCGGATCGGGCGGGTGATTGCCCGTCCTTTCGTCGGCGAGCCCGGCAATTTCCATCGCACCTACGACCGGCGCGACTTCTCGCTTGCTCCCGGGGGCCCGACCCTTCTCGACCATGCCAAGGAAGCCGGAATGGCGGTGCTCGGGATCGGAAAGATCGAGGACCTATTTGCGGGCCGGGGATTGACCGCGGCGATCCACACCGAGGGCGACCAGGACGGGCTCGATCGAACGGTCTCGGCGTTGGAAGAGCGGCCCGAAGCCGGCATCATCTTCACCAACCTGGTCGACCTCGACATGGTGTACGGACACCGTGAGAACCCGGAAGGCTATGCCGCCGGGTTGAAGTTGATCGATTCCTATCTGCCGGCACTGCTCGGGGGTCTCGGTCCCGAAGATCTCCTGTTCTTCTCGGCCGACCACGGCAACGACCCCACCGACGGGTCCACCGATCACACCAGGGAGTTTGTGCCCCTGCTGGTTGCCGGGATGAAATCTGCCGGAGTCGACCTGGGAACCCGGGAGCAATACTGCGACGTCGCCGCCACCATTGCGGCGGGGATGGGCCTTCCAGCTCCTGTCCGGGGCCGGTCATTTCTCGACGAGATCAGCTGATGAACGCCGTCGAGCTGATACAGCGCAAGCGCGACCGGCTGCTCCTCACCGAAGATGAAATCGAATGGCTGATTCGCTCCTACACCGACGGCACGCTGACCGACTACCAGATGTCGGCCCTGGCCATGGCCGTGTTTCTCAACGGTTTGGCCCCGACTGAGCTCACCGCCTGGACCGGAGCGATGCTCCACTCTGGGGAAGTGCTCGACTTCTCCGACATCGCCGGGCCCAAGGTCGACAAGCATTCGACCGGCGGCGTCGGCGACAAAGTCTCTATCCCGCTGGCCCCGATGGTGGCCGCTTGTGGAGTGGCGATCCCGATGATGTCGGGGCGGGGCCTGGGGCATACAGGGGGCACACTCGACAAGCTGGAATCGATTCCGGGGTTTACGACCAGCCTCGATCCAGCCCGCTTTCGCCAGGTCCTCTCCGAGTGCGGGTTGGTCCTGGCCGGACAATCCGAGACTCTCGTTCCTGCCGATCGCAAGCTCTACGCGCTGCGTGATGCCACGGGAACCGTCGAGTCGATTCCGCTCATCGCCTCCTCGATCATGTCGAAGAAAATGGCGGAGGACCTCGACGGATTAGTGCTCGATGTCAAGGTAGGGGCCGGGGCATTCATGAAGGATGTGGCAAAGGCTCGCGAGCTGGCCCGAACGATGGTCGAGATCGGTGCCTCCTACGACGTCAAGACCGTTGCCCTCCTGACTGCCATGGACCAACCCCTGGGAAACGAAGTCGGCAACGCCAACGAGATCGCCGAGTCAATTTCCCTCCTCCGGGGCGAAGGGCCCTCCGACCTGCTCGAAGTCACGATGTCTCTGGGAGTGGAAATGTTGCGAGTGGCGGAGGTGGAGACCGACGCAGCAAAAGCCCGGAATCTTTTGCAGAAGACTATCGATGATGGTGCTGCCCTCGAGTTGCTCGGCCGGGTCGTGTCCGCCCAGGGCGGCGACAGCAGGGTGATTGATGATCCCGCTTTATTGCTTCCCCAAGCCCCGCAAAGAGTCGAGTACATGGCTGAAGGATCTGGGTACCTGGGTCGCCTCGACGCCCTCGCGGTAGGGACCGCGGCAATGCGGTTGGGAGCCGGTCGGGAGCGCAAGGAAGATACGATCGATCCCTCGGTGGGGATTCGCCTCCATCACAAAATCGGTGATCAAGTAGAGGAGGGGAATCCGCTTCTGACCCTTTTCTATCGACATCCGGCCCGACTCGACGAGGCGCTTTCGGTGTTGGAGGGTGCAATCGAGATTGGTGCGAACAAGCCCGATCAATCGCTTTTGGTCATGGAACGGATCGAGAGCTAGAGAGCCATGAGGACCACGGCCGCCATCGCCAGGGCGAAGCCGACCCTCTGACGGCGGGCGATCGGCTCTTTCAGTACGAGAACGGCGAGCAGAACCGTGATGGCGGGATAGAGGGAAGCGAGAACTGCCACCAACGTGACCAGCCCGGAACGGAAAGCCAGCAGGAGGAACACGTTGGCGGCGATGTCGCCCACTCCCACCAGGACCAGCAACAGCCTCGTCCCCCGCGCGGGGAGTTTCACCCTCAGAATCGACAACCCGATGGCCATGAGCGTCACCGAAGCAGCGCGGGCGCTCACTAGGGGCCAGAACCCGGCACCGTCTCCGGTCTGGGCGATGGCGACGAAGAAGAAGCCGAAGCCGAGGCCGGCCTGGATCCCATACTTCAGCCCACCGTTCGACCCTTCTCTTTCGTGCACCGCCGAGGCGACGAGCCAGATGGCGGGAAGGGCCAGGAAGACGCCCAGCCATTCCAGGGGAGTCGGGCGTTCTCCGATCGAAAGCCCAAAGGCGAGGGGGATCAGGGCGGACAGCAAGGCGGCCACCGGCGATACCACACTCATCCGGGCCCTGGCTAAGCCCTGATAGAAGGCATAGATACCTCCCGTGCCCGCCGTCCCGCCGACCGCCCCCCAGATCAAGTCCGAGGACTGAACTGAGGTGGCAGGGAAAAGCAAGGAGGCCGCCACCCCGAGCACGCCCCCGACGAGCTGGGTCCAGAAGACGACGGCGATAGTCGCCATCCGGCGTCCGGCGACGCCGCCGTAGAAATCCGCGGCACCGTAGATCAGAGATGCGAGCAGCGCGAAGAGGGCAGACATGAGAGCGGCCCACTCTCGTTACGATCGAAGGCCGAGGACAAATCCGATAGCCGAGGAGGCTCGATGCGCATAGTCGTCTGCGCCAAACAGATCCCCGATCCCGCCACGCCATACAAACTCGAAGCTGACAGTCATTGGCTGGTGCGCCCCTCCGAGCAGGTGCTTGACGACACCGACAGATACGGGGTGGAGATGGGGCTGCAGCTGGCTCAGAGTTCGGACGGCGGAGTGACGATCGTGTCCATGGGTCCCGCCGGATCGATGCAGGGATTGCGCCAGGCTCTGGCGATGGGTGCGGAGAAAGCGGTGGTGATCGACGACCCCACCCTGCGAGGATCGGATGCGTTGCTCACTGCCAGAGTGCTCGCTGCAGCCATCGCCAAGGAGGGATTCGATCTGGTCATCGCCGGAACCGAATCGACCGATGGGTATTCAGGGGTGGTGCCGCAGATGGTGGCCGAGATCCTCGACGTGCCCGCTCTCACCTACGCCACCGAGGTCAAGGCGAACGAGGGAAAGGTCACCATCCACCGCCAAACCGCCACCGGGTACGAAGTGGTGGAGGCCTCGCTTCCGGCATTGGTGACTGTTACCGCCGGAGTCGTCGAACCCCGCTACCCGACGTTCAAGGGAATCATGGAGGCCAAGAAGAAGCCGGTTGACACCCTCACTTTGGAGGCCCTGTCGGTCAAAGCCGACGTCGATCAGAAGGTCACATCGATCAGCAACGCTCCTGCCCGAAGCGGGGGGGCCAAGATCGAAGACGATGGCGCCGCCCACGAGAAGATCATCGACCTGCTCGCTCAGAAAAAGGTGATCTGATGGCCGAGGTGTGGGTCTTCGTCCGCGAATTCGATGGTGCTCCCACCCCACTCGCCTTGGAACTGCTCACCAAGGCCCGTCAGATGGGAGACACGACGGCGATATATGTGGGAACCGGATCCGAGAAAGCATTCGCTCGCCTCGGTGAATATGGCGCCAGGAAAGTTCTCCACCTCGATCCGGGTGACAGCCTGGTGGCGGCTCCGGTTGCCCGCGCCATGGCAGAACGGCTCGAGACGGAGAAGCCCGATCTCATTCTCTTCGGCCAGGCCTACGACGATCGAGACGTGGCCGGGCGGCTGGCCGCCCGTATCGGGGCTCCGATCCTCTCCAATGCCACCGAGGTCGACATCGATGGTTCGACCAGCCACGAGATCTTCGGCGGCACCCAAATAGCCGAGGCCGAGATCACCGCTGAAAAACCCAAGCTCGTCCTGATCCGCCCCAAGTCGTTTGCCGCCGAGCCCGCCGGGAGCGAAGCACCGCAAGTGACTGCTCTCGACCTCCCGGACGTGGGAGGAGCCGGAGCGAGGGTGACCGGGACCCACATAGAAGAGCGCGAGGGGCCCAAGCTGGAAGATGCGGCCGTGATCGTTTCGGGGGGCCGGGGTCTGGGGTCTGCAGAGAACTACGAGCTGATCGAACGACTGGGAAAGTTGCTCGGCGCCGCCACGGGCGCCACCCGCGCCATCGTCGACGCCGGCTGGGTGCCGTACGCCAAGCAGGTGGGCCAAACCGGCAAGACGGTGAAGCCCGACGTCTATATAGCGTGCGGCATCTCGGGGGCGATGCAGCATCTGGTGGGGATGAAAGACTCGAAGGTGATCATCGCCATCAACAAGGATGCCGACGCCCCCATCCTCGGGATCGCCGACCTCGGGATCGTCGGAGACGTTCACAAGGTCCTTCCCAAACTGATCGAGGCGTTGGAAAACCGCTAGCCGAGTACGCCGGCGATGGCGCCGGCCCACGATTCAGCCGGAATCTCCCCGGCATTAACCGTCGCCGCCAATGCGGATCGCGCCGGGTGGCCACCGCTTACCAGAGCGAGCTGGGTCAGGGTGTGAGCACCGCCATGGACTCCCCGGAAAAGCGGGAAATCGAAGGATCCGAAATAGCGACCCCTCCCGCACCAGGCCAAGACGTTGCCATCAGCGAGTTGTTCCCATCCCTCCACCCCATCGACCTCATGTAGAACGCCCGGGTCGGCCGTGGGGCCGATCAGAGCAGCGCTCCCCTCGTCGACCACGATCGTCTCGTCACCGAGGACGGAGCGCAGGTCGATGCCGGGGCGCTCGGCGGCCGGGTCCTGGACGTGATCGCTGACGACGATGATCGCGGAGCGGGCCCAATCGATCGCCTCTTCCAGTTGGCCGATCCGATCGTCGACCCGGCGATACGCGCTGGCGGCCTCGTCCGAGCCCGGCCCGTAGATATGCGAGTAGGTGTCGATCGATCCGAGATAACCGATCACCAGACGGGCCTCAGTGCCGAGCGCTTCCACCAGGTAGGGCAGGACCGCCTCGTCAGCGGGGTAACCCAGCGGATCGAGGGCTATGTCGGGAGTTAGCTCTCCTCCCGGCGGCCAGTGCGAAGCGGCCGTTTTTGCTCCCATCACCCCCACGAGGTGGTGATCGCCAAGAATTGCAATTGCTTCACTCCCGTAACTATCGAAAAGTGTTGGAGCCGAAGGCCCTGCCTCCCAGGCGCCCGAGACCTGGCCCTCGCGGATCACATGATTGGTCCAGATGCCGTGCTCGGAGGGTCGAACACCGGTGACGAAGCTGGCGTGATTCGGATATGTGCAGGAAGCCATCACCGAACGCCCCACTCCAGTGGCGGCGCCATCGGCGTTCGCCCACCGCCAGAGATTGGGGGTGACGTGCGGGGACAACCGCACCGGGTCGAAAGCGTCGAGTATCAAAAAGAAAACCCGGGCGGCACTCATGCCCGGCTAGAGCTTGAACTGGTGAGGCAGGAGTTCAGAGAGACTGTGCTCTCTCGTGTCTGGTTCGGCGGTAGTCACCAAGACCTTTTGCGTACCGAACTCACTGAGGATTTGACGACATCGACCACAGGGATAGGCGGCTTCAAGCGATCGAGCATCTATGCATGCCACCGCGATCTTCTCCACCTGGCGGACTCCCGCCGAAACGGCGGTGCCGACAGCCGTGGCTTCGGCGCAATTGGAGGCCGGGTAGGCGGCGTTCTCGATGTTGGCTCCTGTGAAGATGCGACCGTCGGCACCGAGCACTGCCGCCCCTACCCGGAAGTTCGAATAGGGGGCGTAGGCCCCCAGGGCCGCCTCTCTCGCCATCGCCGCCAGGGTTTCGTCGTCGGTGGTCATGCGTCTGCAAGGAGTTCGTCGACAAAAGCCTCCGGCTCGAAGGGCATCAGATCCTCCACCTGTTCTCCGACCCCGATGAATTTGACGGGCACGCCCAATTCGTTCTCGACTGCCACCACGATCCCTCCCCGGGCCGTCCCGTCGAGCTTGGTGAGGATGATTCCGGTGAGACCGATCGCGTGCCCGAACTCCCGCACCTGGGCGATTCCGTTCTGGCCCCCGGTGGCATCGAGAACGAGTAAGGACTCGGTGATGCGACCACCTTCCCGCTCCAGGACCCGTCGGATCTTGCGCAGTTCTTCCATCAGATTCTGCTTGGAATGCAGGCGACCGGCCGTATCGACGATGACGACGTCATGGCCCCGCGCCTTGGCGGCACTCAATCCATCGAACGCCACTGCCGCCGGGTCGGAGCCTTCACGACCCCCGACCACCGGCACCCCCACCCGGTCGGCCCAGGTTCGAAGCTGGGTGTCAGCGGCGGCCCGAAAGGTGTCCGCGGCGGCGAGTAAGGGCTGGTGGCCGTCGGCCAACATACGACCGGCGAGCTTGGCGATTGAGGTTGTTTTCCCGGCGCCATTCACGCCCACCACCAATACCACGGCCGGATCCCCCGCCAGGTCGACGCGGCGATCGACGTTTTCAAAAACCGAACGCAGTTCGGTGTCGAGGAGCGACCGAGCGGTCTCGGCATCTGATGGCCTCTGGCGACGGACCCGTTCGACTACTCCCGTGGAGGTGGCCAGGCCGACGTCCGCTCCGATCAGAGCCTCTTCCATCGACTGCCAGAACTCATCGTCGAGGGATCCTCGCCCAAAGACGCCGCGTAAAGATTGGCCGAGGGCGGTACGCGATTTTGCGATCCGCCCCTCGATGGTTGGTTTGACGAGCGTGGTACCGGGTCCGGCCTCTTCCCGCTGTCGATACACGAAGTAGCCCCCGGCCAGAAGCAGAAGCACAGCAATGGCCAGGGCGGGGAGAAGCCAATCCATTCCGACCATTCTGGCGTAAATCCGGTGAAGAAGACTGCGCCGGACTTACGCCAGAACGAATTGGCGGCTTATGACCTGGGATGAGCCGCCGGGTTCCATCGTCACTCCGTAGAGAACGTCGGCCGCCTCCATTGTCTGCTGCTGGTGGGTGATCAAGATGAGCTGACTCTCACCCCGGAATGCTTCGAGCAATCTCAGGAAGCGCCGGAGGTTGGCGTCGTCGAGAGCCGCCTCCACCTCATCGAGGATGTAGAACGGCGAGGGACGCGCCGAGAAAACTGCAAAGAGGAAGGCCAGCGCCGCCAGCGATCGCTCCCCGCCGGAGAGGAGACTGAGCTTGGCAATCTTCTTGCCATGAGGCTGGGCTTCGATCTCGACTCCTGAGGTGAGAGGCTGATCGGGATCGGTGAGCCGCATTTTCCCCTGCCCGCCGGGGAAGAGAACAGTGAAGTACTCCTCGTATTTGGTCGCGACCTCGTCGAAGGCAGCTACGAATCGGCTCTCGATCTCCTCGTCGAGGGCTTTCATCACCTTGCGAAGCTCGGCCCGCGAACTCTCGAGGTCTTCGAGCTGACTGCTCATGAACTCATGCCGCTCGGACAGCTCCCGATACTCCTCGGCTGCGAGGGGATTTACGGGTCCCATTCTCCGCAGCTCGGCAGCACGGGTCGCCAGGAGCTCGGTTAGATCTTCAGCCTCGGTATCGGGACGCTTTGCCGCCAGCGCCTCTTCAGGGGAGGCATCCGCTTCCCGGGCCAAGGATTCGACGACGGCCTCCCGGCGCACTCGGGATTCGGCAGCGACGATGGCCAAGTCGGCCAGAGCCTCCTTGTTGGCGCCAAGCGATGCCTCCAGCTCATTGAGCCGCTGTCGGCGCTGGTCGAGGTCGAGATTGACGGTCCGGCCCTCGGCGCGCTCGGCTCCGAGTCGGTCACGCAGCCCCGTGATCCGGGCGCTCACTATGTCGATCGCCCGTCGGGCGAGAGATTCCACCTTGGCGAGACGGGAAAGAGTTTCCACTGACACGGTGCGGCCCAACTCACTGGGTCCCGACAGCTCGACGCTCACGGACTTGTGCCGAGCTTCGAGCATCGACCTCCGTTCCGCCGCCGTCGATGAAGCCAGCGCAGCCTGCTTCCAAAGCTCTCTGGTCTGCTCCTGCTCCTTTGCCAGCTGACGCCGGCGATCGTCGAGTTCAGCTAACAGGGCCTGCCGCCGGCCCTCATCACCCTCGAGGGCCTCCATCGAGATCAAGAGCTTTTGGAGCGCGGCTTGCCGTTCGCCGATCGTCGCCTCCAAAAGAGACTCGCGGGAACGGAGTCGTCCTAGCTCGGCCCCCAGCTCGGCGCTCTGGCGTCGGGATCGACCCAGGAGTTCCGTGGCACCAGCCAGCTTGATCTCCAAAGCCTCCAGCGTCTCGAGGGCGGCGCGCTCGGAATTTCGACTTCCTTCGAATTGGCGTTGGGCGGTGTTGACCCGGCTAGTGGCCCGGGCCAGCTCCCGCTCGGCCGCTTCTTGGCTGGCTTCGGCTTCGAGCAGTGATCGATTCTCGGAATGAGCAGTGCGGATCCCATCGATGGTGAACAGGTCGCCTTCGGGAGTGACCACTCGGAGGCCGGGATGGCGCTGCACCGCCGCCCAAGCGGTTGCCCATCCTTCGGCCACGGCAACATCGCCGAGCAGGGCTGCGGCCAGGGAAGCGTCCCCGGTGACTCCGATCAAATCAATCAAAGCCTCAAGCCCGACCTGATCTGCCAGGGCTGAGGCGTCGTATCCCGACCCCCTCCAGTCCCCAACCATTGAGACACCGCCACCTCCCTGCGCTTTCAGTTCCCGCACGGCATCTTCCAAGGCAGCCACCGAGTCGAAAGCGATAGCTTGCGACCAGGGACCAAGCGCTGCTTCGGTGGCGGCGAGCCATTCCACCGGCACCGACAGCAGATCGATGATCATCCCGCGAGCACCCTGCGCTTTCGCGACGAGGCGCTGGGCTTCGAGGTTTCCTTGCAGGCTGATCGCTTCCTTGCGCGCCCTGGCAGCAGCCGCGGCGAAGCGCGCCTCCTGCTGGTCGACCTGGGCCTGCTCCCAAGTTTTCTGCTCCTGCCGGCTCCGCGCGGCGGCGTCCTCATACAATCTGCTGGCGGAACCGACTTCGGTGTCGAGAGCTCGCGTCTCGTTCAGATGCCGGTCGGCAGCCTCGTCTTCAGCTCCGATCTGCTCGATCAACACCAAGAGCCGCTTGCGGATCTCGTCGAGCTCATGTCGGTCGCGTTCGTCGGCAGCCACCATTGAGCGATGCTCACCCTGTGAAACCGCCAAGGCCCCTTCGGCCGAGAGCCCGATCTGATCGGCGAGCGATCGTTCGTGAGCTTCGATCAATCGCAATGTCGATTCGTATTGCCCCACCTGCTTTCGGGCGGTCTCCTCGGCGGAGATGAGCTCGGAGAGTTCGGTGTCGATGTCGGCCAGCTCGGTCTCCAGATCGCGTCGCCGTCCGTCGACATCTTCACGCCGGGAGAGCCCGCTGCGATGTCGCTCATGGGCGACCTGAGCAATCCGCCGCAGGCTCTCAAGTGTCGTCTCGAGACGCGCCGCGGCCAGGCTGTCTGCTTCGGTGGATACGGCCAGCGATTGCGACCGTCGAGCGAGGTCCGCGGCCTCGGGCCCGAGGGCCCCGATCTCTGTTTCCGCCGCATGGATGGCTTTGTCCAGGACCTCCTTTTCGAAGGCAGATCGGTCGATGACATCATCGAGACGGCGGAGCTCGGTGCCGCCCAGGAAGAGAGTGAGGGCCCGAACTTCGGCCGCCGCTTCCTCCTGGCGATGAGCGGCCTCGGCCTGACGCTTCAGCGGCCGCATCTGCCGGGCGACTTCGGAGAGAATGTCCGTCAGGCGTTGACAATCCTCGCCGGTCCGCTCGAGCCTTCGCATGGCGCGCTCTTTCCGGAGCTTGTGCTTGAGAATCCCGGCCGCTTCCTCGATGATCGCCCGGTGCTCGGACGCATCCGCGGCGAGGACCGAGTCGACCTGTCCCTGATTCACGATGACGTGCTGGTGCCGTCCGACACCCGAGTCGCTCAGCAGGTCGGTGACATCCAGCAACCGGCACTCAATGCCATTGATCTCGTATTCCGAGGAGCCGTCGCGAAATAGCCGGCGGGTGATTGCCACTTCGTCGAGGTCGAGATCGAGGTCGCGCGCGGTGTTGTCGAGAACAACTGTCACTTCGGCCCGATTCAACGCCGGGCGGGTGACCGTCCCCGCAAAGATGACATCTTCCATTTTCGATGTGCGCAACGAACGGGGAGCCTGAGTCCCCAGGACCCAGTGCACGGCGTCCACCAGGTTCGATTTGCCCGACCCGTTGGGTCCGACCACGACCGATATACCTGGCCGATATTCGAGGCGCGTGCGGTCGGCAAACGACTTGAAACCAACCAGTTTGAGGGTCTTCAAAAACAAGACTTACACCTGTGTTATTCGGGGTTTTGAGGCTAGCCCTCGGCTCGCAATTATTGGCGGATAACGAAGTCCTGGATCAGGCGATCGGGAGCGACGGTTTCGGATTCGACCCCGCTCACGAATGCTCCCCGGGGGCCGTGCCAGAGCCAGTCGACCATCCGATTCACAGCCTCGTCCTCGCCCTGGAGCCAAACTTCCACGGTTCCATCCCGCCACTCGTTGCGAACCCATCCGAGGAGGCCATGTCCCCGCGCTTCGCTGCGTGTGGCCTGGCGGAATCCCACTCCTTGCACACTCCCGCTAACGACGGCTTTGACCGCTTTCACTTTTGGCAATTCGGGCAGTAATAAGAGGAACGGCCTCCGATTACGACCCGCTCGATGGGCGTTCCGCACCGCCGGCACGCTTCGTCCTCACGGCCGTAGGCGAAGAGACGTTCCCGAAAGCTCCCGGCCTGGCCGTCGGGAAGCAAGTAACCCAAATCATTCAGTGAGGTTCCCCCCGCCGCGATGCCCGCTCTGAGAATCGGCACGATGGCCGCCCGCATCCTCTTCAGCTCATCCCCGGTGAGCTCCCCGCCGGGGCGGCTGGGTCGAACACGCGCCCGAAAGAGCACCTCATCGGCGTAGATGTTCCCCAGCCCGGAAACGATCCGCTGGTCAAGCAGCAGAGACTTGATCGGTGCCCGACGACCCGAGAGTCGCGCTGCAAGCTCTGGCGAGCGCGGCAGATCGACGAGAGCATCGCGTCCGAGCCTGAGCTCCTTGGCCAGCTCGTCGGGGGTGAAAACCGCCACGAAGCCAAAAGTGCGGGGATCGATGAAACGTACCTCGATGCCCAGATCGGTCCTGGCCCAAAAATGGGTATGAGCGGTCTCGGGATCGGAAGGCCCGGCGATGAGGACCCGGCCCGACATACCGAGGTGGGTCACCCAAGTGAGACCGGAGCCCAGCCGCCCGAGGATGAATTTGCCGTGACGATCCAGACGGTCCACGCGCTGGCCTCGGAGCCGGTCGATGATGTCGGCTGGGTTCTCGTTGCGCCGGCCGGTGCGGGGGTGCCGCAACTCAGCGGCGACAATGCGCCGGCCCTCGACATGAGGCACCATGAACTGACGGGTCGTTTCCACCTCGGGAAGCTCGGGCACAGAGTCAAAATAGAAGCAGCGCCAGCTAGAGCGGAAAAACGACCGCCTCGTCCACCTTCACCGCAACCCGTTCACCAGCCTGAAAGTCGGGTGCAGGTCCCAGCCGAGCCCGCAGCGTTTCGCCCCCAGCCAAGGCAATCGAGACCAGCTGATCATGACCAAAGAACTGGCGCGAGATGACCTGGCCGGGCCCTTCGGCATCGGCGAAGAGCAAAACGTTCTCAGGGCGGATCATGAGCTGACAGGCACCCTGCAAGGAAGTGGGGAAGCTTCCCAGGGATGACATCGCCGTTCCGCCATCGGCGTGCGCTCGTACGAAGTCGGCCTCCCCGAGGAAGGACGCCACCCATGGGCTCTCGGGCTGGCGGTAGAGATCGGCGGGGCGATCCGTTTGCACGATCATTCCCTCGGCCATTACCGAAACCCGATCGGATAGCGAGAGTGCCTCTTCCTGATCGTGGGTGACGAAAAGTGCCGTCGTTCCGGCTTCGATCAGAATCTCCTTCACCTCGTCGCGGACACGGCTGCGAAGCGCGGCATCGAGGTTGGAGAACGGTTCATCGAGGAGCACAACCCGCGGCTCCGGCGCCAACGCCCGGGCCAGTGCCACTCGCTGCTGCTGGCCTCCGGAGAGCTCGTGAGGCATTCTCCGCTCCAGGCCGGAGAGGCCGACGAGGTCGAGAAGCCTCGCCACCTGGCCGAGCCGGATGTTGCGCGCATAGGAGATGTTGGCCTCGACGTCGAGATGAGGAAAGAGGGCGAAGTCCTGAAAGACCATGCCGACCCGGCGCCTTTCGGAAGGAACCATCAACGAGGGGCCGGCAACTAGCTGGGATCCCACTCGCACGGTGCCCGAGTCGGGTTGGTCGAATCCGGCGATGATTCGGAGCGCGGTTGTCTTCCCGCAGCCGGAGGGTCCAAGAATGGTGTGGAAGTCGCCCTCGTTGACATCGAGGTCGAAACCCGTCAATGCGACGGTGGGCCCGAAGCGCTTGCCGATTCCGACACAGGTGATGGCGAGATCAGGCATTGCGGAGATCGCGGCTGACGAGGAAGTGCATTGGCAAGGCTGAGATCATTATCAGCACGAGCGAGGCGAACGCCGCCCGCGTGTAGAAGCCCTCCGACGTCGTCGACCAAATCCGCACTGCCAGGGTTTCGAACTCGGTGGGACGCAGGAGGAGCGTGGCCGGAAGCTCCTTCATGGTCGTCAGGAAGACCAGCCCGGCCCCGATCAACACCCCCTTCCCGATCAAAGGCATGGTGATGCGGCGGAACGTCTCGAGCGGCGAGTGACCGAGCGAACGGCTGACTTCTTCGAGGTTGGGTGACACCTCTCTAAGGGCAGCCTCGGTGGGCCCCAGGGCTTGGGGCAGGAACATGGTGACGTATGCGACGAAGAGCAAGGAAAGCGTCTGGTAGAGGGGCAAGAGAAAAGTGACACCCACCAGAAGCAAGGCCAAGCCCACGGTCAGGTGGGGCAGGGCGCTCACGGTCCACGCCGTTGCTTCCAGGATGACGCCGAAGCGGCTTCGGTAGCGGATAATCAATACGGCGATCGGAATGGCTATGGCGGCGACCACCAGAGCGGCTCCAATTGAGACCGAAATCGATCGACCCATCTCCGACCAGACCGCGACAGTCTCTCGTCCGGAGACCGTTCCCCGCACCCACCAGGCCCCGAGGACTGCGACCGGCACCCCTACCGAGGCCGTTACCAGCAGAGTCAGAAAAGTCACCGCACCGAAGCGCTGCCTACTCGACAATTGATGCTGTCTCGGTGGCCGGACTACCCGACCCCTGCGTTCGCGTCGGGGTGGACGGGTGAATCGCTCGAGTCCTATCACGGCAAGGGCCATCAACACGAGCGCAGCGGCGAGCAGCGTGGCCGGCCGTCGATCGATGCGACCCGCATACTGCAAGAAGATGGCCCGGGTGAACGTGTCGTAGCCGAGGAGAGAAACCGCCCCGAAGTCAGCGAGGGTGTAGAGGCCAACAAGAAGCGCACTCGACCGCAAGGCGGGGCCAACATGGGCCAACAAGACTGTGCGCATTCTCTTCAGCCGGCCCGCACCGAGTGCCCGGGCGATCTCATCGAGAGCCGGGTCGACCGTCCGTAGGGCGGGCACCAGGCTCAGGTGAACGTAGGGAAAGGTTGAAACCACGAGAGCCAGCACCGCCCCGAACAGGCCGCGCGGGATCGGCAAGGAACTACCTCCCATCGCCACTGCGACCTCGCTCAGAATCCCCTGGCGGCCGGTTCCGGTGAGGAGGACAAGGGCGAGCACATAAGAGGGAATCACCAGGGGCAGAGCCACCGCGGTTGACCACACTCGAGCCCCAGGCAGATCGGTGCGGGTAGTGAGCCAGGCGGTCGCAGAGCCGATCAGGACCGCGCCAACCACGACGATGCCGGTGAGGACCAGGGTGTTGACGGCAAGCTCAGCCAGCCTTCCTGGCGGCAGAACTGTTTGCCAGCCTCCGGCCAGCGACTGCCAGAGGAGGAAGCCGAAGGGAAAAACCAGCGGGACCACGGTCAGAGCCGCGACCGCGACGAGACCCACCGGGGCCCTCCTGCCCTGCCCCGAGAGCACCGCCCGGTCGGCGGCGGCCGTGCTCACAGTCCTATCTCAGGCGAGGCCGGCGGCGGCGATCAGGTCGGTGGCTTGATCGAGCACACCCGCCAACTCTGCGCTCGAGAGTACGGGGCTGACCAGCGTGTCGATGGCTGGTAATCCTTCCGGGGCGGGAGCGTCTGAGATAACCGGGTATTCAAAGTTGGTCTCGGCGAAATAGGCCTGCGACTCCGATGAGAGAAGAAATTCGATCAGCGATTCCGCTCCTTGGGGATTGGAGGCGGTGCTGAGGATCCCTATCCCCGAGGGCATCACCAGCGAGCCGGCATCCGCCTCGGTGAAGAAGTGGTTTTGGGCCGTGATCGAGCCCTGTTCGGCGGCGAGTTCTCTGAGGTAGTAGTGATTGATGAGTCCGAGCTCCAGGTCGCCGGCATCGACTGCGGCGGCGATCGGGGAGTTGCCATCGAAGGTGACCGGATCGTTGGCGGCGATACCTTCTAGCCACTCCCCTGTGGCCTCTTCGCCCTCGAGCAAGATCATGGCCGAAACGAAGGTGACAAACGAACCGTTGGTCGGAGCGATGCCAAAACGACCGCTCCACTCGGGTTCTGTGAGTTCCCGGTAGCTGGCCGGGAGGTCGGCTTCATCAACTAGCTCAGGGTTGAAGGCCAGGACCCGGGAGCGAGCCGTGATCCCCACCCAGCGACCATCGGGGTCGGAGAAGCGCTCCGGGGCCAGCGCCAGGATCGAGCCGGGCAGCGGTTCCATGAGGTCCGCCACCGAGCCGAGAGATGCGGGGTCCTGGGAGTAAAAGAGGTCGGCGGGCGAGTCGGGTCCCTCGGTCAGGATCGTCGCCGCCATCTCCGGCGAGCTGCCATAGCGGACATCCACGTCAATCCCGGCCTCGTCTTCGAAACGGGACAGGAGCGGCCCGACCAGCTCTTCGGTCCGGCCGGAATAGAGCACTACGGTTCCCCCTTCCGCAGCGGTCGTCGCAGTGGTGGTGGCAGCGCCGCCGCCGCAGGCCAGGAGGAGTACAACGATGAGCAAGACCATTGACTTCATCCGCCAACCATATTTTCCCTGTCCCGCTAGTGCAAATGAGCCTGACGGTGAGAGTTAGGCTTTCCTAACAATATGGCTGAGGACCCCTACACCGCGACCTACCGCGAGTACGTGGCAGCCATCTACGAGCTCAGCGAGGAGGGATTGGCTCCCATCCGGGCCCGGATCGCGGACTGGCTCGGGGTGAGCCGCGCGTCGGTCTCGGAGATGATCCGGAAAATGGAATCCGATGGCCTGGTGGAGAAGGGGACCGAGATCGCCCTCACTCCCAAGGGCCGGCATCTGGCTGAGGTGGTGGTCCGCCGACATCGTCTGGCCGAGCGCTTTCTCACCGAGGTGCTGGGCCTTCCCTGGGTCAAGGTTCACGCCGAAGCCGAAGTGTGGGAGCTTGCCATTTCCGATGACGTTGAAGCGGCGATGCTCGAGAAGCTCGGCCAGCCAACGACGTGTCCCCATGGCAACCCCATCCCGGGCGCCGGCTATCGCCAACCGCAGCTCCAACAGATGTCGGAGTTGGGATCGGAGGCTCGCTTTCTCCATCGAGTCTCCGAGGAACTGGAGCTCGACAACGGGATCATGGGATTTCTCGACGATTCGGGGTTGCGTCCGGGAGCGAGGGTGGAGCTCGTGGCGCGGACCCCCGACGGAACGCTCACGGTCGCGGTGCACGACGGCGACCGGGTCGGGGTCAGCCCCTTCATCGCCGAGCGTCTCTTCCTAGCCGATAGCCCCGTCTGAGCTCGATAGCCGTTCAGCGGTGAGCACGGAGAGTGCGGCACGGGCCGCCTCCTGTTCGGCTTCGCGCTTGGAACCGCCACTCCCCTGGCCTCGCAGGCTCCCCCCGACGATCACGTCGGCATGAAAGACCTTGCGGTGATCGGGCCCGCTGGCCTCCACCCGGTACACCGGATGGAGGCCCGTCGCCGCCAGAACCTCCTGCAAACGGGTTTTGTGGTCGGCTCCTCCGGGGCGCCGGGCACGGTTGCGAACCGCTCTTTCCCAAAGCCTGGCAACGCAAGCCGCCGCCGCCTCGTATCCGCCGTCTAAATAGGCGGCTCCGATGACCGCCTCCAGTGTGTCGGCGAGAATCGAAGCCTTGTTCCTTCCCCCGGTCACCTCTTCTCCCCGGCCCAAGCGAACGTGCGAGGCCAGCCCGATGTCGATGGCGATCTCGGCCAGGTCGTCGCGACTCACAGCTGCAGCCCTCACCTTGGCCATCTGCCCCTCACTCATCGCCGGGTATTCCTCGTATATGAAGGCGGTGATGGCGAGGCCGAGAACAGCGTCACCGAGAAACTCGAAGCGCTCGTTGTCGGCGACGTCTGGGTGCTCGGCTTGGTACGAACGGTGAACCAGTGCCGCTTCGAGGATCTCGGGATCGCGAAAGCGATAGCCGAGGGCGTCTTCGAGATCGCTAAGAACCGGCTGGCCGCTCATCAACTAGTTGCCGCTCGCTCGCCGAGGCCAGCGCCAGGCGCCGCTTCATCTCGCCGACTAGATCACGGGCCAACCCGTCCCGGGCCATGCCCAGAGCGTTGGCGATAGCGATGCGACCCGAGGAGCCGTGGGCGATGACGACGACCCCGTTGACTCCCAGGAGGTAGGCACCTCCCGTGTTCTCGTAATCCAGCCGCTTGCCCACGGGCGAGAACGCCTCCAATAAATGCTGACGAACCGCCGCCGGGAGCGAGCTGGCGGCGTCCCCAACGAGCCGCGAAACCATGTGGGCAATGCCCTCCGTCGTTTTCAGGGCGACGTTTCCCACGAAGCCATCGGTGACGATCACATCGGCCTTGCCGCCGCCGAGATCGCGGCCTTCGACGTTGCCGATGAAATTGATGGGGGCTTCAGTCATCAACTGAAAAGCCTCTTTCTCCAATGCCCTCCCCTTGCCTGGCTCCTCGCCGATGTTGAGGAGACCGACCCGAGGCGAATCCATCCCGAAGAAGATCTCGGCGGCCACCGATCCCATCACGCCGAACTGAATCAGGTGCTCGGCTTTTACCTCCGTGTTGGCGCCACAGTCGAGGATCAGAGTGGGGGTCTCTGGAGTCGGGATCACCGAGGCCAGGGCGGGACGGAGGACTCCCCGCGCCCGACCGACGACAATCGCCGCTGCTGCCATCGCAGCCCCAGTCGACCCCGCCGAGACAAAGGCACCCGCGGCACGGTCCCGCACCAATCGTGCGGCGACGTTTATCGAGGCGTCGGGTTTCTCACGCAAGGCCCGGGTCGGATCCTCCCCCATTCCGATCGCTTCCGACGCATTGACGACCGTCAACTCGGTACCGCCCAACTCCGATCGTAGGACCGACTCGGCTCCGACGAGCAAAACCTCGACCCCGTCCTCGGCAGCAAGTTTGGCCCCGGCCACGATTTCTGTGGGAGCGCGATCTCCCCCCATAGCGTCGAGGGCGATGGCAGTCATTCGCGCTTATTCAAGTCCGCACCCCGATCTCGCCCGGATCATTGGTGATCGAGGCGCATCTGGGTAGTCACGCGCCCTTATTCAAGTTATTCAGTCTCGAGAACCTCGCGACCTCGGTAGGTGCCGCAGTTGGGACAGGCCCGGTGCGGCAACTTGACCGTGTTACAACGCGGGCATAGCGAGGTCGATGGCCGGGCGATCTTCCAGGCCGACCGGCGCGAACGCGTCCGCATGCGCGACATTTTCTTCTTTGGCACCGCCATGGTGTCTTCCTTTAGGATCCGAACAGTTGCTTGAGAGCCGCAAAGGGTCCCTCGGAGAGGTCTCCGTGACCTTCGCAAGGAGCATCATTCAAGTCGGCTCCACATTCTGGGCAAATTCCCGCGCAATGCGGACGGCATAGCGGGTCCGGGGGAAGGGCCAGAGAGAGCTCGTCGCGAACCACTCCTTCGAGATCGATTATCCCCTCTGCTGCGATGGCGCTCTGGTCCCCGTCGGGATGGCGGACGAACAGCTCCGACCACTCCGTCTCCACCGGCCCTTCCCACTCGCGTAAGCAGCGAACGCAGACGTGATCGGCCATGATGCCCGACCAACCCTCGGCCAGAATCCCCTCCCCGACGGCGGTGAGGTGGGCGAAGGTGGCAGAGCTCGAGCGGGTGGTGGTCTCCCCGACCTTGAGGAAAAGCTTCATCTCTGCGTAGACATCGCGGCGCTGGCCGGGATGGCCGAGGAGGTCGGACACCGAAAAACGGAGATCGCCCATCAGTCAAGCGGTGGTAGTGGAGGTTTGGGCCGAGCTTTGTGGAACTCGTCGCGAGCGAAGTGAACCCGTCCCAAGAGCTCTGTCAGGAGCGTTTCGATTCTCGAGAGATGGCCATCGATCTCGTCCTCAGATTCGAGCCGGAGGCGGCGGGCGTCGCCCTCGGCCCTCCTGACGAGAATGTTCGCTTCTTCGACCGCCTCGGAGAGAATGTGATTCTCAGAGACCATCCGGCGCGATTCCGACTGAGCGCGATCCATGATTTCCTTGGCCCGTTCGTTCGTCCGGGCAATAAAGGCTTCCCGTTCCCGCACCATCCAGCGAGCGGCCCGCAACTCGTTGGGCAAATCTGCCTGCAGCTTCTGGAGCCGTTCCGTGATCCAGTCACGGTCGATGAGGATGTTCCCGGACAAAGGCACCGACTTGGCTTCCTGGACCTCGGCGATGAGAGTCTCGATCAGCTCGAAGACATCGATGCTCTCGGTTTCACGCAGGTCGGTTTCGTCGGTCACAACCGCTCCTTCAGAATCCTCGTGACGGCCTCTGGCACGAGGGTGCCCACCTCGCCCCCCAGTCGGGCGACTTCGCGCACGAGAGAACTCGATAGATAGCTCCACTGGGGATTGGTGGGAATGAAGAAGGTCTCGACCCCGGAGAGAGTCCGGTTCATCTGCGCCATCTGCAGCTCGTAATCGAAGTCGCTCACCGCCCGCAAACCCTTGACCACCAGATCGACCTTCTTTTCACGGGCGAAATCGACCAATAGTCCTTCGAAGGCTTCGACTTCGGCCCGCCCCTCGAGGAGTTCATTCAGCAAATCGACGCGATCTGTTGCCGGCAAGAAGGGTTGCTTGGATGGATTTTCGACTACTCCTACCACCACCCTGTCGAAAGTGGCGATGGCGCGGTTGATCACATCGAGGTGACCGTTGGTCGGTGGGTCAAAGCTGCCGGGGCAAAGGGCGGTCGTCAAGGTCGCTCCGTTTCGTCCCCATATTGTTGCGCATAGCGCAGGAGATGGCTGTCACCGTACCGGTAGGTGGCCCGAAGCCGCCAACCAACCGGAGCCGGAGGCACTGGGCTTGTCCGTCGACGATGAACTATCAGTTCTCCCGTGGCCAATTCCGCCGCTGCCCGGATTTCACTTGCCACTTTCTCGTCGGCAAGCGACCAGGGGGGATCGATGAAGACCAAATCAAATGACTTATCTGCCGAGGCGAGGAACTTCGCAACCGGTCTCTCGCTCACCACAGCACGGTCGGAGAATCCCAGCGTCGCTACATTCTGGCGAAGAGCCGCGAGTGCCTTGCGGCCGTTCTCGACGAACGTAGCGCGTCTTGCCCCCCGCGATAAAGCCTCGATCCCGATTGAGCCGGAGCCGGCGTAGAGGTCGAGGAATTCCGAATCCACGACTTCGTCGCCGAGAGCTGAAAAGATCCCCTCCTTAGCCCGGTCGGTCAACGGTCTGGTGTCGCGGGTGTCGGGGCCAATCAACCCTCGCCCCTTGGCCGACCCGGCGATCACCCGCACTTTTTCTCTAAGACTTGAGGAGCCATTCCACCTTCTCGCCAAGGAGGGCTCGGATCTCGTCCCTCATCTCCTTGTGGTGGGAAAGACCGGGGTCGCGGTCAACGAGGGCGAAAGCTTCCCGCCGGGCGACGAACAGCTCGCGGTGATCGCGGATGATGTCGGCCAGCTTGAGATCGACCATTCCTGATTGGCGCGCCCCGAAGACCGTGCCCTGGCCTCTGAGCGAGAGGTCGATCTCGGCCAGTCGAAACCCATCGTTCGTGTCCGCCATCGCTGCGATCCGCGCCTTACCCTCGGGAGTTGTCGGGTCGGAAATCAGTACGCAGCGACCCGGGTGCTCGCCCCGGCCCACCCGTCCCCGCAGTTGATGGAGCTGGGAGAGGCCAAAGCGGTCGGCGTCCTCGATCACCATCACCGTGGCGTTGGGAACATCGATCCCCACCTCGATCACCGTGGTCGATACGAGCACATCGATCTCACCCCGCCGGAACGAAGACATGACTGCCTCCTTGTCGACTGAGGCGAGCTGGCCGTGGATCAGCCCTACGCACAAGTCGGAGAAGACCTTGGAAAGACGGCCGAACTCGGCTGTGGCAGAAGCCAACTCCATCTTCTCGCTTTCCTCGACCAACGGGCAGACGACAAATGCCTGCCGGCCCGCCGCCACTTCCTGGCGGACGACGTTCCATGCCTCGGCTTGCCGGGTCTTGGACAGGACCGTGGTGGCGACGGCCGATCGACCTGGCGGCATCTCATCGAGGTGGGAGACGTCGAGGTCGCCGTAAAGGGTGATCGAAAGCGTCCGCGGGATTGGAGTCGCCGTCATGATGAGCAGGTCGGGGTCGGCCTCGGTGGCCTTGTCCTTCAGTAGAACCCGTTGCCCCACCCCAAATCGGTGCTGCTCGTCCACCACGGCCACTGCCAGGTCCCCGAATTCCACGCCTTCTTGAATTAGGGCATGGGTTCCGATCACCAGGTCGACTTTGCCAGAGGCGATCGCTTCCAGGGTCTCAGCGCGAGTGGCCGCAGGGTCGTAGTTGGTTCGCACCTGGGCCGAGGTCAAGAGTGCGATTCGGACCGGCAGGTCCGAAGACGGTTCGGCGAAGAGGCTCTCCATTCCCAACCGCGTCTCGGATTCTTCGCCAGGTGAGAGACCGGCTCGCTCCAGCAAGCTTCGGATGCCAAGAAAATGCTGTCCGGCCAGTACCTCGGTGGGAGCCATGACCGCGGCTTGCGATCCGCCCGAAATCGCTTCGAGCATGGCCGCCACCGCCACGACCGTCTTTCCGGAGCCGACTTCGCCCTGAAGCAAACGGTGCATGGCGTGCGGTTCTTGGAGGTCAGAACGGATCTCGGCCAGCACTCGCCACTGCGCCTCAGTCAGGGCGTAGGGCAAGCCGGCCAGAAAGCGCTCGGCCAGGTCGCCACCTACCGTGTGGGCCCTTCCCCGCGACTCGGCGATCTGGCGGCGCTTCTGCAATGCGAGGGCGAGTTCGAGTCGGAAGAGCTCGTCGAAGATCAAGCGCCGGCGGGCGTTGTCAACGTCATTTTGCTCGCCGGGGAAGTGGATCTGGTTGTAGGCGGCCTCCCGGTCCAAAAGCTCGAGCTCGGCTCGGATCGGTTCCGGAATCGGATCGCTCATCGGAGAAGAGCGGCGCAGCGAGTTATGAATCCAACGGCGGAGATAGCCCGCTTTGACACCCTTAACGCCGGGATAGATGGGTACCAGGCGCCCGGTGGCGAGCCCTTCGAGGGGACGGTCGAGAACGTCCACCGTCGGGCTCGACATCCGCAGCTTTCCCTTGAAGCGCTGAATCTTTCCCGATGCGGCTATCTCGGTCCCTTCGCTCAGCTGGCGATAGCGGAATTCCTGGTTGAAGAAGATCAACGACACCGAGCCGGTCCCGTCGGCGATGGTCGACTCGACTATCACCAAGCCTCGACGGGGTCGGCGGATACTGGTCTTTTGGACCTTGCCGACCGCAGTGACCTCCTCATCTACCGGGAGAAAGGCGAGCTCGGGGTGATGGGTGCGATCGATGTAGCGGCGCGGGAACCAACCGACCAGGTCGGCGACGGTCTTGATTCCCGCGCGGCGCAACGAGCTCCCCCGCCCATTGCCGACTCCGCTCACCTCTTCGATCTTGATGTCCGCCAGCCGGGCCAAGGACGCCACAGTGACAAGGTAGACGGGTCGCGGGCGCCGACCGATTACCGGTCAATCCCTCTCCCCGGCTAATCTGTAGTCCTCTATGTCCTACCGCTGTGAAGTGTGCGGTAAGGAGCCAAGCTACGGACGCACCGTCAGCTTTTCGCACAAGCGCAATAACCGGCGCTGGCTCCCGAACATCCAATTGATCCGCGTCAAGCACGGGTCCAACACCCGCCGCGCCCGCATCTGCACCTCCTGCATCCGGGCCGGGAAGGTGGAGAAGGTTTAGCTCGTGCAGGGAGTCGTCAAGGTGTACGACCCCGTCACCGGAGCCGGAGTCATTGTCCGCGACGACGACCGCTCCGAGGTCTATCTCCAACCCGGAGCCCTGGCTGGTTCGATCTTCCGGACCCTGCGCCAGGGCCAACGGATCGTCTTTGAAGTCGACGATCAAGACGGGCGGCCGTTCGCCAAGTCGGTCCGGATCGGCTCCGACGGTTACTAATCGGCCCGGGCGCGCTGCGGTCCCCGTCGGTATAGTCGCCTACCAACACAGCCCCAACCGTTAGGAGCATTCGTGATTCAGGCATTCGTGCTCATCCAGACCGAGGTGGGCAAGGCCGCTCACGTCGCCGAGCAAGTGCGCGCCATCCAGGGCGTCGAATCCGCCGACGATGTGACTGGCCCCTACGACGTCATCGTCAAGGCTTCTGCTCCTGACGTCGACGCTCTCGGCAAGCTGGTCGTGGCCCGGATCCAATCAATCGAAGGCATTACCCGGACCCTTACCAGCCCGGTCGTTCACCTCTAGCCCTGTCGAATCCACACCGACGCTGACGCCGGCTGGACCGTTCGGGTCACAACGCCGGTCAATCCCCCAGTGAGCGATCTCAGCTCGACTTGATTCCGGAGGCGAGCGGCAAATGAAGCCACGACTTGCTCGGCGTCGTATCGGCCCCGGTTGAAACGACGGTCCACCGTGTCCTGTAGACGGCGACGGGCAGGGTTGAACACCGCCGCTACCGCCAGGGTCGAGCCTGCCACTGCCAGATCACTCTCTCCGGGAAGCACCGCTCGGAGAAGGAACACTGCTCCCACGTAGACCATGGCCGACAATCCGATCACCAGGCCATAGCTCACAGTTCGCGAAACAAGACGGTCGATCGCGTAGAGGCGGTAGCGCAGGATGGCCACACCGATGGCGACGGGAATGAACAGGATGAAGAGGCTTACGAGCCAGGTACCCGATTGGTAGAGGCGGGGCACCAACAAGCGGAAAACCACCTCGACAACGACGATGACCAATCCGTTGAGAGCGCTGGCGTACACCATCCATTTCAGCTGCAAACGGCTATCACCCGTGGCCTGACGGAAGCGGATGATGATCGAGATCACCACAAGTAAGGCAGAAATCTGAAGAAACAGGTAGCTGGCGAACTGGAGAGCCGTGGTCAGCGGATCGAGGGCCTCGATCTCGAGCGGATTCGAAAAGCCGGGCACGTCGGAAGGTCCGAAGAAGAAGCCGAGGAACGAAAGCACGGCCCCGGTCCAGAGCCCGATGACCGCCACGCGCCACCGCCGTGAGAGGAGTTGTCCATCTGGAAAGAGGGCGAGAGCATGAAACAGCGCCGCGATGGGAATCATCCACATCCACGAAGGTGCCAGGGATCCGATCGCGCCCAGAGCCGACGTTGAGGTTCCACTGAGCATGACCCCCACCCGATAGAACACCTCGAGAGCGGCAGACCCGACCCCTGCCACCTGGAGAAGCCGTCCGATCGGGTTGTCAGGCCGCGAGCGATCGACTACGTAGCCGATGATGGCGAACGCGGCTCCCCAGGCCAATGGCGCTCCCGGCGCGCCCCAGGCGCCCGGGGCCGAGCTGCCTGCGAACAACAGAACTGCCGCCGGGAGGGCGAACACCGCCGTCAGAACCACCAATACCAACCGGATCACTCTGCCACGACGCCCATCGTGCCGAGCCGCTCGGCCAACGTAGCCAGCATCGCCATGGCCACTTCCGGCCGTTCCTCGAGAATTCCCTGGAGTTCGGACGCTCCCAGGACGAGACCCCGCGCTCCATCGTCCCCGGCAACCACGTCCGCCGAGCGAGTCGCACGTCGGAGAAAGGCAAGCTCGCCGACGAGCTCGCCTGCCCCATAGCTTCGAATCTCGTCCCGACCGTGTCGGATCTCGACCTCACCTGTGGCGATGACCAGAACTTCGTCGCCGACATCACCCTCGTGGTAGATGACCTCGTTCGCCTCGTAGCAGCGCTCGACTGTTGCTTGTGCGATCTTCTCCAGATCCTCGGGGTCGACGTCGGAGAACATCGCTACACGTTGCAGGGCAAGCACCCGGTCGAGCGGAGTGAGGAGTTGGGTCTCGTGCATAGCGGCGCTCCATATTCGCGCCGAATCCCGCGATTCATCGCCGCCCGCCCCGATGTCCTGGAGAACGCGTATCGCCAAATTCCGAATCCATCCATCGAAATCACTGGTCAGTTCCCGCAGGCTTGCATGTGGATCAGGCACCGCATGAGGGTCGGTCTCCTCCAGTAATGCGATCAATCCCCGCACGGCGACATTGCCGTGGAATGAATCCAAAGCCTCCAAGGAGTAGGCGCGGGTGTCGGGATCCTGCGACCAGACCCCGCGCCGAACCCAGGGCATCTCCAGAAGCCGCGGATCCCGGAAGGCGAGGAGCGCCCATCGCTCCAGGCGACGCTGCCGCATGAGCAAGACGCGGCGCAGGTAATCGAGGGCCGGCGTTGAGGCGAGGCCGGCAAGGGCGAGTTGGTGCCGGTGGAGAAATAGCGCTCTGTCTACTTCGCCCGCTATCCAGCCTTCGAGCGGCTCCGTCCCCAGCCCGGCATCGGTCAGCGCCACCAGCGCCGCCTCTGATGCTCTTACCGACCCTCGGGCCAAAACCTCGATCAGCGTTTCCACCGAACTCGACGCCAAGCTTGATGCTGCCGCGGCCCGCACCCTGATCGACGAGTCATCGAGTAGTTCCTCAAGAATTGGAGCGCCCTCTGATCTCATGCCCAATGCTTGCGCGGCCGCGGCCCGCACCCGCCGGTCGGGGTGGGCCGCGAACTGGTCGGGCGGAATATCGGAGAGCGAAGGCTCTCGAGCGATTGCCTGCAAGGCGGCGCTGAGCTCTGATGCTTCGTCCGACGCCAGCATCAAGTCGATGACGCCTCGACCTCGCTCGCTTTCCACCATCGTCGCCGCCTTCGATCGAACAAGGGGGTCGGCGTCTGCGAGGACCGACTCCGCGTCCCCGAGACCCTCGCCGTGTTGATCGAGCACAGTCAGGGCGGATCTGCGCACGAGGCTGGACGGGTCCGAAAGCATTGACCTGGCGACTTCGACTGAGGCGAGGCTCTCCATCGCAGCCGCGCGCACTCCTGGATCAGGATCGACCAACCGTGGTGACAATTGCTTGCGAGCCGAATCGCCCTGCAGTCGACTCAAGGTCCGGACAGCCAGGAGCCTGGCCCCAGGCTGGGGGTCGTCGAGAGTTTTGACCAGAGCGGCGAGGCCCTCGGCGTCGAGAGTCGGTTTCTGGGCGCTTGGTAACGGGGCCGCGAACACATCGACCATCCCCTGCTTCACCGCCGTCGCCAGCGCGTTTGTGTAGGCGGGTCGCATTCGCACCACCAACACCAATGTCAGCAGCGCCAAGACCAAGCCGATGGCGCTGCTGGCATCTGGCGACAGCGTGCTGGCAACGATCAATAGCACTCCCGACGCCATGGTCCCCAGCTGAGTCGGTACACCGTTGATGAATGCCATGACCTGGCTTCGGCGGCGCCCCGGTATCACATTGAAGAGGGCGCTCCATGCGGTGCCGCCGACGGCGTTGACCGCCACCCACTGCACCGCCCGAACAATGCTTGCTGACAGGAGTCCGAAGGAAATCAGCCACGACCCAAACCCCGAGAGGTAGACCAGCGGAACAATCAGAAGTGTGGCGACTACGCCAATGTGAGCGAACAGGCGACTGACCAAGAAAAACGAGGCCACGAATGTCAAGCCGGTGGCTGCCGCCGAGAAGAGACCGAGAAAGCCGGCCACCTCGGCCTCGCTCGAAAACGAATCGGCGACAACGGCGCTGAACGGAAATGAGACGAGGAAGAAGAGGACGGAGAAAGCACCTGCAGTCCAAGACATCAGCTTGAGCAGAGGAGTCGTCCGGGTGAAGGCCCAGCCTGATCTCAGGTCACCCAGGATTCCGGTCGGGGGCGACGAGTCCGAACGCCAGAAGAACCGGGTTATGTGAGTCGCCGTGACGAGGGCGCTCGCCATCAGCAAACCGGCATGGACCAAAAGCAGGTTCTCGGTGCCGATGGTGCTGGCCAGCGGTCCGGTGACGAGATTGCCGACGATCCCGCCACCGATACCGGCAGTGGCAAACAAGGGAAAGAGCCGCTTGGCCTGACGGGTTGTGCAGATCTCCCCCGCGGCATTCCACATGGCCGTATACGAGAGAAGAATCGCGATTTGGGCTCCGAGCCAGATGGCAACGTAAATCCCTGACCAGCCCGTGGCGACTCCGACGCGCTCGAGCAGCACCATGCCCGAGAGGGCAGCCAGGAGAGGACCCAACCACCGGGCGGCCCCCTGGCGTCCGAGGCCGACCGTATAGCCCAACGTGGCGAGCATCAGCACTGGCCCCGAAGTGAGGATCATCAGGGGGAGGTACTCAACCCCGAAGCGAAGAAAGAAGAGGGTGTCGGCTGTGTTCGAGCCCAAGCCGTGACCTGCTTGCGTGACAGCGAAGAGACCAGCCATCCACGCGACCATGCGACCTTCGCCCGCCTGGATGTTGACCATGCGGCGAGACTACGACCCGGTCGGGCCTGGATCCGGCAGGAGCGGGAACTCCCAGCTCTCGTCAGACTTGAGCAACACAGCTCTCGTAACGGCATTGTTTCCGAAGCGCGTCCGCAAATCGTCGATGGCTAGATCGAGTTCCGTTCGGTGATGCTTGTCAAAGGGCAAGGCCAGCTGGACGACGTCGTCGTCATCGAGGTTGGCGATCGCGACCCCAACGAGCGTTATCCCTCGCTCCTCGATCACTGGCATCGCTTGGGATAGCAATTCGCGAGCAGCCCGCAGAATCGTCTCAGTGTTGGCGGTGGGGGTGGTGAGAGTTTGGGACCGGGTACCTCTCGAAAAATCGTCAAACCGGAGGCGCAGCACCACTGTTCTTCCCACTCGATCGCCGGCGCGCAGACGACGGCTAATTCGATCCACCAACCCAACGACGATCGCTTCCAAATCCTGTGCTGTCTTCGGAACTCGGCCAAAGGCGCGCTGAGAACCAACACTTCGCCGGCGGCGCCCAACGTGCACGGGCCTCGGGTCCCGGTTGTGGGCGAGGGCATGAAGGTGGTATCCGGCGGCGGGACCCAGCAGCGAGGCGAGCCATTTCGCCGGCAGTGCCGCCACCTCGCCGACGGAGACCACGCCGGCGTTGTGGAGTTTGGCGGCTGTCACCGGCCCGACTCCCCAGAGGCGCTCGACAGGCAGGGGATGAAGAAAGGCGATCTCCTCCTCGGGCGGGACCACCAGGAGGCCGTCGGGCTTGGCGACTGCGCTTGCCACCTTGGCCAGGAACTTGGTCCGGGCGACACCGACCGTGATGGGGAGGCCAACCTCTTCTCGGACCTGATCACGCAGACGTACAGCGATCTCGGTCGGCGTTCCGGAGACGCGGCGAAGCCCGCCGACATCTAGAAACGCTTCGTCGATCGACAAACCCTCGACCATCGGCGTGGTTTGTTCGAAGACTTCAAACACGGCCTTGCTCGCCTCGACATAGGCCGAGAATCGAGGCTCGACCACTATCGCCTGCGGGCAGACCTTTCTCGCTTGCCGGCCGCCCATCGGGGTGTAGACACCGTGGGCCTTGGCTTCGTAGCTGGCGGCCAGAACCACTCCGCTGCCAACGATTACCGGTCGACCCCTGAGAGCTGGGTTGTCTCTTTGCTCGACAGAGGCAAAGAACGAGTCGAGGTCGGCGTGGAGGATATGTGCCTGATCCCTATCGAACATGTGTTCGTTAGGATAGGGGTTCGTATCAGGGGAAGCGGTTGAACCAAAAGGCCGAAAGGGCGGCGCCGGTCAGCATCAGTAGCCCAGCTCCGGCCGCAAAGAGGTGGGTGAGCTCGCGGACTTCGGTGACGAAACCAACCTGCGAACCGATCTCCCGATAGACCTCGGCCAGGTCCTCGGCGGTGGGTGCGTCGAAATACCGCCCTCCGGTTTGCTCCGCGATGAGGTGGAGTGTCTCGCGATCGGGCGGGACCGGGACGGTCTGGACATTCCCCATCAAATCGACGTTGAGCACCGTCCCGCTATCCGTGCCAAGGGCGACGGCATAGATCGGAATCCCGAAGTCGCTGGCGAGCGCAGCCGCCTCGAGGGGCTCATAGGTGCCATCTGTATTGGCTCCGTCGGAGAGGAGGAGGATCGACAGGGGCGGCCGTTGCCCTTCGGGTGCCGAGTCGACTGCACTCAGCCCGGTCTCCACCGAAAAAGCGATGGCGTCACCCAGGGCGGTGCGTCCGTCGGCCCGCAGCGTCGCAATCGCCTGACGTAGAAGCTCGCGGTCGGTTGTTGCCGGAGAGAGCACTCTCGCCTCAGTCGAGAACTGGACAAGTGCCACCTGGATCTCCTCGGGCAGTTGGTCGATTAGGAGAAGCGCGGACTTCTGAGCAGCAAACAGCCGCGACGGATGCACGTCGAATGCCCCCATCGATCCCGAGGTGTCGGTAGCCAGAACCACTGTGGCTTGGTTGCGCGCCGTGGTCACGGTCGCCTCGGGGCGGGCCAGGGCAACGATCGTCCCCGCCAGAGCCAAAAGGGTGAGGGCGGGAGGAACATGCCGTCTCCACCCGGGGGATGCCTCCACCAGATTGGCCAGCAAATCGACGTTGGTGAAACGGACGGCGTAGCGATGTCGGCGGCGTTGCAGGAAGTAATAACCGAGGACCAGGAGCGGAAGCAGCACCAAACCGAGCAGGGCCGCCGGCCACTCGAATCTCACCACCCCCTCCGTTCCCGCCGCAGAAACATCACCAGGGCTCGTAGCCAATCGCCCGAGGTTGACACCACCAGGTGACGAACCCCGATCGAAGCCAAGGCGTCGGCCACCGATTCACGCTCTTTCTGGGCCGCGCTGGCAAAGCGGCGTCGCACTAGTTCAGAAGTGGTGTCAACCCGAAGCTGGCGGCCGGTTTCGGGATCAACCAAAACCACCTCACCGACATTGGGAAGCTCCGTTTCGCGCGGATCGGAGATTTCGATCGCCACCACGTCGTGCTTGTACGCCA
>DATBKE010000038.1:0-6596 GCA_036556085.1 Acidimicrobiia bacterium | reverse complement strand
ATCAATGCAAGTTGTGACAGTTGCGGTTGTGGTCCTCCACGTCATCTTCTCGCTGGCGATGGTTGCTCTCATCCTTCTCCACGCCGGTCGTGGGGGTGGGCTCTCGGACATGTTCGGGGGCGGTTATGGGCCTTCCAACATGCGGGGCTCAACCGTCGTCGAGCGCAATCTTGACCGGATGACGGTGGCGGCCGGGATCCTCTTTGCGGCTACCACCATCGCCTTGACTTTTCTTCTCTCGTAAAAGCCACCGGATACAATTTCCGGTCCTCTTGTCGGAGTGGCGGAATAGGCAGACGCGCTAGGTTGAGGGCCTAGTCCTCGATAGAGGGTGGGGGTTCAAGTCCCCCCTCCGACACCCCAGGATCCCTCAGGGTTCCCACCTCGGCCTAGGAAAAGCGCCCCTAGGTGCGGCTCGTTACGATCCGGCTCGGAAGCGCGATTCGAGGAGCGAGATGACACACCCGAATGTAGAGAGGCTCGAGGCATTCCTCGGGGCTTATGCCGATCATGATGCCGAGCGGATCAGCGCTGCCCTCAGTGAGGATGCCGTGTGGCACGTCGGGGGCACCCACCGGTTGAGCGGCGACTATCGGGGACGGGAGGCGATCCTCGAGTATTTCGGTCGAGTCGGTAGGGAGACTGCCGGATCGCTCCGACTCGATCCGATCGAGCTGATCGCTAACGACGAGCGGGGAGCGGCATTTTTGCGTGTGACCGGAGACCGAGGGGGCAATCGCCTCGACGTGACCATGGCCGAGGCGTTCCAATTCGACGGCCAGGGGCGCATCCGCGAGTTCTGGGCGCACGCCACGGATCAGGAAGCCATCGACAAGTTCTGGAGCGAGGAGGAATGATGGGCGGCAGCAAGGCTCAAACCCTGGGCGAGGCGATGGCCGCGATCAGCCAGGGCGAGGTCGAGCGCTTCGGCGACATCCTCCTCGACGACGAGGTGATCTGGCACTGGCCGGGCCGCAGCTCGGTGAGCGGGGACCATCACGGACGCGCCGCCGTCTTGGAGCTTCTGGCTGGCTTTCACCGGCTGACCGGGAATCGACTCAACGTCGAGCCGATCGACATCCTCGAGGGCGAGGATCACTTGATGTCGTTCACCCGGGTGACAGCCGATCGCGAGGGCGACAGTCTCGACGTGATCATGGCCGACGCCATGCGCTTTGGGGCCGATGGGCGGGTGGTTGAGTACTGGACTCTCTCCAACGATCAAGCGGCGGTGGATTCCTTTATCGGTTGAGGCGCCCACCACCGGCGAATCTGAATTTCGCACCGGTCAAGGACTCTGATCACCTCCGGCCGTTGCGGCTTCCAGATCGGCGGTCAGTTCGTCGTGCACCAGCATGTCGGGCTGGATCTTGCCGGTGCGGTAGCCGGCCCGAGCCACGATGTGGGCCGAAACCGGGGCGGTGAGCAGCTGGAAGATCGCGATCAACGCCAGGGTGGCGCTGACCGAAGCCGACCGCACCCGGAGGGCCAGGCCGGCCAGGGCCAGAAGAACGCCCAGTACTTGCGGTTTGGCCCCGGCATGCATCCGGGCGAGGAGATTCGGGAAGCGGAGGACACCGATGCCAGCGGCGAGGGTGAGCGCCGATCCTGTCAACAGGAAAGCCGCGGCCAGGAGGTCGGCGAACTGCTCGCCGCTCATCGACTTCCGTCCTGATCGCGGGTGGCCGCCATCTCCTCTTCGGCGCGGGCGGCCGCCATCTCGGCGCGGAGTAGGGCCTCGTTTTCGGCGCGGACCTCTTCTGGGGTCTTGATCCTCCCTGCCTCATCTGGCTCGACCGAGACGAAGCGGGCGATGGTGACCGAGGACACGAATCCGAACAGGGCGAGGGCCGCCAGAATCGGCACGATGTCGGTCCGAAGTTCGACCGCGGCATCGAGGGCGACGCCGATGATGACGATGTTGGAGATGATGTCGAAGGCGACCGCCCGATCGAGCATCGTGGGTCCCTTCTCGACGCGGATCATCGTCAGGATTGCTCCCAGCCCGAGCATCACCCCGGAGGCAATCAGGACTCCGTTCATGCCTGCTTCCCCAATCCGGTGGCGGCCAGCTCCTCGTCGGGAGCCAGGGCCCGCAGGACCCGCTCCTCGACCTTCAGCACCTGGGTTCGCACCCCCTCGACCCCTCCCATGGCCTCAAGATCGAGGACGTGGACGTACATCAGGCCATTGCGCCGCAAAGCCTCCACGACGACAGATCCAGGGACCAGCGTGGTGATGACCGAGGTCAACACCAGGTAGAGGTCGTCGTCGGTACGCAGGTGGACCCCTACCACCGCCCCGTGAGGGCGATGTCTGAAAGCCAGAGCCAGATAGGCCACCTGGAAGCTGGCCACGACGAGGTCGACGGCGAAGTGGCCCAGCAGCCGGAGCACGGCCAGCGGTCGCACGCGGTGCTGAGGGCCTACTCGGGGCAGGGGGAGCAGCGCCGGGACGACGACCCCGATGACGATCCCGGCGAGCACGTTGGCGACGCTCAATTCTCCCCAAAGCAGCACCCAGAGCACGGTGACCCAGGCAACGGTGAGATAGGAGACGCGGATGCGGGAGATCCGCCAGCGTCTCACGGCGCCACTCCTGCCTCCGCCGCTGCGTCCGGGGAGGGGCCCTCGCCCCGATCACCCTCGGTGAGAACCGACTGGATGTACGGGACTTGGGAGCGGAGATCGCTGGCCGCCCGCTCGGTGTAGGAGTAGATGGGACCGGCGATGAGCGTGAAGCTGAACCCCAACGCCACCAACGCTGCGGTGGTCCCCACCATGCTGCGGGGGAGCGCCGCCCGAGTCTCTTCTCCGACGGGCATCTGCCAGAAAGCCTTGTTCCACGCCTTGACCATGACGTAGAGGGTGAGAAGGGACGTGAGCACCCCTCCCGCCACAAGGGTGTAGGCCAACGTCGACCCCAACTCGACCCCGGCTTGGAGGAGGCCGAGTTTGCCCAGGAAACCGGATAGGGGAGGTATCCCCGAGAGGTTGAAGGCGGGGATGAGAAAGAGAATGGCCAAAACCGGGGTGGAGCGGGCCAGGCCTCCGAGACGGTTGAGCGAAGTCGTGCCGCCGCGGGCTTCGATGAGGCCAGCAACGAGAAACAGCGCGGTCTGCACCGTGATGTGATGGAGGACATAGAAGATGGCCGCAGCGAGCCCGGCTTGACTTGCCAGCGAGATCCCGAAGAGCATGAAGCCGATGTGACTCACCAGCGTGAATGAGAGAAGTCGCTTGAGATCGGACTGCGCCACGGCTCCAAGAATCCCGACGATCATTGTCACCAGCGCAGCCCACATGAGCAGGGCGTCGGCCTGGCTGTCGTCGAAGAGGGTGGTCTGGGTCCGCAAGATGCCGTAGATGCCGACCTTGGTGAGCAACCCGGCGAACACCGCGGTCACCGGGGCAGGCGCCGTTGGATACGAGTCGGGCAGCCAGGCGGCGAAGGGGAAGACCGCGGCCTTGATCGAGAAGGCGATGAGAAGGAGAAGCTGGAGGACGAGGCGGATTCCGGCGTCAATCTCCGGTAGCCGCATGGCCAGTTGAGCCATGTTGAGCGTGCCCGTGGCCGAGTAAATCAGCCCGATCGCGACAAGCAGGATCACCGAAGAGATGACGGCGACCACCACATAGATGGTCCCGGCCCTGATGCGCGGGCTGGTGCCGCCGAGTGTGATCAAGACATAGCTTGCCACCAACAGCACCTCGAATCCCACGTACAGGTTGAAGAGATCTCCGGAAAGGAAACACATGGCCACTCCGGCGGTCAGGGCCATGTAGGTGGGGTGGAAGATGGCCACCGGCGACTCAGGATCGCCGACGCTAAGCGCTTGGGCAAGGGCGTAAAGGAGCACGCACAGTGTCACTGCCGCCGAGACGGCCAGCATCACCGAGGACAGGCGATCGGCGACGAGGGAGATCCCGACCGGAGCGGCCCATCCGCCGACATTGACCACCAGGGGCCCGCCGTCGGCGGCGAAGAGGAGGATGACCGCTACCACGAGCACAGCGCTCAGCGTGAAGAAACTGAGCCACCTCTGGGCACGAGGGTTACCTGAGACGGCCACCGCCAGGCCCGCTCCCATGAGTGGGAGGATGACGGGGAGAGGCACGAGCCAGTTCAGGGGACTCCCTCCTCAAGATCTTCGGCAAGCCAGTGCTCCTCGATGAAGGTTTCGTCGTGCACTTCCTCGGCCTCCTCGGCCAAGCTCACCCAGGCGCCAGCGAGGTCTCCCCGCCCGGCGATGTCGGCGGCGGCGAGACGGGCAATCCTCCGATCTTCGAGGTCGTCTTGCACCTCGTCGTGCCCGTTCAATTGCCACGATCGATAGGCCATGGAAAGCAGAAACGCGGTCAGGGCCAGGCCGATCACGATGGCGGTGAGAACCAGAGCCTGCGGCAGCGGATCGCTCATCTCGGACTCGGGGGTGACGCCCACAATCGGTGCTCCCCCCGGAGGGCCGGCGACGACCAGGACCATGAGATTGATGCCGTTGCTCACCATGAGCAGACCCACCGCCACCCGGCTCAGGCTGCGTTCCAGGGCCAGGTAGATCCCGACGGCGACCAAGACCGCCACCACCAGCACCAACACGCCATCAGATCCGGCGAAGGTCAAGACAGTCTCCTCAAGACAGGCGCCCGTGGCTCAAGTGCCTGAGCCGAAAACTCGCTGTCGTCACCGCTCGCCTCGCCATGGCGGTCAATCTGGGCCCCGAGGCTCCGGAGGATGTCGAGCATGAGCCCGACGACCACCAGGTAGACGCCGAAATCGAAGAGGAGGGACGTGACCAGCTTGACCTGGCCCAGCAACGGAAGGTCCACGGTGAAGATGGCGCTCTGCAATACCTCGCCGCCGAGGGCTATGGAAGCGAGCCCGAAACCTGTGGCGATGACCAGTCCGGAACCGAGCAGGAAGCCCGGTTGGAGCGGGGCGGCGGCGCTCAGCTCATACCGCCCCCCGGCGAGATAGCGGACCACGAGGGCGATTCCCGTCACCAGCCCGGCGACGAACCCGCCGCCGGGGGCATTGTGGCCGGCGAAGAGGAGGAAAACGCCGAAGACGACCATGGTGTGATAGAGGATCCGGGAGGCGACTTCGAGAATCACCGAGCGGCGCTGCGGCGCCAGCGTTCGGCTAGCAACCAACCACTGGGAGCGCGACGGCGCCTGCCTGCGGGCATCTCTGGCTCGCAGCGTTGCCATCGGGTCAGGGTCGGTTCCCCCGATGGTTCCCACCGCTTCATCGAAGTCCTCGAGCCTCGTCCGCTCCGCGCGGCGGCTGAGAAAGATCAAAGAGGCGACGCCGGTCGCCGCCACCAGCAAGACCGAGATCTCGCCCATCGTGTCCCAAGCCCGGATGTCGACCAGGATGACATTGACCACGTTGTTGCCGCCGCCAAAGGCCACCGCCTCACCGGGGAAGAGACCGGAGACCGACTCGTGGATCCGCGCTGGGGGCACGCCGACCGTGAGCACCGCCACCAAGAGGCCGAAGAGGGCTCCGAGGCCGATCCGCAACCAGCGGCTGGCGACGAGAGGACGGTCCGAGAAATAGGCGGGAAGACGACGCAGGACGAGAACGAAAACCACGAGCGTCACCGTTTCCACCAGCACCTGGGTGAGAGCGAGGTCAGGGGCGCCGTATAAGAGGAACGTCATGGCGGTGCCATATCCGGTGATCCCGGTGAGGATGACTGCCTTGAGGCGGCGCCGGGCGCGGGCCGCCAGCACTGCGGCGGCGACGATCAATATCGCCACGGCGATGATCGTGGGTCGGTCACTCACCACGATCCGCGGCGTCGTCTCGGAATAGGCAAGCATCGTGAACCCGCCTAAAGCCGCGGTGGTGGCGAGGATCACACCGAGGTAGAAGGGGAGCGACCCTCGTTGAAATAGTGCGGTGAGGTCGGCGGCGAAGTTGTCGATTCTTCGCAACGTGTTGCGGTAGATGCGGTCCCCGTCCCAGGAGGCGGGCCAGGGGATACGCCAGCGCTGGACACGGTCACCGAAGGCGGCGAGTGCCAACCCGAGCGCGAGAATTCCGATCGTGATGGCCAGGGCGGGAGAGAACCCCGACCAAAGAGCGAGGTGGCCCTGCTCCCCGAAGGGGAGACGATTGGAAAAGGGAGAGAGCACCGCCTCCCCCAAGTCTGGGAGCAACCCCGTAGCGAGGCCGGCCACTGCCATCAGGGCCGGCGGCCCGATGAGGAACAGGGGAGGTGGGGTCACGACGACTGGATAGGACGGAACCCCCGGTTTGGTGGCAAAGGCCCCCCACCACAGCCTCAGTCCGTAGGCGACGGTGATTGCGGATCCGACCGCGAACGCGGCGATGACGGCCCACTTCAGCGGCGACTCGTACTGGCCCGGGGTCAGGAAAGCGTCGAGGGCTGACTCTTTGGCGACGTATCCCGAGAAAGGCATGATCCCGATCATCGAAGCGGTGGCGAGAGCCGCCACGACCGCGGTGAGCGGCAACTTCCGACCCAGACCTGAGAGGCGGCGGAGGTCGCGGGTGCCGGTGGCGGCATCGATGACCCCGACCGTGAGAAACAGGCAGCCCTTGAAGAGAGCATGCGCTCCCAGGAG
>DATBKE010000037.1:0-5949 GCA_036556085.1 Acidimicrobiia bacterium | reverse complement strand
CTGCACGGTCGGTCGTTTCTCGCCACCTATCCCGAGCTACCAAAGACCGTCGCCGCGACCAAGCAAGGTCTGAGCCGACGGACTCGTCTCTGGACCGATCGCCTCGCTTCGCCCCCACCGGGGTGCGCAACATTCGTTGCGGCCGGCGACGACGGCATCTACGGATTTGTCTTCACAGGACCTTCGGGAGACGAGGATCGCACCGGCCACATCTTTTCGATTCATGTCGACCCGGCCCGGTGGGGGAGCGGCCTCGGCAAGCGGCTGCTCTCGCGTGCCCTGGATTTCCTTTCGTTATCGGGATATGAAGAGGCGACCCTGTGGGTGGTCACCGACAACAGCAGGGCCCGGACCTTCTATGAGAGCCTGGGGTGGCGTCTCGATGGCTCAGAGCGAAAAGAGAACCTAGCCATAGAGGGCATGGAGGGAGACGAGGTGACTGTGGTTCGCTATCGGCTCGAATCGAACTCGGCGAAGCGCGATGATTGAGGTCGAAAGTACGGGTCCGATGCCTGCAGGGGTGAAGCTAGCGACAGGAGATTGCGAGACCGCTAAGGCATCAGTCGCATTGACGCAAGACCCCAAGCAAAGTTGGTAGTGGCGCTCGACCGTAATCAATGAGTTCCTATATGCATTAGCTGCTCCAGGGTGATCGAGACAGCCAGGCGACAGTTCCTCGGTAAGCAGATCGAAGTGAATGTTCCCAGCCTCGCTTTCTTGCCCTCGATAGTCTTCGGCGGCGGTGAGCACCGGCGAACAGCCTGATCAGGCCCGAACCATCTGGTTCAAGACGCTCCTCGTGGTACAGATCGCGGCCGCCGGCCTCTTCGGGTTGGTGCCCTTCTTCTTTCCGGGGACCGCGGCCGACGCCGCTGGATACGCCGGCGCCGAACCCTTCATCTACCGCCTGGCCGGGGCCGCCGCCCTCGGCTACGCCGTCGCCGCGGCCCTGACCCTGGCCAATCCCACCTGGTTCCGCTTCCGGATTCCCGCCGGCGCTTCCTATGTATTCAACGCCGGTGCGGTGGTGGCGGCCATCATCACCCTGCTCGAGGGCGACGACAACTTCTGGGTGTGGTTCATCCTCCTAGCCGCCGCGGCTTTCGTTCTCATCCTGATCTACGTCACCCGCCGCGACCAGGGACCTGCAGCACCGTCGACGCCGACCGTGGACCCGCCGGCCCGGCTGCTTTTGACCCTGGCAACTGTCGCCGCCGCCTTCTTTGGGCTGGCGCCGCTATTTGCGGCGGCTTACTTCGCCGATCTCGCTTCGTTCGATCCGGCCGATCCCTTCGTTTACCGCCTCGCCGGGGCGGCCACCTTGGGCTATGCCTTCGGTGGCTACCTGTCGCTCAAGGACGGGCGATGGGAGGCAATTCGCGTCCAGAACGCGGCCGCCATCGTCTTCAACGGCCTTTCGGCGATCGGCGGCCTGCTTTATGTTCTCGCCGGCGGGCGTTCGATCGTCGGCTGGCTGATCCTGTTGGCCGCCACCGCCTTCACCATCGGGCTAGCGGTTCTTCACACCCGGAGCGGCCGACTGTCTAGCCGCGCCGCCGTCTGACGAGGGCGACGCCGCTGGATATCCCTGCGCCCGACTGACTCGGTTGGCCAGCAGCGCGGCGTGCTCGACCGGATCGCTGACGTTCTGGACACTGCCTTGCGCCTGCTGAACTCGGCCCAAGTCCTCAGCCTCCTCGAATTGTTCCTCACCTGCCCTCACCGACCGGTTTATCTCCACCGCTAAGTCGAGCGATGGGTGCTTCAGTGGTCTCGGAGGCAAGCGAGTAACTCCCGATACTCGACAAGGACCGCCTCCAGCCAACTGGAGTCCGGCGCGAGCCGCCACCTTTCCCTGCCCGGACCATCCGTCTCTAGGCTCCGAACGGATGGAGAAGCTCCCTGATGGCGTCGTCACCTTTCTCTTCACCGATGTGGAAGGCAGCACGCGTCTCTGGGAAGAAGCGCCGGATGCGATGATGACGGCGCTGCGAATCCATGATCAAGCGATCACCGAGGCGGTCGAAGCCTTCGGCGGAGTGGTGGTGAAGCCGCGAGGGGAGGGTGACAGCCAGTTTGTGGTCTTCCGGTCGGCGATGGACGCTGTAGGCGGCGCTGTAGAGATGCAACGACGGTTGGTGGGAGTGGATTGGCCGACCCCGCGACCGTTACGAGTCCGGGCGTCGCTGCATACCGGGGCGGCGGATTTGGTCCTGGGCGATTACTACGGACCGGCTGTCAATCGGGCAGCAAGACTGAGGGCGATTGCCCATGGTGGCCAGACGGTGTGTTCGGGCTCGACGTTCGAGCTGGTGCAGGATCATCTGCCGGACGGGGTCACGGCTTCCGACATGGGCGCCCATCGGCTGAAGGATCTGACACGTCCGGAGCATGTGTTCCAGTTGAACATCGGCGGCCTCGAGAACTCATTTCCACCCCTGAATTCGCTCGATGCCATCACCAACAATCTTCCGGAGCAGATGACTGAGCTGATCGGCAGAGATGCCGAACTCGCCGACGTGAAGAGGCTGTTGACCAAGACCCGTTTATTGACCGTGATGGCTCCGGGAGGCACGGGCAAGACACGACTGGTCATCCAGGCGGCCGCTGATCTCGCAGCCGACTACCCCGACGGGGTGTTCTTCATTGGTCTGGCCGATCTCTCAACGAGCGGCGACATCCTGCAGGCAGTGGCCGAGGCGGTCGGCGTTGCGTTTTCCTCTGACGAGGACCCACAAACCCAGTTACTCGACTATCTCGCTCCCAGACGCCAACTCTTGGTGTTCGACAACTTCGAGCATTTGAGCGATGGAGCGCGGATCGTCTCGGAGATTCTCCAAGCTGCTCCGCAGATGAAGGTGATTGCCACGTCGCGTTCCAAGCTGAATCTGACCGGCGAAATGGTCGTGCCCCTCGTGGGTCTGAGCGCACACTGGGACACCCCCGAGACAGCCCTGCAGACCAGCGGAGTTCGCTTGTTCCTGGACGCAGCGCATCGTTTCAATCCAGGACTAGAACTCCGGGCCGAAGATCTGGAGCCTCTCGCAGAGATCCTTCGTCTCACCGGAGGGATGCCCCTGGGAATCCTGCTGGCAGCGGCATGGGTGGACATCCTGTCAATTCCCGACATCGCGGCAGAGATCGCCAAGAGTCTCGACTTCCTCGAAACCACTCTGGGGGACGTCCCGGATCGGCACCGCAGCATTCGGGCTGTGTTCGACTACAGCTGGAGGCTTCTCAACAATGCGGAACGAGATGCGTTTGCGGCCCTCTCGGTGTTCCGGGGAGGGTTCACACGGGAAGCGGCTGAAGCGGTGGCGGGAGCCTCGCTCCGGGACCTCGCCAATCTCGCCAATAAGACCCTGGTGATGCCGAGTCCCAGCACCGGCCGGTATGCGATCCATGAGCTCTTACGCCAATATGCCGAGGCCGAGCTGGCCCTTCTCCCTGAGCGAGATCGCGCGATTCGCGATGTGCACGCCGACTATTTCGCCGACCTCTGCGACAACGCCGTCGGGTGGTTCGCTCGCGGCGAACAGACCCGAGCGCTGACAACAATCGAACAAGACCTCGACAACATCAGACCGGCATGGCGCCACCAGGCCGCCACGGGCAACGCAACCGGGGTCGGCAAGATGGTGGTGGGGCTCTGGCTGATTCACGAGAGTCGCGGCTGGAACCAGGCAGGATTGGCACTCTTCGGCGAGGCGCTGGAAGCTCTGGAGGACGACAAGAGCGAGCCGACTTCTGCAGCAGCTCCTGCCTTTGTTCTGGCAATGCACGGGGCCTTCACCGCGATGCTCGGTCACGTCGAGGCGGGTGCCGAAGCCGTCGGCCGTGCGTTCGATGAATTGAGCGTCGCCGGCGATCCCGTACCCCTCTTCTTCGCCGGCATGCTGAAGGCGCAAACACAGTTGTATCTGGGACGATTCGCCGAGGCAGCGGGCGTCGTCGACCGTGCAATAGCGCTGGCGGAATCACCAAACTCGGGCTGGGCAGCAAGCCGTTTCTGGGCGGCTGCTATCAAAAACATCCGAGCTTTCATCGAGTTGATGACGGGTGACGCCGAAATGGCCATGCGACTTCTCGACCAGAGTCGGGAAGTACTCGAGCCGCTCGACGACCTCTATTACATGTCCTGGAATCTCGGGCACCGCGGCCGAATGGCCAGAAGGTCGGGACGTCTGAGTGACGCGATCGATTTCTTCACGCAGTCGGCCGATCGGGCTACCCGTATTGGTTTCCCGAGGGCGATGCAGGTCTCACTGATGGGTCTGGGAGAGGCCAATCTGGCAGCGGGCGACCTGGTGGCAGCCCAGACGGCCTTTGTTGAAAGCCTTCGAGTGGCGGAACGGACTGGCATGGTGGTGGAAATGCTGGCGACCCTGGTGAAAATCGCCATGGTGTTCGCGGCCAGCCAAAGGGCGAGTGAAGCTGTGGAGCTTCTCGCCGCGGTGATCGCAGACCCGGCGAGCGACCGTCAGATGTTCACCGAGGGAACCCAAATTAACACTGCAGCCTCCGCAGAGCTCGAGACGCTACACGAGTCGATGGATCCCGAGGAGTACGAGCGAGCTCTTGCCGATGGCTCGTCGAGGGCATTTCGAGCCGTAGCCAAAAAATTGATCGACTCGATCGGCTGAGGCGCACTCCGCCCATGAGCGCGTTGAAGGCTGCGAAGGGGCGCCGGTCGGCCTGTCATCGAAGCGGCGATTCGTCAGTTTCTGGAACGAGACGGGATCGCCGTGCCAGCCCGTGGTCCCTCGGCTCCGTAGGGGCGGCTACCAGCCGCCTGCATCGAGTTTCGTGAAAGGGTTAGCGCTCTCGGTCGAGAAAGCTCAACGTGTAGCGATCGGCTTATAGCTCGGTTGCGGAATGGACTGGCCCGCACCTCGTGCCGCCTGGAGCCAGGTCTCTTTGGCGATAAGGATCTGCTTGACGGCCTCCTCAGGGGTATCACCGAATGCCGAGCAGTAAGCCAGATCGGGAATGTCTGCGATCCATCCACCGTCCTCGTCGCTGTAGAAGAGATTGATGTGGTAATCAGCCATGTCTACGAGCCAGCCTCAAATTGTACTTTGTGATTAGCTTGACTAGCTGTCTGACCTGATAGGGCTTGGCCTGTCCCTCGACCATTTGTAGGTTCAGCTTTTCGCTGAATTCGGGATGGCTGAAGATTCGATGGCTTCCACTTGCTCGATCCAATTGGAAGCCGAGTTCTCTCGCCAGTCGGAGCAAATCGGTAAAACGAACGTTGCTGACGTCACCGCCGACAATCCGTTCGAGGAGTCGGGCGGATCTCACCGAGTCAACGTATTCCTTGAAGCTCCGGGTGACCAGACCCTTGGTTGCTGCCCAACCGCGACAATCAATTGGAGGTCGCGAAAATGGTTTCTCGGAAACGGATCGGCTTGCGATAGAACACCGATCAACGTGTTTCGACCAGCGACCGATCGCCCGACTAGCCGCCTCTACAAAGGCATCCGTCGGATTGACGTAACCCTGCCAGCTGTCCTAGTTGCAGAGCTTGACCGCGACATTCTTGAGCTGGGCTATTTCGTTACCCGGTCAAGCGTTATAGAAGTAGCGATACGCCAGTTCCTCGATCACGGTGGAGTCAGAGCTGCAGCGCCGGGTGCCGTGTACCGGCGATCGGGGTGATGAGCCGAGCGCGGCACTTGGAAGCCAAAGGGTCAGCCCGTCAGGATGGCCATTGATCCGCGACTCTTACCGGGAAGCTTTGGGGAGCCGTTGATAGCGGCTACGCGTAGGACTCGCTAGTTGGCCGCCTCCATCCAAGACAGACATGTTCCTGGAGCGTCGTGCGTAAGCGCCTTGCCGTCGGTCGTAGGACCTACCCCTTGAGCTATCGGACCTCTGTGCTTTGGGGGCCGTCAGACGATCTGCCTTCCTTGCTGAGGCTCCGCACGTAGCTCTCGGCCATTTTCC
>DATBKE010000036.1:0-3494 GCA_036556085.1 Acidimicrobiia bacterium | reverse complement strand
GCGCTCGTGGCCTTCCCGCCGGCAAGAGTGGGGCACCATGAGATCGCCGGCGGCCCGATCGAGCGGGTCGAGGTGGCGCTCCTTGTTTTTGACACGGCGGCAACGGCGTCGGCGGTGCTCGCTGCCTACGACGCCCCAGAGACAATCGACTGCCTCAGCCGCACCTTCTCCGAAGCCATCCAGTTGGAAACCGACGACCCACTGGAGGCAGGTGGGGTGACGGCCGAAGGCTTCGCCTTCACGATTGGTGAGGGCGGGATCCAGCGAGAGGGCCACCGCACCTTCGCGGCCGTCGTCGGCCGGACCCTCGTCGACGTCACCGTCCTGGCGCCAGACGAGAGTCGCGGGCGGGAAATGGCAGAAGAGGTCCTCGGCGACATCGTCAACGGCCTCGAGGCCGGCGGCGCTTGAGCTTTACCTAATCAGGGCGATCCGAGCGGCGACCCAGTGCTGACTTGGCTTGTGTTACAATTTTCACAAGCGGCCACTGCACCGGCTCGAGGAAAGCGCATTCATTAGCGCACCGTCCGGTGATCCAAACGTCGCTGATGTCATAGAAAGTGCGCAAGTCGGCCTCGGACGGGCGCGTTCCGATCCTCGTGAGTTGTACGAAGCACGAGATCGAAATACCGACGTACGCCGCCCCTTGCGGGGCAAGAGGAAGTCCACCGATGCCAACTTTCATCGATCTCGGCGTGCCCGCGCGCCATATCGAGATCCTCAAACAAAAAGGGATCTCTAGTCCCTTCCCAATTCAAGAAGCCACCATCCCCGACCTGATGAGGGGACGCGACCTGCTGGGCCGCGCTCCCACCGGGTCGGGCAAGACTCTCGCCTTCGGGCTGCCCCTGATCGCTCGGGTCACTAAGGCCAATCCGCGTCGTCCCCGGGCGCTGGTCCTAGCGCCGACTAGGGAGCTCGCCGAGCAGATCGCACGCGAGCTGGCCCCGTTCGCCAAGGCCTCGAAGCGCTGGGTGACGGCCGTCTACGGCGGGGTCGGCTACGAGCCCCAAAGGGCCGCGCTGCGACGGGGCACCGACGTCTTGGTGGCCACCCCGGGCCGCCTGGCCGATCTCATCTCCGAAGGGTCGGTGTCCCTCGGTGACGTCGACATGGTGGTGGTGGATGAGGCCGACCGCATGGCCGACATGGGGTTCCTGCCACAGGTTCGCCATCTCCTCGACATGACCAACTCAGTCCGGCAGACGGCGTTCTTTTCCGCCACTCTCGACCAGGAGGTTGCGAGGCTCACCCAGCACTACCAGACCGATCCCGTCACCCACCACGTCGGCGGCGACGACGGTCACCGCGATGCCGCCCACTACTTCTGGCAGGTCGACCCGAACGATCGCATCGAGATAACCGCCGACATCATCTCCTCGGCCACGCCCACTCTCGTTTTCACCCGCACCAGGCACGGGGCCGACAAGGTCGCCCGTCTTCTCGAGCGGCGCGGGATCAGGGCGGCTGCCATCCACGGCGGTCGGAGTCAGAGCCAGAGAACGCGGGCACTGAAGGCCTTTGGACAAAAGCACGTCGAGGCCTTGATCGCCACCGACGTGGCCGCCCGCGGGATTCATGTCGACGGTGTCACGAGCGTCGTGCACTTCGATCTCCCCGCCGATCACAAGGATTACCTGCACCGATCCGGGCGCACCGCCCGAGCCGGGGCGGGCGGGGTGGTGGTCTCGCTGGTGATGGCAGATCAGCTCGGCGAATTGCGAAAGCTCCAACGCCAGGTCGGATTTCACGACGCCCTCCACGATCCCGACAACGGCTGGCTGTCGGTGGAAGGAGGGAGCCGTATTGGCGAACGTCCGCTCACGACCCCATCGCCGGTCCGCCCCCCGCGAAAGCAATCACGTCAATCGCGCGGTGGGCGGGGCAACCGCCGGCGCCGCTAGTCAATGCCCGGGGGTGCGACGAATCCGAGGGAGTCGAGTAACCCGACGACTGACAGCACGTACGCTCGTGCCAGTTCTTAGGAGGAAGCACGTGTCCAACATCCGCGAATCGATCGACCAGGCCGTCCGATACCTCACCGAGCACCCCGACGAGGCGCGCTATACCGACTCTCTCGCCTCGGCCAAGCTCGGCGCGGCCCTCCGGGTGGAGGTCATCGGTGGCGGGGCACGCCTGATTACAGACATGCCCGGCGGCGTGGGAGGAAGGGGCGAAGAGCCCAGCCCGGGATGGCTCTTTCGGGCTGCTGTCGCCTCGTGTGTGGCGTCAACCATCGGCATGGAGGCTGCCCGGGAAGGCGTGGTTCTCACGTCCCTGGAGGTCGAGGTCGACAGCGAATCAGACGACCGCGGCATCCTCGGGATGGACGCGACAGTACCGGCCGGACCACTTTCGATGAGGATCACGATCAAAGCCGCGGCCGACGACGTCGAGGACGATCGCCTCCATCAACTAGTAGCGCGAGGAGCGGGGCTCTGTCCGGTGTGCGACGCCACCAAGCGAGCTGTCGAGGTCACGACCATCATCGAGACTTAGCGTCTGCGAGGGCCGACCACTAGCCACTTGCCAGGTCCGGCATCACCTTTTCGATGAACTCCTCGAGCCGACCGCGCCCCTCGGTCGGCCATTCCACGATGACATAGGAAACGCCGTTCTTCTGATATTGATCGAAGCTCTGCCGAACCTCTGCCCAAGGCTCGGAGATGGAAAGGCTGGTCGAGCGGACGATGGTGTCGGGGTCACGCCCCGCCTTCTCGGCAGAGCGCCGCACCACTTCCCATTTGCCGGCATAGTCCTCGCCCCAGCCGTGCCAAACGTCGGCCTGCCTCCCCGCCAGGGGCAATCCCAGCTGGGGGCCGTTGGCCCCAATCCAGATCGGAGGATGGGGCCGCTGCACTGGAGGCGGTCGATACCGGGCGCCCTCCAGTTGGTAATGACGACCTTGAAACGAGACCTCCTCTCCGCTTGTCAGCAGGCGGAAGATCTCAATGGTCTCCTCCAAACGCTGCATCCGTTCCTTGGTCGATGGAAAAGCAATCCCGAGCGACCGATGTTCCCGCTGATTCCAGGCCGCCCCCAATCCCGCCTCCACCCGCCCGCCGGAGACATGGTCGACGGTGACGATTTCGGTGGTGAGGACGGAGGGATGGCGGTGGGTAATGCCGGTGACGAGGGGACCGAGGCGGATCCGGGTGGTGTGGGCGGCCAGCGCCCCGAGCAGGGTCCAAGCTTCGAGACAGGGACCGTTCCGATCACCGTAAAGAGCGCTGAAATGGTCGAAAACCCAGGCCCCATCAAATCCCGCTTCCTCTGCTAATCGCACCCGACTGAGAATCTCTTCAAAGCTGAGTTGATGCTGGGCGACGTCGAGACCGAATTTCATTCGCGGAGCCTAGGAGGTCGTGGTTTCAGGCCCGCGGCGGGACCGAGCAGCTCCGATCAGATCCGGCCTCCCTGTCCTCGGTCTTGAATAGGCGCCCCGACCAAAGAGGATCCCTGTGGCCGAGCTCATCTATGCCATCAACCCATCA
>DATBKE010000035.1:0-5288 GCA_036556085.1 Acidimicrobiia bacterium | reverse complement strand
CGATGAGGCCGTGAAGATGAGTGATGACATCGAGGAACGCCACTATCTGGCCGAGACCTTTCGCAAGCGAGCCGGGGCCAGGGCTCGGAAAGGGGGCGACCCCCGGACGGTGGCAGCCGACCTGGTCAAGGCGTTCGAGCTTGCCCGCGATCAGAACGCATACCTCTTTCAGGTGCGAGCGGCGATCGACATGCACCAGCTCCTCGAACCCGGGTCACGGCCCGCACTAGCGTCGGAGGCGCTGGCTTCGTCGCTCCTGGAGCTTTCGCCTGCCTATCCGGAGGCGGAGCAAGCCGAGGCTCTGCTGTCGCTCGACAAATAGTGGCGCGGACCGACACCCGAGAGAAGATCGCCATTCTCGGGGGAGGCGTAGCTGGATTGGCGGCGGCGTGGCGGCTCTCCGAACCGGGCTGGCAGGAACAGTTCGAATCGATCACGGTCTACGAGCGGGGATGGCGCTTAGGGGGCAAAGCGGCCAGTAGCCGCGGAGTGCACGGGCGAATCGAAGAACACGGCCTCCATGTCTGGTTGGGGTACTACGAGAACGCGTTCCGGCTGGTGCGTGAGCTCTACGCCGAACTCGACCGGCCGCGAACGCGGCCCGATGCCCCTTTCCAAGAGTGGACCGATGCCTTCAAGCCGGCCAACGACGTCGGTCTCGAGGATCTCCACGGGGGCCGCTGGCGCCACTGGGTGGCGACCTTCTCCTTGAACGATCGCATCCCCGGTGAGCCCGATGCCGGGAGCGGTCCAATGAGCGTGCTCGAGTTTGTTCGGCAAGCGGTGCGGCTCCTGGCCGACTTCTACCAGTCGCTGGATCAGCCGTCGTCTTGGACCGGAGCGGTGAGGATCAGCGCCAGTCCCATTCCCCCCGGGCCCTCGCCCCAGGACGACGTAGCGAGGAAGCTCATTGCCTCGGCGCTGGCGGTCGCGATCGAGGGGCTAAGCCTTCTGCGGACCGAACAGCGACTGCTGGTTCGAGACCTCCCCTTTCTCGACCCGCTCGGCCCCGTTCTCGACGGAATCCACCGCCGGCTCCACGAGTTGGTGGTGCGGGATGAGGCTGCTCGCCGCTTGTGGTCGCTGGCCGACCTGATCGTCACCACCGTGCGCGGCATCCTCGCCGATGGGCTGCTCACCGACCCCCGCGGCTTCGCAGCGATCAATGATGAGGAATACCGCGCCTGGATCAGCCGACACGGCGCCTCCGCCGACACCCTCGACTCTCCCCTTGTCCGCGGGGTGTACGACCTCGTATTCGGATTTCAGGAGGGCGACCCCGAACGGCCTCGGTTTGCCGCCGGGTTGGGGCTCTTCCTTTCCGGCAAGCTCTTCTTCGAATACCGGGGATCGATCTTCTGGAAGCTCCAGGCAGGAATGGGTGATGTTCTCTTTGCCCCTTTGTACGAGGCCCTCGTGGCTCGGGGGGTGGGCTTCGAATTCTTCTCGCGGGTCGAGAACCTTCGACTCTCTGTCGATGGGAGCTCGATCGCGGCGGTGGAAATCAACCGCCAGGTCCGGTTGCCTGGTGGGCCTGACAGCTATCGACCGCTGATCGAGGTTGGCGGTCTTCCCGGCTTTCCCACCACTCCCAATCTCGAGCACGCTGAGGGAGTCAACTTCGAGTCGATCTGGACCAACGGTCCTGGGGCGGAAGTCAGCATCCTTGAACGCGGACGTGACTTCGATCGGATCGCCTTCGCCATCCCTATCGGGGTGATTCCGTACATCTGCACTGATCTGATCCAAAATCATCCCAAGTGGAAGGCGATGGTCGATCATCTCGGCACCGTCGCCACTCAGGTCTTCCAGCTGTGGTTGACCCCTGATCATCGAGAGCTGGGTTGGGTCCGCCCCGGAGTCACGATGACCGGTTACCTGAAACCCTTCGAGACCTGGTCCTCGATGGAGCATCTGCTGGCCACAGAGCAGTGGCCGTCCGGCGATCAGCCCCAGACCCTGGCCTACTTCTGCAACGCCCTACCTACGGCCGGCCTCCCCGACCGGGACGACGTCGACTTTCCCAAACGAGAGCACGAGCGCGTGCGAGAAAATGCGGTGACCTTTCTTCAGGAATCGGTCGGGCACTTCTGGCCGGGAGCGGTCGATTCTCGCTCGGGCTCGTTCCGCTGGGAGCTCTTGGCGGGAGCCGGTGGAAGGGAAGGGGAGGATCGTTTCGATTCCCAATTTTGGCGAGCGAACGTCGACCCTTCCGAACGCTATGTGCTCTCGCTCCCGGGGAGCGACAAGCACCGGCTACGAAGCGACGAGAGCGGCTATGACAACCTGGTCCTGGCGGGGGACTGGATCAACTGCGGTCTCAATGCGGGGTGCCTAGAAGCGGCGGTGATGTCGGGCTTACAGGCTGCCAACGTCATTCACGGAAGGCCGCTCACCGAGCGCATTGCCGGCTACTACATGGATTGGGCCAAGTAGATGTCCGAGCCAGTCGAGATTCGCGAGCTGGGATTTCGGGCCGCCTCCGAGGTGGTGGATCGTTTCATCCGCCTGATGGGAGAGGAACCCCGGCAGGCCAGCCCGCCGGCCGGTGAAGACCGCTCGGCCGCGTTCCGCCAGCTCCGGGCCGATCTCGCGCGAGCGGTCGACGCCAACCTCGACCTCGTCCGCCGGGCCTTCGACCTCTATTCCGGGGCCATCGACCGATTCCTCGGTGGGGGAGAAACAGACCGTCATTTCAAGCTGCCGACAGTTGTTCCCGGCCATCAGGCTTCGTCGACTCTGTGGATCCACAACACAGCTGCGGCAGCCGCCGCGAGCTTGCGCCTGCACGGATCGGATCTCGTCAATCACAACAGAAAAATCATTCCCGGCGCGGCCTGGCGCTTTGAACCAGACGAGATTGACCTCGTCCCACCCGGGGCAAGCTTGCCAGTGGCGGTCAACCTTGAGGTACGCAGCGACACGAGCGCCGGGATCTACCGCGGTCACGTCTTCGTCACCAACCTCCCCGGCGAGTACGTGACCGTCGAGATCGAAGTGGTGCAGCCGGCCGACCAGGAGCAACGATGGCGGGATCGGCAACAAGCTTCGTAGAAGACGTCCTCGCCAGCCATCGCGAGCAAATGGCGAACGTTCTCACCCAGTATTTGCCCAATCGGGAACCGCGCCGGTGGCTCTACGACCTGGTGGCGACCTATCCCTCCCGGGTGGGAAAGGGGATCCGCTCCGGCCTCTGCGTGGCCACCTGCCGGGCTTTCGGAGGCACCACCGAGGAGGCAATGCCGTCGGCGGCGGCCATCGAGCTCTTGCACAACGCCTTCCTGGTTCACGACGACATCGAGGACGGAAGCTTGAGCCGTCGGGGCGAGCCCACTCTTCATCGACAACACGGAGTGCCGCTGGCGGTGAATGCCGGGGACGGCTTGGCGGTGGTGGGGCTGACGCCCCTTCGCGACAACGTGCGGGCGTTGGGGTCGGTAATGAGCGAGCGGGTCTTCGATGAGTTCCAGATGCTCTTGCATCGGACCATCGAGGGTCAGGCCATCGAACTCGGCTGGCGGTCAGAGAACGTGCTGGAGCTGACCCCGACCGATTACCTCGACATGGTGCTGCTCAAGACCTGTTCCTACTCGACCATCTTCCCGCTCCGGATCGGGGCTCTCATCGGATCCTGGGGCGGAGCCGACCTCGGTCCCCTGACACGGTTCGGCTTCTATCTGGGAGCGGCTTTCCAGATTCGAGACGACCTTCTCAATCTGGAGGGGCAACCGGAACGATATGGAAAAGAGATCCTCGGGGATCTCTACGAGGGGAAGCGGACCCTCATGATCATCCATCTGCTCTCGGTGGCTGACGAGGACGAACGAGCTTGGCTCGACTCGTTCCTTTCGGCTGCTCGGGGAAAGCGATCCCCCGAGCAGGTGCAGGCGATGTTGAAGATGATGGGAGATCACGGCAGCATCGAGTTCGCCCGCGAATTCTCGAAGGGGGTGGCGGCCGCCGCCCGGGAGGCTTTCGACGCCGCCTTCGATGGTCTCGGGCCATCGGAAGATCTCCGCTTTATCCGGGAGTTGATCCCCTACATGCTCGACCGCGACCTCTGATCAGAGGGTGGCGAGGGTCACGTTGGGAAGCGAGGGGCCGTAGGCCGACCGGAGCTGGACCTTATGCTCGAGGGCTTCGATCACCGGACGGGCGAAATCGATCTCGCTGATCGTGCCCGCACTGCCGAGGCCACCGGGGCTGAAGACGTTCACCTCCATCAGCTTGTCGCCGACGATGTCGAGGCCCACCAGGAACATCCCGTCCTGGATCAGCTTGGGCTTGACCATGTCCACCAACGCCAGCATCTTGTCGGTGACCTTGGCCGCCACCGCCTCGCCGCCGACGTGCATGTTCGAGCGCACATCGGACTCGGAAGGCACCCGGCGGAAGGCGGCGTACTCGCCGTCGACCACCAGCGGTTCGCCATTCATCACGAATAGCCGCACATCGCCCTCGTCGGCGTTCTTCAAGTACTCCTGGGCGACGATGTAGCCGTCGCGGATCAGGGTCTCGATCATCTGGTTGACGTTTTGATCGCCGGACACCAAGAAAACACCCTGACCGCCCGATCCCTGCAAGGGCTTCAGAACCGCCTTCCCCTTGCAAGCCTGGATGAACTCGCGAATGTCGTCCTCGTTCCGGGAGATCAGCGTCTTCGGGCGCACCTCCTCGGGAAAGTGTTGGAAGTAAGTCTTGTTGACCGCATCTGCGAGATGGACCGGGTCGTTGACCACCAGCACCCCGTGGGCGGCCGCCACCTGGCCGAAGAGAATCCCCGAGGTCTGCGCCCAGGGCCGATCGATGGCGTCTTCGGAGGGATCGTTGCGCAGCATCAGCACATCCAGCTCATCAACGACGATCTTCTCGTTGGCGCCTTTCTCCTGACTTTGCACATCGTCGAGGAAGTTCGCCAGCGAGCGGTAGGACTTCTTCCCCGGTCCGGAAGCATCGGCAATGATTTTCCCGTCGACGTTTTGGGCGAGATCGCCCACCCCGATCATCCACACCTCATGACCGAGATTGCGGGCCGACATCGCCAGGCGAGTCGTCGTGTACTGGGGTTTTTCCGAGCCAACCTGGTTGACGACAAAGCCGACCTTCATGCGGCCCGACCTCCGAGATCGATGATTTGGGCTCCATTCTTAATGGCTTCGAGTTTCTGCTCAGCGCCAATCTCGTCGAGGAAGGCCGGACGCAGCGGCGCTTCTCCCAGTACCCCACGGGCGGTGAGGTCGGCGATGAGGGGGATGGCCTCGAAGCTGATCTTGCCGACGTAGAGAGAG
>DATBKE010000034.1:0-3555 GCA_036556085.1 Acidimicrobiia bacterium | reverse complement strand
GGTGCGATCCCTGGGGGCGTTTCCGCCACTGTGACTACCAACGAAGAGTCGTCGCTATAGAAGCCGAGGGACTCCAGCATCGAAAGCTCTAGACCTTGATCGGACTGGTGGCGGTCGAGGACGCCGACCGCCGTCGCACGGGGTGGTCGCTCAGCCTCATGGCTGCTCGCATTCCGGGAGGGAGTCTTGTTCTCGTCGGTGGAGAGTCCACCAATGTCGATCGCTTCTCGTAGTCCGGATGAGGCCTCGGATCCCCATTGGCGAAGAGCCGAGACGACGCTTGTGATTCCCTGTCCGGTTTTGGCGCTCATGCCCCGAAACAGGGCCGCGGTGGACGAGCCGAGCTCCTCGGCGGTGGGGAAGGTGGGCCTGGACGTTTCCGGAGTTGCCTTCGGCTGGCGATGGTCAGAAAGTGGGCGCCCGCGACCTTTAGGCAGTGCCAATCGGGCACTCTTCTGCTTCTTGGGAGCGAGGTGGCGACCACCGCGGGTCGGCGCCTTCGTGCTGACAGTTGCGAGATGTTCGTCGGGGGCGTGATCAGCCTGACAAGAGGTACAGTAAGTGAGGGCCAACTCGGTCTCCGTGGGTAGTTCTCCGCCCGCAGCCCCACAGCAAAGATTGGTCCAGCGCCATGCACGTTACCTTTCGCCGTCTCAATCAGGCGGCATCAATTCCCAAGGCCGCGCATCCGGGCGACGCCGGCTTCGACATCGCCGCCAGCGAGGCGGTGGACTTGATGCCGGGCGAGCGTGCTCTGGTGCCCACCGGTCTGGCAATGGCCATACCCGAGGGATTCGCCGGTCTGGTGATTCCCCGCAGCGGGCTCGCCATTCGGCATGGGATTTCGGTGGTGAATGGCCCCGGGCTCTACGACTCGGGATACCGAGGCGAGATGATGGTGATCCTCATCAATCACGGCACCGAGGCCCTGCATATCGAAGTTGGCGATCGCATCGCCCAGCTCGTGATAGTTGCCATTCCCGAGGTCAGATTTGAGGAAGTGGAGGAACTCGCTGACTCAGATCGCGGGGTGTCGGGGTTTGGCAGCACCGGGGGATTCGCTGACGGGCGAGGCGGTGGGTGACGATCGGCCGGGTGGGTTTACAATTGTCGGGATCGCGGAAGTAGCTCAGTTGGTAGAGCGCAACCTTGCCAAGGTTGAGGTCGCGGGTTCGAGCCCCGTCTTCCGCTCTTCGCTGTTTGGCGACGTGGCCGAGTGGTTAGGCGCGGGTCTGCAAAACCCGTCACTCCGGTTCAATTCCGGACGTCGCCTCCAAGCTTTTCGAAACCTAAGGTTCTGAGCTGCGGAAACCGCGGCTTTTAGCCTTCAGTTTCGGCGAGGGCCCTTAGCTCAGTCCGGCTAGAGCGCTTCCCTGACACGGAAGAGGCCACTGGTTCAAGTCCAGTAGGGCCCACCACCGAAGCCCGCTACGACCGGGCTTTCTTCGTTTTCGTTATTCGGACGACAGCTGCTGGGGCGCGACGCACTCGACCGACGGAACGTAGCGAGCGGCCCCTAGTTGAAAGCTGTTCGGATCTCGACAGCGACACTGAGCCAGCAAGAGGCGGGTGCAATGCGAATCTTGAGTGATCGGGAGGTGACCGGGTTCAGCGCCACCCGAGCGGGGGTGCCACGTGGGTCAGGATGTCCTCGAGAACGTGGGCGTTGTAGTCAACGCCGAGTTGGTTCGGCACCGTCAACAGCAGAGTGTCCGCTGCCTGGATCGCCTCGTCCTTGGCAAGCTGGTCCACCAGCACGTCGGGTTCAGCCGCGTAGGACCGCCCGAAGACCGCCCGGGTGTTCTCGTCAATCATGCCGATCTGATCGGTGGACTGGCGGTCCTGTCCGAAGTAGGCCCGGTCCAGGTCGGTAGTCAGGGCGAAGATGCTGCGGCTGACCGACACTCGGGGCGCGCGGGTGTGGCCGGCCTCCTCCCAGGCCCGGCGGTAAGACTCGATCTGGCGGCGCTGCTGGATATGAAGCGGCTCCCCCGACTCGTCGAACTTCAGGGTGGAAGTTTGCATGTTCATGCCCAGCTGGGCGGCCCACACGCCGGTGGCGTCTGAGCCCGAACCCCACCAGATACGTTCCCGTAGCCCCTCCGAGTGCGGCTCTAACCGTAGGAGGCCGGGCGGGTTGGGGAACATGGGCCGCGGATTCGGTTCGGCGAAGCCCTTGCCCTCGAGCAATTCGAGCACGACCTCGGTACGTTCGCGGGCCAAGTCGGCGTCCGTATCACCTTCCGCCAGCTGGTAGCCGAAATGGCGCCAGCCATCAATCACTTGCTCGGGTGACCCCCGGCTGATACCGAGCTGGAGCCGCCCACCCGAGATCAAGTCGGCGGCGCCTGCGTCCTCGACGAAGTACATCGGGTTCTCGTAGCGCATATCGATGACGGCCGTGCCGATCTCGATTCGCGACGTCCTCGCCCCGACCGCGGCCAGCAAAGGAAAAGGCGAGCCCAGCTGACGGGCGAAGTGGTGCACGCGAAAGTAGGCGCCGTCGGCGCCGAGTTCCTCGGCGGCTATCGACAGTTCGATCGACTGGATGAGGGCGTCAGAAGCCGAGCGCGTGTTCGAGCCAGGGCTTTGTGACCAGTGGCCGAAGGACAGGAATCCGATCTTCTTCATGCGCAAATGGGCCGATCCGCCACTAGTTGACCGCGGCCACTTCGACCCGGTGAACGGGCTCCGAAGGGAGAGCGCAGAATTGCCTGAACCATGACTCCCCGTCGCGAGCGAACCGCCTCACGAGATCATTGGGTGGATACATTGGCGCCTACCTCGAATTCGTTGTGTGGGAATGCGCGCTGATCCGACGGACAGTTTTGATTGGTCGTCTGAATGTGCGGTGGGTGGCCTGGTCTCGGCAGTCTGACATCAAGCGCCACTCATCAGATTTGACGATCGTGTCTACCCATTGAGCGTGATCTGGAAGCAGCTGGGATCGCCGCTTTGCTACTGCTACCCATTCGAAGTCTTCCTCCTGCCCATTTTGACGTTTGGAATTGGGTCCGGTGCACCATGCTGCCGCTGCGCATAGGTCTGTCGCTGAGACGGCGCTGCGCGAAGCGAGTCCGACTGCGGCGGCTTCAAGCACGTCGTAGGCCTCAACCTGCAGAACCCGCTGGAGTTCGGCAAGGCCTTCCTCGGTTGCGAGCTTGTCAATCATGCCGACAGCAGCCAAAGCACCCCCGAGGTTTACGGCGGCCCAAAACAGCCGTGGACCCGCCTCGGACGGCCACCTGGCTTTTTGTCTTTCCTTCGGTTTCCCCGGCAAGGTTGAGGAACTCTTGCGCCTTCTTCATGCACGCATTGTTCCAGACCCCGCCCGATTCATACCGGCTTACTTGCGCGGGACTTTCCTGACACGGAAGAGGCCACTGGTTCAAGTCCAGTAGGGCCCACCCAATATCCTCTGGTCCAATGGCTTGGTCAAGCCCGTCCGCGGTTCCTCGCTCGCAACAATCCGATCACCATGATGACCAGCGGGATTAGGCAAGCAGCTGTCAACACCCAGCCCACATTTTGGAATCCGTACTCGTGCGTGAGGGC
>DATBKE010000033.1:0-2445 GCA_036556085.1 Acidimicrobiia bacterium | reverse complement strand
GATTGAGCGCTCTAAAATGGTGTGCACACCGCGGGGTGGAGCAGTCTGGTAGCTCGTCGGGCTCATAACCCGAAGGTCGCGGGTTCAAATCCCGCCCCCGCTACCACCGGAAAACCCAGGCATCGCCTGGGTTTTTCGCCGTTCTGGGTCGGCGCGATCCTGCCCATCGACGGTGGCGACCACCTCTCGCCATTCTCGGGGGACGGAAACGCGGGCTGACTGCCTTCAGATCACCCACAAGGTGTCGTGGTTGGCGACCGGCTGGAACACGACGCCTAGCTGTTCGAAGGTGGTTCGCAGCGCGGCCATCTCTCGAAGGGTGCTCATGGTCATCGCCTGCTCTGGTGTGCCAGATGCTGGTGTTGGTGATGGTCGAGGTATCGCGGTCGACGCCGACGTAGTAGGCGATCAGCCCGGGCAGGGCACCAATGGCTGGCCGCAACATGGCTTCCGATTCCTCGAGCGCGGCAATGGTCTCGTCGGTGCGGGCCGGGTCGATGCGACCCATGGAGATCCGGACTACCGGCTTGGACGCTTTATCCGCCGGCATCAGCGGTGGGCTTCGATCAGGGCACGGGCGGCGTTCGCCAGACCCTGACCGGGGTTGTCGGGCCCGTACATGCGAGCCGCGACCCAGGCGCCGTCCATCAACAGCAGCAGTTGGTTGCCGAGGTGTTCGGGGTCGGCGAGACCCGCCTCCCGCGCCAGAGCGGTGAATCGGTGCCGGACGGTGTCCTTGTGGGCTACGGCCACGTGATGGCCGGGGTGGTCGCGGTCGGGGAATTCGGCGGCGGTGCCTTGGAAGGTGCAGCCGAGACATTCGGGGCTAGTGGCCAGCTTCTCGATGGCGGCGAACATGCCGACCAGTTTCTCCATGGGGTCATCGATGTCGACGACGGCGCCGTCGAGCCACTCCCAATACTGGCGATTGGACTCCTCGAGGTAGGCGACGATCAGGTCGTCCTTGGAGGGAAAATGGCGGTAGAGGCTCATCTTGGCCACCCCGGCCTCGGCGATGATGGTGTCGATCCCCACCGCCCGGAATCCGTCCCGGTAGAAGAGCCGCTGAGCGGTCTCGAGGATCCGCTCCCGCACTGACGATTCCCTGGTTGCGGCCATCGGGTTGACATGATACAGACTTGTCTGTACCTTTCAAGGCGCCTATAGACAGATCTGTCTCATTGAAGGGGAACAGGCCATGAGAATTGCTGTGGTGACCACACCGTTTTCGTCTCCGGGAACGATGCCGCGGCCAAGGCCCGTGACCGGGTTGCTCGAGTCTCTGGGGTGGTCCGACATCGCCGACCTGGGGGACATCACGACCGCGCGGGGCGCCGAGATGTACCTCCCGTTGTGGCTCCGGATCATGGGGGCCATCCAGAACCCGATGTTCAGCATCAAGGTGGTGCGATGAGGTTCGGGCTCCAGGTCTACTCCTTCACCTGGCCCGGCGGTCCCGAGGCGATCGGTCCCACCCTGGCCAGGGTTGTCCACACCGCCGATGAGGCCGGCTTCGACTCGATCTGGGTGATGGATCACTTCTGGCAGATCGGCGCCCCGGGGTCGGAGATCGAACCGATGCTCGAGGGCTGGACCGCCCTGGGGTTCATGGCCGCCCACACTCAGCGGGCCCGTCTCGGATTGATGGTCGGCGGTGTTCACTATCGCAACCCGGGCCTGTGGGTGAAAGCGGCCACCACGCTCGACGTGCTCTCCGGCGGTCGGGCCTGGCTCGGTCTCGGCGCCGGATGGAACCGCGCCGAATCGGTCGGTCTCGGGTTTGACTTTCCCGACACCAAGACTCGTTTCGACATGCTGGAGGACACACTGCAGATCGCCCATCAGATGTTCGAAGGAGCACGGGGTAGCGAGGAGAGCTACCAAGGACGCCAGTTCAGTGCCGAACGACTCCTCAATGCGCCCCAGTCGATCTCAAGGCCGAGGGTGCCGATAATGATCGGGGGCGGTGGGGAGAAGAAGACACTACGGCTGGTCGCACAGTATGCCGACGCATCCAATCTGTTCGGGGGCGCCGACCAGCTTCGGCACAAGTACCAAATCCTCGCCGAGCACTGCGAAGCGGTGGGACGCCCATTCGAGGAGATCGAGCGCACCACCTTGCAGTCGGTGAGCCTGCTCGCCCCCAATGCCTGGCGGTCCACGCCGGAATCTCCGGACGAGCTGGTTGACCGATTCGGCAGTCTCGGCGACGCCGGTGTCCAGCAGGTGATCATCAACACCGCCGACGTCCACAATCCCGCCGCCATCGAAATGCTGGCCATCGAGGTCATGCCCCAACTCAAAGAGCTCGGGAGTCAGCAGGTGTGACTGTGAACACCGATCCCCAGGATCGTCGCAGTGCCCGGGATGCAGTCCACGACAAGTACGTCGTTCGCTACCGCGGCGACCTCAGCGGATGGCGGGAAATGGCGCTCCCCATCGCCA
>DATBKE010000032.1:0-27186 GCA_036556085.1 Acidimicrobiia bacterium | reverse complement strand
GTATGCGAAGAGCCGCACTCCTTAACGAGGGGCAGAGTGACGGTGATCTGATTCGGTATCGCCGCGGGTCGGAACCTAGTGGGCGTTGACGGATTCGAACCGCCGGCCTATTCCTTGTAAGGGAAGCGCTCTACCAGGCTGAGCTAAACGCCCCTAGGGGAACAGGTTACTTTCCGCCCCGAATCGCAAAGAGGGAGCTCACCCTCTGAACCGGCGGCTAAAGCTTTGGGGAGACCCGGGACCGTATCCATTCCGACCAACGCTCGGTGAGGTCGGAGGCGGCTTGTCGACCGCTCCCCTCGGGATAGAGCGCCGGACCTACGAAGACCTTGATCCGGCCCCGTCGCAACTTGTTGTCGACCCCCAGAACCTTTTCCGTGCCCCCGATCGCAATCGGGACCAACGGCACCTTCGCACGAAGGGCCAGCCACGCCGCCCCGAGGGCTACGGGTTTTTCTCCAAACCGCCAGGCCCGCGTGCCCTCGGGGAACACTGCGACCACCCCACCGTTGCCCAAGTGATCGAGTGCCTGGCGCAGCGCCCGGAGAGGGATCGACCCCCGCTTCACCTCGATCACCTCGAATGTCTTCAGGGCGAGGTCGAGCGCTCGATAGTTCCCGAAGAGGTCCACCAAGCTCAGAAATCGAATCCGCCGCCGGTAGGCCGCCGCCACCATCGGCGGATCGAGAAACGAGGAGTGGTTGGCGGCAATGACGAAGGGCGTCTCCGGAAATCCGGCGCCATAGTCGATGCGGAGTCGCCAAGCGATGGTCGACACAAGATGGATCACTCGGGGCGCCACTCGCCAGCTGACTCGACTGAGTAGCGAACCCCGGTCCCGCGCTCTTATTGCCTCGGCCAGAGCCAGATCGTAAGCAGACGAGCCTGTCAGCTGTTTTCCCGCTGAGAACAGGCCTTTTGGCGGATTCAACTTTGTAACCGTTTCAGCCGATATAGGTCTTGACAATCGCCACGAAGGGGTTACGCGCCGCGTAGCCCCCTGAACACGAATGGGCCAATGAAATACATCGACGGAGACTCAAGCGAAGAAGCCATCCGCCAGTACCTTGACGGGATCGGGACCTACGACCTTCTCACCGCCGAGGAAGAGGTCGTTCTCGCCAAGACCATCGAACGGGGTCGCCGCGCCGAACTCGCCCTGATCAACGAAGCCGACGAGGAGCGCCGTCAAAGCCTCCTCGAGGTGAGGGATGCGGGCGAGCGGGCTCGCCGCCGCTTCATCCAGGCCAACCTCCGCTTGGTGGTCAGCATCGCCAAGCGCTACCCCAACGCCGGTCTTCCCTTCCTCGATCTCATTCAGGAGGGGAACCTGGGGCTGATCCGAGCAGTCGAGAAGTTCGAATACCGCAAAGGTTTCAAGTTTTCCACCTATGCCACCTGGTGGATACGACAGGCCATCACTAGGGCCATCGCCGACAAGGGGCGGACTATCCGGGTGCCGGTTCACATGATGGACACCATCACCCAGATGCAGACCGCCGAGAACACGCTGATCAAGAAGCTGGGCCGGACCCCAACCGACGCCGAGATCGCCGAGGAGGCGGGTCTCACCGTGGCCAAGGTTGTGGAGGCCAAGCGCGTCGCCCCCGAGCCCATCTCCCTGTTCGAGCCGATGGGCGAGGACAACGCCACGATTGGCGACTTCATCGAGGACAAGGAGGCCACCGCTCCTTTCGAGTGGGTCGTCTCCCGGATGAACCAGGAAGACCTCCGACATGTTCTCGGCCGCCTCAACGAGCGCGAGCGGGCAGTGATCGAGATGCGTTACGGCCTGGGACCGGATGAGCCTAAAACCCTTGACGAGGTCGGTCGCCATTTCAACGTCACCCGGGAGCGAATCCGACAGATCGAAACCAAGGCGCTGGCCAAGATGCGGCATCCCGCCAATCCGGCCAAGCTCCGTCGCCTCGCCGTCAGCCAGTAGCCGCCCTCGGCCCTTCGGGCCACTCCCCAACACTCGCTGCGCTCGCTGGGGGGAGAGATAACTCTCTAGGCGGACCTGGTTAGCTCCAGGAGCTCGGCCCGGTTGGCTTCGACCGGAAGATGACCTTCGCTGCGGGAGGGTCGTCCCCTTCCCCGTTTGCGATGGAAGACCCGGCCATCCCAGAAGATGACGCCTCCCCAGACGCCCCAATCGAGGCCGTCCTTCAACGCCAGTTGCAGACAGTCGATCCGGACCTGACAACTGTGACAGATCGCCTGGGCCGCGGCCAGGTCCTGAGCTCGCTCGGAGAAGAACAGCTCGTGCTGTCCCGTCCCGACACATTTTCCGTTTTGTAGAACTTTGTCCATGATTTCCTCTCGAGGTTTCGCAAACGAAGAAGCCGCCTGCTGGGGGTGCTGGCGGCCTCGGAGGTGATCGTGGACTAGGAGGTCAACGGAACTGAGGCCGCCTGAGGGAGAAACCGCTCCCGCCGGGGATAGTGACCGTAAAGGCGAGAAGACGCGGTGCATTCACTCCCTTGGGGAGGGCAATGTTTGTAGGCAGCGTCATCACCACCATTGCGGGCCTCATTTCGTTACGACCCGGTAACCCTATGGGGCCCTCGGGGCCGGTGTCAAGGTAATTAGCCGATCGAGTCGAGAACCGTCTGCAAGCCCCGGCCGGGGTTGGGACCGAGGTCGATTCGCAGTACCCGCCTTCCCCGTTCGCGCAGAGCCTGATAGTCCCCCAGCGCTTGGGCGGCGATCACCCTCCCAAAGGACTCCTCGCTCTCGGGGATGGCGAGATCGGTCATGGGGCTGTCGACCAGTTGGATGAAAACGCCGGTGTTGGGGCCGCCTTTGTGCAATTGACCGGTGGAGTGGAGGAAACGGGGGCCGTAGCCGGTGGTGGTGGCGTTGCCGGTGCGGTTGCCGACCCGATGCCGGATGGCGGCCAGGACCGAATCGGTTTCTGATTCGGCGGGAAGAAACGCCTGGAGGGCGAAGTAGTCGGTCGGGCCGATAGTCATCAAGAGAGCTTCGATTTGATCGGCCAGGGTGGGTGAAAAGATATCGACCAGATCGACGCGGGCGGGTTCGGCACCTAGGGCCTGACGGGCCCGCTCCTTGGCCAATTCGACATCCGGCTGATTGAAGGGATGTACGCCGAGGTCGAGACCAGCGGTGGCAGTGGCGATCTCGGCAGCCATCATCTCGGTGGCGAGGCCATACCGATCGGTGACTTCCCGCCGCAAAGCCTGCTGGCCGGGCGGAACCGCGGCCACCGGCTGGCCCTCGAGCCGGTACTGGACGAAGAAGCGGTCCTCGCCATAGCGATCGAATGCAGGTTCGCCGGCGATGGGGACGATTCCCTTCCCGTCTTTGCCGAGAGACTCCGCCACCAGTTGCTCGAGCCAAATCGGGAAGGCAGCGATCGCCGGCGACGTCAGGAAGGTCAGCTTGTCTCGCCCCTCGCCGGCGTGATGGGCCCATTGCTGGCCCATCTCGACGGCTCCTTGCCAATCGACGGCCGCCCCGGCTTCGAGCAATTGCCCCGGCTCGATGCCGATCATCGCCGCCGGCAGCAAGCCGAAGGGGGTCAGGGCCGAGAACCGCCCGCCCACGTCGGGAGGTGTAAGAACCGCGGCGAGAAAGCCGCGTTCGCGGGCCAGCTCCTCGAGGGGCGTGCCGGGATCGGTGATGGCGATGAACCGGCTGCCATCTTCACCGGTAGCTTCCCAGAAGAACCGAAACCCGGAAAGGGTTTCGAGGGTGGTTCCCGACTTCGAGGCGACCACAAAGACCGACCGACGGGGGTCGATCGCTTCGGCCAGGTGACGAACCTGGTCGGGATGGGTCGAGTCGAGCACCCGTAAACGGGGATACCCGGAAGCGACACCGAACGTCTCGGCAAAAACCTCCGGGGCCAGGGAGGAGCCCCCCATGCCGAGGATGATCACATCGTCGGTTCCCTGGGCGATGACTCGGTCGCTGATCTCGGTCAGCTCAGCGAGGCGCGTTTCCATCGTCGATGGAAGGTCGATCCAGCCGAGCCGGTTCGCTAACTCCGGCGTATCGGCATCGCCCCAGAGCGTGAAGTCTTTGTGACGAATCCGATCCGCGAGCTCCAAGAGTCGAGTATGCCACCGAACGGAAAAGGGAGGACCTAGGTCCTCCCTTTCCACTATTTCGGTCGTTGGTGTCAGCCCTCGACGGTGAACTCCGCGGCCATCCCGAGGAAGGCGTGGGGGGTCCCATCGCCCATATCGGGTGGTCCCTCGGCCCCTCCGGCCATGGCCTCTTCCACCACCGCTGGGTCAGCGCCCTGGGGGATGAAGCAAACCACCGCGTATCGTCCGGGCTCTGAGACGCTGATGGTGTTGCCAGCACCTTCGGGATTGCCACCTTCCTCCCCGGGAAGGGCCACCAGCACTCCCTGGAAGGGGAAGTCGGCCGTTTCTTCTTCGGGTAACTCGAGCAGCTCCTCGAGGGTGCGGGTCTCGTCAGCGGGGATGCCGATCACGATCATCTCGTGGACCTCTCCCGCCGAGGCGTTGGTGAATGTGAACTCCGCCCCCGGAGCGACCAGCTCCGGGATCCCTTCGAACTCGTAGTCCCGCCCCGTGACTTCAATGGTCCCGCCGACTGGCTCGCCACCACCCCCCTGACCACAGGCGGCGATCAGCACCAGGCCGAACGCGATTAAGACCTTGACTCTCATGTTCTCCTCTCGGTTTGTGCGACGTGGCACGTTACGGAAGCATCGGTGTTATGCGATACGGGATCGCAACGGCGAGGCTCGTAACGTGGCCCCGATGTCGAAGCTGCTGATCGCCCTCGCCTCGCTCATCGCCGGAGCCCTGGGACTGGCTCGCGTCCTCCTCGTCGACCGGGTGAATGAGGAGTCTGACGAAATCGACCTGGCGGTGGTGGCGGCCCGGCGCCGCTACCGCATCAGAGCCCGCCCGTTCATCGGAGCGACGATCTTGGTCGCCGCCGGCGATGCCGAGCTCGATTTGCGACGAGCGGTCCCCTCGCCGACCGGAATCGAGGTGAATGCGCTCGTGATCTGCGGGCGTCTCTCCGTGATCGCCAATTCCGACTGGAACGTCGACAATTCGATCGGGGAAGGGTCGCTGAGCTCGAACTCTGACGCCTTCACCCTCCGGATCAGAGGGCGGCGGATTCTCGGTCGAGTGCAGGTGGAACCCCGTTCGGCCCTGACCGTCCTCGCCTCCTGAGTTGACTCAGACGATTCGGCGGTCGCTCGCCCAGCGGGCCAGTTCGTGGCGGTTGGACAGTTGCAGCTTGCGCAACACCGCTGAGACGTGGCTTTCCACGGTTTTCACGGACAAGTTGAGGCGACTCGCCACCTGCTTGTAGGCGAACCCACGAGCGATCAGGCGCAGCACCTCTCTTTCCCGAACGGTGAGCTGATCGAGTTCACGGTCGAGTTCGATGGCCTGGCCACCGCTAAAGGCATCGAGAACGAATCCAGCCAGTCGGGGTGAGAAGACAGCGTCCCCGGCGTGGACCCTCTCAATCGCTTCGGCCAGCTCATCGGCGGCGATCGTCTTGGTGACATAACCCCGCGCGCCCGAGCGAATCATGGCGATCACGTCCTCGGCCTCATCAGAAACCGAAAGGGCAAGAAAGCGAACCTCGGGGTTAGTTTCGGCAATCGCTCGGATCACCGCCACACCCCCGCCCCCCGGCATATGTACGTCGATCAGGACCACTTGCGGGACCGTCGCACGGATCCCTTCGATGGCTTCATCGACATCGGTGGCGGTACCGACGATCTCCGCCCGATCCTCGAGCTCACTCCTCACTCCAGCCAGGAAGAGACGGTGGTCGTCCACCAGATAGAGCCTGATCACTTGGTCACCGGCTCGACTCCGGGGAGAACCAGATGCACCTCGGTTCCTTCGCCTAGACGGGAGGAGATCGCAGCGGTACCTCCCTGCCGCGCGATCCGCTTCTCGATCGACTCCGCTAATCCCCTGCGATCACCGGCGACGCGGGCGCGATCGAACCCATTTCCCTGATCCGTAACCCACACTTCCGCTCGACCCTCGTCGACCTCGAGGTAAACCGAGACTCGATCCGAGCCCGAATGGGTGACGGCGTTGACCATCGCTTCCGTGGCCGCCGCTACCAGCGCCGAACCACGAGAGTCGAGGAGGGCATCACCCACCGTCACCAGGTCGATCGCTGCCGCCCGTTCGTCTTCGACACGGGCCGCCGCGGCCGCCAGGGCGGTCGAGAGAAGTTCCCCCGCTTCAAGCGGCGCCTTGCCAAAGAGCCAGGTGCGGAGTTCGCGTTCCTGAGTCCGGGCCAGCGATGACATCCGTCGGGGATCGTCGGTTCGCTGGATCAAGGCCAAGGTCTGAAGGACCGAGTCGTGAAGGTGGGCCGCCATGTCCGCCCGCTCTTCTTGCCGGGCCCGTGCGAGTCGTTCTCTGCCCAGGTCGTCGCGCATCCGCACGAACCACGGCCCAAAGGCCACCATCAATCCGATCGCCGTCAGGGCTACGGCGATGAAAGTCGAGCCGAGGGACGAAGTAACGCGGTTGGTGCCGAAGAAGAGTCCGAGACCGACCATCAAAAGGACCACCCCGGCGATAAAACGAAAGACCGACACCCCCTGGGTTTCGCCGGGCATGATCAGGCGAGCGATGCCTCCGGATTCGGAGCGGTCGAGCACCGAGGCCACCCCGAAAGAAATGGCGGCCGTGACAAAGGTGGCGAACGGATCGGGCACGAAGCCGGAGGCCGCCAGTAGCCAGAGGAGAGCTACGAAAGTCACCCCCAGCCCCACCCTTTGCCCGGTTTCCAGCTCACGCACGTAGGGGCTGGCTTGATGTTCGAGGGTTAGCCACCAGATCAGCAGATAAAGCAAGATGCCGATTCCCCAGACCGTTGTCAGGGTGACAAAACCGGCTCGAACATATACCGCCGGGACGCCGATCCGATCGGCGATCCCCCCGGCGACCCCTGCGAGTAGCCGCGGCTCAGACCGTCGCCAGAGCGACAGTCGATCGACTAACTCGTTGCGACCTGCAGGCTCCACCACGGAGATCTTGCCAGTCCGACGATGCCTACGACAATGGGGTGAACCCCTGAGTGATCCCCTAATCGTCAGGGACCGCCGAGGGCCATACCGGATAGACGGAGCGGTAACCGTTGCTGCAAAGTTGAGTGAATGAACGACACACCTCAAACCGAGCCCGCAGATGGATCCCGCCCCAACGCCGGGCTCTTGTATCGACCCGCGGCCGGAAGGATCATCTCGGGAACCGCCCTCGGTCTGGCCCAAAAGCTGGGCTTGCCGCCGCTCCTGATCCGGGCGGGATTTGTTCTGCTCGTGTTCTCGGGAATCGGCGTCCCTCTTTACATCGTCTCCTGGCTGTTGATTCCCGCCGAAGGTGAAACCGAGTCGGTGGGGCAGCGCTGGCTCCAGAAGATGTCGGGCTCGCAGGCGTGGCTGGGAGTGGTGCTGGTGGTGGTCGCAGTGGCCATCCTCGCCAGCGCCCTGCCGTTCATGGACGGAGGCATTGTCATCCCCACGGTCTTGCTGGTGTTGGGGATCCTCTTGTATCGCGGGGAATTTCGGAGACCGGCGGGACCACCGACGCCGTCAGCCAACCTTTCCGGGCCGGCGCCGGCTACCGGGATCGCCACCCTTCCCCCGGCTCCGCGCCGCCCCCCGAATCCGCCCTCGCCTCTAGGACAGATCACGATCGGCCTTGTCATCATCAGCCTCGGGGCCCTGGCTTTGATCGATCGGGTGTCACCATTGGTGGATGCCGGTCCGCGCCACTACCTCGCCCTGGCGATCACGGTGATCGGCCTTGGCGTCCTCGTCGGGACGCGCTACGGGCGAGCTCGCTGGCTGATTCCGTTGGGCCTCGTTCTCATCCCGGTGTCGATCGTGGCCGGAGTGGCCGAGATCGACGAGAGCGCCAGCACCCGTTTGATCAGCCCAACGTCTTTTGCGGATCTGGCTCGGAGCTATGAAATCTCCACCGGCCGGCTGACCATCGACCTCACTGATCTCCCCTGGGATGGAGAGGTGGTGGAGCTGGACGGTTCAGTGGGCGTTGGAAGTCTTGAGGTGCTCCTGCCGCCCAATGTCGGTATCGAAGCCGACACCGAGGTCGGGATAGGCGAGTCCCGCGGCCCCGAGAACAGCGAAGGCGGTCTCGGCGTCGACCACACCTACGCCTACCCGGATCGGGGCGGAGGCTTGTTGGTCACCCACCTCGAAGTTGGAATCGGAGAAATCGAGCTGTCCGGACCTGACGCCGAGTCGACCGGCAACTTCGTTGGAGGGTCTGGCGACATAGTCATCGCCGCCACCGACCGCAGCAGCCTTGCCGCGGGATACTCGGTCGTCGGTGACCACAACATCGTTATGGACCTCTCGAGAATTGACACCGGCGACGACTTGTTCCTCGACCTGGCCGCCGAAGACGGAATGCTCACTGTGGTGCTGCCGGAGGGGGTTTCCTATTCAGTCAACGCCACCTCGTCGGACGGATTGATCGATGTCCTTGGCACCACGTCCGAACGGGGTGGCACGGTGACATCTGAAGCCGATATCGGACGAAGCCGAATTCACATCAACGCAGTCACCGACGAAGGTGACATCCTGATCACGATGGATGGAGAGAGATCATGAAAGCTCATAAATTTGATGCCTGGTCGTTCATTGGTGGCCTGGTTCTCATCGTTGTCGGACTGTTCGTCCTGCTTCCCAACACCACGACCTTGCTCGAGTTCCAACAGCTCAGCTTGTTCTTCGACCTGATCCTTCCGGTGCTGGCATTGGTGGTAGGCATCGCCCTAGTGGTTCCCGCCCTGCGCCGCCGTCAGCCCGAGGAAGTATCCACCCTGGAGGCCGAGGCTATGACACCGGAGGAGGCTCGCGCGCTCGAAGAGCTCAACGACAGCTCGCCCCCCATGGCCTGACTTTTGATTCACTTTTATCACCGAGAGGGGCCGTCAAACGGCCCTTCTCTGTCGCGATAGGGGAAACAACTGCGGGACCGGGGGGGTTCTACCTAGAGAGATTCGACCACAAGGAGCGAAATGGAAACGACCACCGATCAGGAATGGCGCCAGCGCCTGAGCCCCGAGCAGTACGAAGTGCTACGGCGCGGCGGCACCGAACGGGCCTTCACAGGGGTCTATTGGGACAACCACGACGCCGGCATCTACCGCTGTGCCGGTTGCAACGCGGTCCTTTTCTCATCCGAGGACAAGTTCGATTCGGGGACGGGATGGCCGTCGTTTACATGTCCCGCCCCCAGCGCTCGGATCGACGAAGAGTCCGATCGCAGCTACGGGATGATCCGCACCGAGGTGAAATGTGCCAATTGCGGCGGGCACCTGGGCCATGTCTTCCCCGACGGACCGGCTCCGACCGGACTCCGTTATTGCATGAACTCCGCCGCCTTGAAGTTGGACCCTACCCCCGACCCGGCTTAGACCCTCAGCCGTTCTCGAGTCCGTCCAGAAAGGCGACTACCAGCTCGCCGAGATGGTCGAGGTCGTAGCCGCCTTCCTGGACAACGACGGTGGGCTTTCCCAAACCCTTTATCAACTTGCCGGCCGCGTGGTGACCCTCGACGCTGACCGCGAGGGGACTTTCCGGATCGTCGCGAAACGAGTCGACGCCTAACGAAACGACGATGAAGGCCGCTGTCGCGCTGAAGTCGACCAGCTTTTGGATCCCCGCCAGCCAGTCAGCGTCACCCGTCCCCGGCGCCAGCGCCAGGTTTTTGTTCGCCCCTTTCCCATCGCCACGACCTGCCTCTTCGGGGAAGCCCACCCAGTGGGGGAAGTATCCGGAGCCAGGGTCGATGTGGACAGATCCGTACAGCACCCGACTTGTTTCGTAGAAAATTTGCTGGGTGCCGTTGCCGTGGTGGGCATCGATGTCGATCACAGCCACCTTTTCCCCGGTTGCTTCCGACAGCCGCTGCGATGCCAACGCGGCATTGTTGAGATAGCAGGAACCTCCGTAGAACGTCCTCCCGGCGTGATGGCCGGGTGGGCGCACGGCCGCGTAGGCAAGCTCGTTTCCGGCCAAGATGAGATCGGCGGCGGTCAAGGAGCAGGCGGCCGCAGCCCGCACCGCTTCCCAGGTACCCGCACCGATGAGTGTCATCGTGTCCATGGCGAAGAGGCCGGTGCGAGCACCGACGGAGGCGGGATTGCGGGGCCTGGGTCCGACCAGCATGTCGAGATGGGGAAAGGCATAGGGGACGACGCGGTCTTGGCCCGGATCGCGGGGGTAATCCGACGATTCCCAGTCGGCGTAGGCGTTCTGAAGAAAGCTCACGAGTGCCGAGTCATGGACCGAGAGGAGATCGTCGTCCTCGATCGCATGGGGGGCGACCACGACATGTCCGGCGGCAGTGACGGCGGCGAGGATCGCCTCACCCCGGGAGGGGAGCTCGGTGCCGGCAATCCGTACCCCCACCCAAATCTCACCATCGGGCAAATGCCGGACATGGGCGGGGCTGTAGACAACGGTGAGGGGCACGTTTGTCCACGATACGCGCAAGCGCTCGGACAACCCTCTTGTCGGCGAGCACGACCTTCATTACAACGGCTTTCATGCCGCCACTTACTGCTAACCAACACCAGTACCTGTTGAGTCTCGTTACCGAGCAAATGGGTGACGGGTCCGAAGTGGCCGACGATGGCTGGTCGGTGACCCATCCCCAGGGCGGGATCATGGGATTGGTGAACATCTCCCGCACCCTGTCGGACATTCCGGAGGCGCGCTGGCCAGAGATCGTGGGCGACTGGGTCCACCGATTGGCAACTCCACCCGAGTTACCAGCCAACTTCGAACAGGCTCGGGCCCACCTTCGAATTCGACTCGCCGCCGATGGCTCCGAGCCCGGGTGGGCGTCATACCGACCGGTTTGTGACGGTCTCGATCAACTCTTGATGATGAGAACCGAGCTTGGCGCAGTAACCGTCAGCGACGAACAACTGAAGACCTGGGGCGCTGATCCGGAGGTGGCCTGGAAGGAGGCGCTTGAGCACACGATGTGGGATGAGACCCGGGAACGACGGATCCTGGCACGGGGCCGGACCCGAATCGTCTGGGTCCGCGACAACTTCTTTGCATCGAGTGTGCTGCTCGATCTAAAGGATCTGCTTTCCCCCGGGAATCGCTTCGGCGCGGTCGTGATGGCACCGGTGCGAGATGCGCTGCTGTATGCCGAGATTCTCGATGAACACATCCCGTACGCCTCGGCCGAGATGATCGAAATCGGTGGACGCTGGTTCATCGACGAGCCCGGCCAGATCTCGCCCGACCTCTTCTGGTACCGGATGACCGATGAGGGTGCGATGGTCAGCCGGCTAGTGCGATTGATCGACTCCCGATACGAGCCCTGTTGGGGTCCGGACTTCTCTGCTGCTCTGGCCGAGCTCTCCGCTGACTTGACCGACATCGACACGGGTCGTCAGTCGAGGAAAAGGCGCTCACCTACGATTCGGCGGTGATCCCCCGTCCTAATTTGTGCGCTCCGAGCCGGTGCTGGCGCTGATCACAGGTGCCTTTGGCGGCCTCGGGACCGAGGTGGCCAACATATTGGAGGCAGCAGGTCATCAGGTGATACGTCTTGGTCGGGCCGACGCTGACCTGTCAACGATGGAGTCTGTCTCTCTACTCATTGCCCGGTTGCGTTCTCGGCAGCCAATCGATCTCTTGATCAATAATGCCGCCACCGCCGGCCGGCACGGGATGACCATCGATGGGTTCGAGCCGGCGTTCGCAGTCAACTACCTATCGCATTTTCTGATTACCAAGGCCCTCATCTGGCCGCGAGCGCGGGTAGTCAACGTCACCTCGGAGGCTCACAGGTCGGCCCCGTCGATCGATCCGCACCAAGGGCTGGGTCGCGCCAGGTCGTTGCTGGGTTGGAAAGAGTACGCCTTCTCGAAGGCGTGCCAGGTGGCCTTCACATTCGGCCTTGCCTCCCGCGGGGTCGACGCCTATTCGGTCCATCCGGGTGTGGTCGCCACCGGCCTTTGGAGACCGCTACCACAGCCGTTGCGCTGGATGATGACCAGACGGATGGCTCCTGCCGCGGTTGGGGCGATTCCCATCGTGCGAGCGGCCCTCGACCGCAACCTCGAAGCCGGGGCCTACGTCACCCCCTCGGGGATCGTCGAACCGTCGTCGGTGGCGAGCGATCCCAAAGCGATCGCCCACCTGTGGGACCAGACCGAACGCTGGGTGAGCCCTTATCTCCCCTGAAGCTCTGCGGCTCCCCGCGGCCGCTCGCGAAGCCATTGATTCGCATCTCCGCTTCTGTCTGCCCGAGGAGTGTTGCGGCCTGCTGGCCGGAGTGGGGAGCGAGGTGCGCTTCGTCTATCTGCTCACGAACACCCAGCATTCACCGACGGGTTACACCGTTGACCCGGTGGAGCACTACCGAGCGTGGAAGGACGCGGAAGCCCGCGGTTGGGAACTGATTGGTGCGTTTCACTCTCATCCGTCAGGGCCGAAGACGCTTTCTCTCACCGACCTGGCCCTCGCCAACGAACCCGAGTGGTTCTACGTCGTGGTCACCCTCGACAGCATTCGCGCCTTCAAGGTCGTTGCACGGCGGGCCGTGGAGGTAGAGATCGTCTCCTAGCCCACCCGGCAGAGCGGGTCATAGTCAACGATGTCCGGGGGGCGGGCTGGATCAGAGCACGCCGGACAATCGGGGCGACGGTTCACATTGACCGACATGAACGACTGATCAAGGGCGTCGTAGGCCAACAGCCGGCCCACCAGGGTCTCACCGATACCGAGGATGTGCTTGATGGTCTCGGTGGCCTGGATCGACCCGATGATGCCGGGCAATACTCCGAGAACCCCAGCATCGGCGCAATTCGGAGCCAACTCGGGAGGAGGCGCCTCGGCGAAAATGCAGCGGTAGCAGGGTCCCTCGTAAGGGACGAAGAACGATGCTTGCCCGTCGAAACGGAAGATCGACCCGTGGGCCACCGGCACCCGTAAATGCAATGAAACATCGTTGACCAGATAACGCGTGGGGAAGCTGTCGGATCCATCGACGATCACGTCGTATCCGGTCAAGATCTCGAGAGCGTTGGCCGCGTTCAGCTGCTCGCCGTGGGTGACAACCTTCACATCGGGGTTGATCGCTCCCAGGGTTTGCTTGGCGGAATCGACTTTGGGACGGCCGATGCGATCGGTGGCGTGGAGGATCTGGCGCTGGAGGTTGGAGGCGTCGACGACGTCGAAGTCGATCACACCGATGGTTCCCACCCCGGCTGCGGCGAGGTAGAGAGCAGCCGGCGAGCCAAGCCCACCGGCGCCAATCACAGCCACCTTCGCTTCGAGCAGCTTCTGCTGGCCCTTCTCCCCCACCTCGGGAAGGGTGAGGTGCCGAGCGTATCGCTGGCGCTGCTCATCGCTCAGACCGTCGCTTGACCGTTCGATCGGATAACCCTCACGGAACCAGCGCTCGAGTCCACCCGCCAGTGAGGTGGCGGATTGATAGCCCATCTCGCGCAGAGTGCGGGCGGCGAGCAGCGAGCGCACGCCTGAGGAGCAGTAGACGACGATGGGGACATCGGTGGCGAGCCCTGCCCTTGCCACGGCCGCTTCGATCGATGCCCGCGGCACGAGCGAGGCTCCGGCGATGGTGCCGCCGGCAAACTCGTCGGTCTCGCGGCAATCGATCAGGACCACGGGTCCGGCGCTTCGCATCTCGTCGAACTCGGCCGGCGAGACCTCTCCTGTGATCGCCAACGCCTCCTTGACCAGCTCGGCATAGGTCTTCGGCACGACAGAAACATTAAGCGAACCCAGGGTTCACAGGGCGGTCCTGCCTATCTACCAGCCCACAGAATGCTGCCACCTAGTCTTTATGGGTGTCCTTCTCCGATCTCTACGTTTTCGTTCTGGCTGCCTTCGTCGGCTACCAAATCATCACCAGGGTTCCCGCCCTTCTCCATACCCCCCTCATGGCAGCAACCAATGCCATCTCGGGAATTTCGCTCGTCGGTTCATTGGTAGCGGCAGGCTCCGACCGAAATACCCTCTCGACGGTCCTGGGCGTGATTGCCGTCACGGCGGCGATGGCCAACGTGGTCGGCGGATTCCTCATAACTGACCGGATGCTGTCGATGTTCAAGCGGGCGACTCCGGTCAACAAGCCCAACTGATCCCAGCGTGAACCGCGAAGTCGTCAGCCAGCTGGCGTATCTCGCTGCCTCGATCCTGTTCATCTTCGGATTGCGAGGTCTGACCAAGCCCGATAAGGCGCGCCGGGGCATGATGCTGGCCGCGATCGGGATGCTGATCGCGATCATCGGCACTCTCGTCAAGGCCGAGATCATCAGCTACGGCTGGATACTGGTCGGCCTGGTTCTCGGCTCCCTGATCGGCTATCCACTGGGTGTCTGGGTGCCGATGACGGCGATGCCACAACGGATCGCCTTCTCCCACATGTTCGGCGCCCTGGCGGCCACGCTGGTTGGAGTCAGCGAGTACTACACGGACCTCACGGCAGGGCACGGGATCGGCGTTGCCAAGATGTCGGCGCTCGCGTTCGAGGTGCTTTTTGGCGCCCTGACCGTTACCGGCTCCTTCGTCGCGTTCGGAAAGCTGGCCGAGTTTCTTCCCGGACGGCCTGTCACCTATCGAGGCCAAAACGCGGTCAACCTGGTTCTGGCCGCAATCGCGGTCGTCCTATTCGTGGTGGTGGTCTTGAACCCGGAGGCGAGCGTCGCCTTCTATGCGATGCTGGTCCTGGCAACGGTGATCGGTCTATTTCTGGTATTGCCGATTGGGGGGGCCGACATGCCGGTCGTGATCTCGCTGATGAACTCATACGCCGGCCTCGCCGCCTCCGCCACCGGATTCGCCATCGGCAACGACGTACTAATCATCGCCGGGGCCCTCGACGGTGCCAGCGGCTTCATTCTCTCCATCGTGATGTCGAAGGCAATGAATCGTTCCTTTAGCAACATTCTGTTCGGCGCCTTCGGGTCCGCCCCGTCTGTTGCCGCTCGATCGGCCGAAGGGCTCACGGTGGCATCGATCACCGCCGAAGACGCGGCGCTTCAGCTCGCCTATGCCCATTCGGTCATCGTGATCCCGGGCTACGGCTTGGCGGTGGCACAGGCACAACACCAGATACGCGAGCTCGCCGACTTGATCGAAAAGAACGGCGGAGAGGTTCGCTATGCCATCCACCCGGTAGCCGGGAGGATGCCAGGACACATGAATGTATTGCTGGCGGAGGCGAACGTTCCCTACGACCGGCTGTACGAGATGGAGGAAATCAACTCTCGCTTCGAGGAGACCGATCTCGCCCTTGTGATCGGGGCCAACGACGTGGTCAATCCGGCCGCGCGCAATGATCCGGGCAGCCCCATCTACGGCATGCCAATTCTCAACGCCGATCGCGCCCGGCGGGTGATCGTGCTCAAGCGAGGGATGTCACCAGGTTTCGCCGGAATCGAGAACGAGCTCTTCTACGCCGAGAACACCTCGATGTTGTTTGGCGATGCCAAGGCTTCCTTGCAGAAGCTGATCGCAGAAGTCAAGGCGTCCTAGCCCCCTGTTTCTCTCCCCGCAAGGGGGGAGAGCCAGCGAAGCCGGGAGGGGGGCGCGATACCCTGCCTCCCATGTCTTCTCTCTGGCACGCCTTCGCCGAAATGAACACCGTCCAGGACTCCCCTTTCGTCGTCACTCGGGGTGAGGGGTGCTATGTCTGGGACCGAGCCGGCAATCGTTATCTGGACGGAACCGCCGGCCTCTGGTTTGCCAATCTGGGATACGGGCGACGTGAAATTTCGGAGGCGGTGGCCCGGCAGATGGGCGAGATCTTCGCCTATCACAACTTCACCGACTACGTCACCGAGCCCACCCTGGCGTTGGCCGACCGAATCGCGTCCCATAGCCCCGATCCCGGATCGAAGGTCTTCTTCACCAGTGGTGGCTCGGATGCGGTCGATTCCGCGGCCAAGCTGGTTCGGCGCTACCACCAACTCACCGGCGCTCCCGAGAGAACGGTGTTCATCGCCCGGGAGTGGGCATACCACGGGATGCACACCTACGGAACCTCGCTGGCGGGAATCGAACCCAACCGCAGCGGCTACGGGGATCTGGTCGGCGACATCGTGCTTGTCCCCTTCGACGACACCGAGGCGATCGAGAAAGCCATCGATCACGCCGGGCCGGAGCGGATTGCCGGCATCTATTGCGAGCCGGTGATCGGCGCCGGAGGCGTAAGGCCGGTTCCTGTCGACTATCTCCACACAGCCCGCGACCTCGTGCGAACTGCCGGGGGATTGTTCATCTCCGACGAGGTCATCACCGGATTTGGAAGAATCGGTGACTGGTTCGCCGCCAATCGATTCGAGCTCGACCCCGATCTGATTCTTTTCGCCAAAGGGGTCACCGCCGGATATCTCCCGCTTGGCGGATTGGTCGCCAGCCCGCGAGTGGCAGAACCGTTCTTCACCCAGCCCGGCGTCATGTGGCGTCACGGCTACACCTACTCCGGCCACGCCACCGTGTGTGCGGCCGGTCTCGAAGTGATGCGGATCTATGAGGAAGAGCCCATTTTCCCCCGCGCCCTCGAATTGGAGAAGGAACTGGAAACGAGCCTGGGCTCACTGGTCGGCGAGGGACCAGCAATCGGCCTCCGAGCCGGGACCGGGGCCATGGCCGCCCTCCAACTCGATCCTGCCGATGCCACCCTTTCTGCTCGAGTGGCCGGCGCGACAAGGAGCCAGGGAGTGATCGTGCGTTCGGTCGTCGGCAATGGGTTGCAAATCTCACCGCCGCTGATCATGACGCCGTCTCAGGTCGACGAATTGGTAAATGGCCTCCAAACAGGCCTTCGGAGCGTCTGAGCTCTAACCTGCCGCCTGCCGCATCCAAGGGAGAGCTTCAGTATGACCGTTCCGTTGCCGCCGGCCCCGGCCAGTCCGTATCCCGAGGCGAGTCAAGCCACCACCATCCTCGTTCTCGGCATTCTCAGCCTGGTGTGCTGCTCCCCGTTGGGAATTGTCGCTTTGGTGATGGGGAACAACGAGATCCGGGCGATCGACGAGGGGCGCCGACCTCCGGAAAATCGCGGCACCGCCAACGCCGGTCGGATCTGCGGAATCATCGGACTTGTCATCCTCGGCCTCGGCTTGGTCCTCCTGGCGACCGGGATGGTGGCGATTCCGATGCTCAGCGAAACCTTCGTTGGCTGAGATCCCGACCCTCTGCCCGTTCGCACTCCTGACCGGATCCGCCTGCCCCGGTTGCGGAATGACCCGGGCCATCGCTCATCTTTTTAGAGGCGATTGGTCCGCGGCCTGGGCGTTGCATCCCCTGGCGCCTCTTATGGTCGCGGCGGCGAGCGCTGCTCTTATCTGGTGGTTGGGCGTGAGACGCCTCGGCTGGAGACCGATTGGTCGCCAGGTGCTCGATACCGGTCTGCTCAGCTCGGCCCTGCTCTTTCTGGCGGTTTGGGTGGTGAGGCTCGATGCCGATTCCCTTCCCCCGGTGACAGGCCTTTTCAGTCGATGACGGCCGGAGACTCACCGACGCAAGAGGCGAGCCAGGCGGTAACCGTACTCGTGCTTGGCATCCTCTCCCTGGTGGTGTGCGGCATCCTGGGGCCGATCGCCTGGAAGCTCGGTAACGACGAGTTAGCCGCCATCTCCGCCGGACGCCGACCCGGCGAGAACATGGGTATGGCCCAGGCGGGCCGAATATGTGGCATCGTCGGCACCTGCCTCCTAGGCCTCGGCGTGCTGTTCCTCATCTTCTGGCTGGTGCTAGTTGCGCTCGGGGTCGCCGGCGCCATCGGGGAGAGCATTCGTACCTAATCAGGAGTTAATGACGAGCTGGGGGTGCGTACGCACTCTGGGCCTCCGAGCCTCGACACCGGTCGCCAGCTGATCGAAAGCCGCGGCTGCCTCGCTTCCAGGCGCGGCCAGCGAAACCGGAATCCCCTGGTCTGCTCCCTCCCGCATCGCCGGGAGCAGAGGAATCTGGGCCAACAACGGAACCTTCAACTCCTCGGCGAGGGCCTCTCCCCCGCCGGAACCGAATAGCTCGTATCGCTTGCCGTCGTCGGCCGTGAACCAACTCATGTTCTCGACGATGCCGAGAACCTCCTGATTGACCGTGTCGGCCATCAATGCCGCCCGCCGTGCCACCCGCTGGGCCGTCGGCTGAGGGGTCGTCACCAGGAGCACCTGAGCCCGGGGCAAGAACTGGCTCATCGAGATGGCGATGTCGCCGGTTCCGGGGGGCATGTCGACGATGAGATAGTCGGGGTTGTCCCAGAACACATCGGTGAGGAACTGCTCGATGGCCTTATGGAGCATCGGTCCCCGCCACACGACCGCCTTGTCTTCGGGGACGAAGTAGTCCATCGACATCGCTTTGATCCCGAAGGCCAGAGGCGGGATGATGGTCCCGCCGATCACCAGGGGGGCATGGCGCACCCCGAGCATCTTGGGAATCGAGAAGCCCCAAATGTCGGCATCGATTACCCCGACCCTCTTGCCCTGACGCGAGAAGGCCACGGCTAGGTTCGTCGTCACCGACGACTTGCCGACCCCTCCCTTACCGGACGACACCGCCAGAACTCTGGTTGCCGACCCGCTTTGACCGACCCGTGGACCCGAGGCATCAACCAGACGAGTGATGAAGGCGGTCGCCTCCGATTCCTCCATGGTCACCATCTCGACTGAGAGCCGCCCGCCCGCTGCTTCCTGCAGGCTTCGGGACAGATCGTTGGCGAATGGATAATTGGGGAAAGGGATACTCACTTCGGCCCGGGCGACTCCGAGGAGGCCCTTTTCAACATTCGAGAGCAGCCCGAGATCGCCCAGGCGACGTCCCAGGGCGGGCTCGATCACCTCTTCCAGGGCGCGTTGGAGTTCCTCGCTTGTCCTCACTATTTCCTCTCCGCGTTGGGCCCCCCCAAAGGGGTTGGAAGAACCCCCTAAGTATAGTTTCGGGGTGGCCTCTAGCCGCTTTGACGATCGAACCTCGAGACAATCCCTGGCGGGACTTGACCGCAGCATCGGCGGATTGGTCGCAGCCCTGGGCGATCCCACCAGGCGCGGGATTTATCTCGCCCTTCGGCAATCGGCCGAACCGATGACCAGTGCCCGCATCGCCGAATTGTTCTCGATCCATCCCAACGTTGCCCGTCATCATCTTGACAAACTGACTGAGGAGGGCTTCGTCCAGACCGCCCGGCATCGCGCGGGCGGGCGTTCGGGCGCCGGGCGGCCGGCCAAGAGCTACGAAGCCACTCAGAAGTCGGTGGCGATTCATCCCGGTCGCCGCTATGACCTCCTCGTCGACCTTCTGGTCAGGGTGCTCAACCGGGTCGACCCAGTCAACGTTTCCCTCATCGCCGAGCAGGTCGGGCGAGAGTACGGAGAAGAGCTGGCCGAATCGGTTGGCACACCGGCCGAGCCGGGCTACGAGGAAGCGGTAGCTGCTTTGGCCAAATTGATGGGGGGAGTTGGCTTCGAAGTAAGCGTCGACAGCGAACAGCGACGGCTCCTCACCAGTCACTGTCCTTTCGGTGAGGCCGCAACCGATCATCCGGAGGTGGTGTGCTCGCTCGACCGCGGGATGGTGACCGGCATCATGGGTGCCCTTCACCACGAATGCCTGCCCGTACTGACTCCGCACACCGAACTCGATGAGGACTGCGTGACCGAGGTGCCCGTGGCAGTCGCCATCCGCGGCCGCAGCTGACAATGGCCACATCGGAACCATTCTCAAGCCCCCTCGGAGAACGGCGCATTGCCTCGTTGGCGGCAGTCGAAGGCATCGGGCACCTCCCCTACTCGATCAGGGTTTTGCTGGAGGCGGCGATACGCCGACTCGATGGGGTTCTCGTCGAACAAAAGGATGTCGACGGGATCCTGAGTTACAACGCCACTGCGGTTGGTGAGGTCGAGATTCCCTTCATTCCCGGTCGGGTCGTGCTGCAGGACTTCACCGGTGTCCCGGCGATTGTCGACCTAGCGGCAATGCGGGCCGCGATTGTTCGCATGACGGGGAGGGAACAAGACGCGGCCAAGGTCAACCCCGGGGTGACTTGTGATCTGGTCATCGACCATTCGGTCCAAGTCGATGCCTTCGCCCGATCCGACGCCTTGTTGATCAACAGCCAGAAGGAATTCGAGCGCAACCAGGAGCGGTACCAATTCTTGAAATGGGGCCAACAAGCGTTCGCCAATTTCCGCGTCGTCCCCCCTGCCACGGGCATCGTGCATCAAGTCAACCTCGAGTACCTGGCCAAGGTGGTGTGGGACGACGGCGAGTGGCTCTATCCCGATTCGCTCGTGGGAACGGACTCGCACACGACGATGATCAACGGATTGGGCGTCGTGGGCTGGGGGGTGGGGGGAATCGAGGCCGAAGCGGCGATGCTCGGTCAGCCGATTTCGATGTTGTTGCCGGAGGTCGTTGGTTTTCGCCTCACGGGAACGCTGCGGGAGGGAGCGACGGCCACCGATCTGGTGTTGCGGGTGACCGAGATGCTGCGCGCCCATGGAGTGGTGGGAAAGTTCGTCGAGTTTTACGGACCCGGCCTCGACGAGATGCCCGTGGCGAACCGGGCCACCATCGCCAACATGGCGCCCGAATACGGCGCCACCATCGGGTTCTTCCCCGTCGACCACCAAACCATCGAATACCTGCGCTTCACGGGCCGGCCCGAGGGCCTGACCGAAACAGTCGAGAGCTACTACCGCCACCAGGGACTGTGGCGCGACGACAACCAAAAGATCGTTTACAGCTCAGGTCTCGACCTTGACCTGGGGACGGTCCGCCCCGCCCTGGCCGGGCCTCGCCGTCCCCAGGACCGCGTGGATCTCGACCAGATGAAGCACAACTGGAATCAGGTGTCCGCCGCCCTCTACGAACGAAGCGGCCCCGCACCGGTGGTTTCAGTGAGCGGCTCGGAAGGAACTTTCGACCTCACCGACGGCGACGTGGTGATTGCCGCCATCACCTCGTGCACCAACACCTCGAATCCCGACGTGATGGTGGCGGCCGGTCTCCTCGCCCGCAACGCCCGTGAGAAGGGGCTGACTCGAAAGCCCTGGGTGAAGACGTCCTTGGCGCCGGGGTCGAAGGTGGTTACCGAATATCTGGAGAAGGCCGAGCTCCTCGATGATCTCGAAGCCGCCGGCTTTTACGTCGTCGGCTACGGGTGCACTACGTGCATCGGAAACTCGGGCCCATTGCCCGATGAGATTGCAGCCGCCATCCACTCGGAGGGGTTGGTGGCGGTGTCGGTCCTCTCCGGTAATCGAAATTTCGAGGGCCGGATCTCGCCGGACGTCCGCGCTAACTACCTGGCCTCCCCGCCTCTGGTGGTGGCCTACGCCTTGGCCGGCACCGTCAATTGGGACCCTCTCAACGAGCCGATACCGGGTTCAGGAGTGATGCTGGCCGATCTCTGGCCGGGACAGGAAGAGATCGCCCGAGTCGTGGCGGAATCCGTCAATCGCCAGCAGTTCACCGAACGCTATGGGGATGTGTTCACCGGCTCGGCCGAGTGGCAGGGGATCGATACCAGCAGCGGATTGCTCTACGACTGGTTGCCGGAGTCGACCTACATCCAGGAGCCGCCATTCTTTCAGGACCTCTCTCCCACCCCGACACCGATCGCTCCCATCCGCGGCGCCCGTGTCTTGGCGATGGTTGGAGACTCGGTCACAACCGATCACATCAGCCCGGCTGGCTCGATCAAACCGGACTCCCCTGCCGGTCGCTACTTGATCGACCACGGCGTCCAGCCTCCCCACTTCAACTCTTACGGCTCTCGCCGCGGCAACGACCGGGTCATGACCCGAGGCACCTTCGCCAACATCCGAGTGCGCAACTTCCTCGCTCCTGGGACCGAAGGCGGTTGGACCACCGACTTCCTGGACGGCACCGTCAAGAGCATCTACGAGGCCTCAACCCACTATCAGAAAGAAGGGATCCCCCTCGTGGTGCTGGGAGGAAAGGACTACGGGATGGGCTCATCGCGCGACTGGGCCGCGAAAGGAACCTTCCTCCTGGGAGTCAAGGCGGTCCTGGTGGAGAGCTTCGAGCGCATCCATCGATCGAACCTGGTGATGATGGGCGTCTTGCCCGTCGAATATCTCCCGGGCGAGGATGCCGCTACTTACGGCCTCACCGGGACCGAGACCTACGACGTCGAGGTGGATGACAATCTGGTGCCGCGCCAGCGCCTGGTGGTCAAAGCGCGCAAGGAAGGCGGCAATGTCGTTGAGATACCGGTTATCGCCCGCGTCGACACCCCCATCGAGGTCGAGTACCTACGGCACGGCGGCATCCTCCACTTCGTCCTCCGCCAGATGGTCTGAAGAAACCTAAGGCTTCAGCATGCGGTTTCCGCATGTTTCTGCATTCGGAATGCCCCGGGCGAGTTAATCGCCCCAGTAGCGCTGCTCGCGGAAGGGGTCCCCGTACATGTGGTAGCCGTTGCGCTCCCAGAACCCGGGGGTGTCGTGATCGAGGAAACGCAAACCGCGCACCCACTTGACCGATTTCCAGAAGTAGAGGTGAGGGACGACCAGTCGTAGCGGCCAGCCGTGCTCGGGTTCGAGATCCTCTCCTCCGTATCGATAAGCGAAGAGGTTCTCCTCGCGAGTGAAGTCAGCTCGGGGAATGTTGGCTGTGAACCCCTGTTCGGCTTGCACCAGAACATGAGTCGCGCCCGGAGCGACTTCAACCCGCGACATGAGTTCGGTGACGCTGACACCTTCCCATCGAGTGTCGAGCTTGGTCCATTTCGTCACGCAGTGGATGTCGAGAGTCTTCTCGGTCGCCGGCATCGCCTTGATGTCCTCGTAGGACCAGACCAGCGGAGCGGAGACGAGACCTTCCACACGGAAGTCCCACTTCGACAAATCGACCTTGGGGACTACCCCGGCATGAAGCACCGGGAAGCGCTCGGTTACGTACTGACCAGGCGGAACTCGAGCGGGATCGATTCCCGCCGCTAGATCTGCCCGTTTGCGTCCCAACAGTGACATGGCAGCTTTTTACTAGCCGACCGCGCCACCCGAGTCGAGCAGATCCCCCGCCCACTCAAAGAGAAAGTAGAGGACAACCAGGCCAACGGCGATGGCGACGATCCACGTCGTCACCCTTCGAGCCCTGGTCATGCGGCCGGCCTGGCGGCGGTAGCTGTCATCGCCTGGACGTAGTCGAGGTTTGGTCCTCCTACCAGCTCTGCCTGGATGATCAAACGCTCGGCGGCCGAGAACTTGGGATTGCACGTGGTAAGGGTCAACCAGGCTCCTTCGATGGGATCTGTCACCCAGACATCGGTTGGGGCAACCACCAGGATCTGGCGGATGGCATAGGTACTCATCCCGAGAGCGGTCTCAACATCGATCGTGTCACCAACGACCAGCTGATCGACGTCGAAGAACGGCCGCCCATAAGTCGTTCGGTGCCCGCTCACGACGGCATTTCCGGGTTGACCGGGCAGCGGGGTGTCGGGCATATGGCCCGGACCGAGCTTGAGAGTGTCGCGGTCAACTCCCTCGAAGAGCACGGCGTCAAGGCCGATTTTGTCAATCTCGATTCGCCCGAAGGGGACCCCGATCGGCACCGGCGGCTCAGTGATCAGCTCGGGAGGGGGCACCTCGTCGACCGGCTCCTCGGGATCGAGAAGGGTGGTCGCCGTCGTCGTCGCCGTCGTGACAATCGCCAACTCTGCTCGACGAATTTCCAAGCTCGTTTCCAACTCGACTTCCGCACGGGCCTGCGAACGAGCGTTGAAAAAGTCGGTGACGAAGAGCTGATAAATGAGGAAGAGGGCGACCAATCCGGCCATTCCCAGAAGGCCCCACCCCAGCAGCCGCAAGACCCGTTGCACCAATTCAGGCTACCCCGGGGGACCCCTGATTCCATCTGCGCGGATTCTCTCGGCTGAGGGACGGAAAAATCCGCGCAGTTAGCGGGCGGTCCAGGTGGGGTCGCGCTTCTCGGAGAAGGCGAGCAATCCCTCCCTGGCATCGTCGGTCAGGGTCAACGACGTCAGACCCGCTTGGAGAAAGTCGAGGGCGGCGAGAGGGCTCATCCCGCCGACAGCTCCGAACGCCCGGCGACCGAGCGCCAGGGTCGCCGGGCTGTGCCGAGCCAAAGAGGCGACCACCTCATCGACCGCGGCATCGAGGTTTGAGCGCGTTACCACCCGCGACACCGCTCCGAGACGGAGCGCCTCGTCTGGTGTCAGAACCCGACCGGTCGCCATCAACTCGAAGAGTGTTTTGGGTGAGATCGCCCTCAGGAGCGGCACCGTGATCATCATTGGCCAGAGTCCAACCCCGATTTCTGGCGTCCCCAGACGGGCGTCCTCAACGCAGACGGTGATATCGCAAGCCACTGCGAGCCCAAAGCCCCCGGCCAGGGCATGACCGTTGACCCGGGCCACAGTCGGCTTTTCCCCCTCCCACATGGTTCGGAAGAGCTCGGCAAGGCGTCCCCGCTCCCGGTGGAGACCGATGGGATCGTCGAAGAAACCCGATGAGAGGTCTCCGCCGGCCGAGAAAGCCTGATCCCCGGCTCCGGTGTAAACGATCACCCTGACCTCGGGATGGGAATTGGCTTCGACCGTCAGCCGGATCAGGTCATCAACGGTCGCAGCGGTGATTGGGTTGCGTCTCTCAGGATCGTCGATCGTGATCGTTGCCCGCGCCCCGTCTAGGTCGATTTTCACCATCTGGCGGAAATCCCTTCGTGTGATAGCGTCGGCCAATGCTATGGCTGGTAACGGTTTTGTTCCTGTCCATGGCGATTGCCATCCTGCGCGGGGGGCGATTGTCGAATCTCGGGGACATCCACCTCCGGCTCTGGTGGCTGTTGCCGCTCGGCTTCGCGTTGCAGATCGCCGCCCGTTATGCGCCCAGCTCCGGGCTCGGGGTGACGCTAATTCTCCTCAGCTATCTGCCATTGATCATCCTCGTCTTGCTCAACAAGGAGCGCCCCGGCCTGTGGCTCGCCGGCTTCGGCGTCCTTATGAACTTCAGCGTGATCGCGCTCAACGGAGGCATGCCCGTGCTCTCCGAAGCCGCCGAGGTGGCCTCTGGTTTTGCCCCCGGCGATCCAGTAATAGCGGAGAGCTACAAGCACGTGGTTCTCAATCGTGATTCGTTGTTGCCGTTCCTCGCTGACGTGATCCCGATCAGAGTGCTGAACATCGGCCAGGTGCTTTCCCTCGGCGACGTGTTCCTCGCTTTCGGTCTGGGGCGGTTTATCGAGTTCGAGCTGCGACGACCCGTGCGCTGGTTCAAGCGAGGGGCGCGGGCCGAAGCCGGATCCGCTGCTCGTCTTTAAGTCACCCTTGGGTTGGGTGGAAAGCGAGGCGACGCTCAAGCACCCGACGCAGCGCGGCAATCACCGATGGGTCAAAGTCGTAAGCCGCACCTTGATGGAGCACCTCCACTGCTTGCAGCGGTGAGAGTTTTCGTTCGACGATCAGGTGGTCGTACGAACTCGCCGCTCGCACAACCTTCGAGATCAGAGGAATGCCGGGATCACTTTGCTCTCCGGGCTTGCGATAGGGCTCGTGCAGTTTTCGAACCAGCTCCGCCACTCCGGAAAGGGATGGCGCTTCACTGATGATCTCCGCTCCCCAACGCGCGATGTCGTCGTCCGTATAACCAACACGGAGGATGGCGGGCTCGGTCAAAGTGATGCGGCCGATGTCGTGCATCAGAGCCGCGTACTCGAGGTTCTCGAGCTCGCGGCGCCCAAGTCCCAGGTCGTAGCCCACTTCGGAGGCGAGGCGGGCGGTGCGATCGGCGTGGCCGTCCACGCCAAGGCCGGCAACTTCCGGAATTCGAGCCAGAGCCCGAATGGTCTGCCGATAGGTGCGCTTGATTCGCAGAAATCGACCAAATGCCGACTGGGCAAATAGGAACGGAAGCCCGGCCACACCGATCGCCCAAAGCCCCAGCCGGCGATATGTCAAGGCGAGGAGAGCGCCGGTTCCGACCAGGCTGACGAAGACGTTGACGTCGTCAATGAAGTCTCGATTGAAGGGATCGACGCCACCGGCACGGTGACGCTCGAACCGGGTGCCCAATCTCACGATGAGCAACCAGGTTCCGGCCCCGATCGTGAGCGGAATCATCACCTTCCATTCGTCGTCTATGGCTTGAACAACGGGAAGCGGCAGGACCGCGGCGAACACCAGCACGTAAACCGCCATCCCCGTCAGCTGATAAATGAACGATGGAGCGCTTCCCGACTGCGATCGCAGCAAGGACCACGTCAGCCCCAAAGCAGTCCCCAATCCCATCACGACGAGGGTGGCGCCCAAATCGGTTTGGTTCTCACGAATGAAGTAGACAGGCGTCGCCGCTGCGATTGCCACCCCCAAACCGAAATAGGTAGTTGACCGTGGAGGCACTCTGACCTGCATCGCCAGGCACATGGCGGTGACACCCACCACGAGCTCACGGGTGGCGGCTTGCTGTTGTTGCAGACCGATGATTCCAACGGCAGCGGCGGCAACGATGGCTATCAACAGCAGTACCTGTGAAGAGTTCCGGTCAGACCGATTCACGGACTGCTACCTGTTCGGCGAGACGACGGGCAAGTTCCTCGTTGTCGATATTCGTTGATCCATATGTTTCCCCGGCCAGACGGAGCGCTTGTTCAAGTGCGTCGATCACGAGTGGGTCGAACTGCGCTCCGGCGTTCCGACGAAGCTCGTCGAGGGCGAACGCCTGGGTTAGCGCCATTCGATAGCTCCTCGTCGAGGTCATGGCGTCGAACGCATCGGCCACGGCCAGAATCGAGCTCTCGAGGCTCGGGCGTTCGCCATGGCGATGACCGCTGCCTCCATATCCGGTGCCGTCGAAATTCGAGTGATGGCCGGAAGCAATTTCGACCATCGGTTGCAGGAATTCGACCTCGGCCAGGATTTCCTCGACCAGGTGAGCATGGCTTTGCATCTCGGTGTATTCGTTCGAGCTGAGACGGCCCTTCTTACGCAGTAACTCGGCGGGAACCGCCAGCTTGCCGACATCGTGAATGAGGGCTGCCCAACGCAGGCGTTCGAGCTGAGTGCCCGAGAAGTGGAGCTGGCGTCCGATCAACTGGGAGAAGTAAGCCACCCGCTCGGTGTGACCGCGGGTGTAAAGGTCTTTTGCTTCCAGAGCTTTGACAAAACCTCGCAGCGT
>DATBKE010000031.1:0-3009 GCA_036556085.1 Acidimicrobiia bacterium | reverse complement strand
TGCAAGCCCGTAGGCGGGAGACGCAGGCAAATCCACGTCTCCATTCCAAACGCCGAGAGGTGATGCCGAGAGCCGTAAGGCTCACAAAGTCAGCGATCCCATGCTCCCGAGAAAATCCTCGTAGGGAGTCGATCTGGTGACCGTACCGCAAACCGACTCAGGTAGGTGGGCAGAATATGCCAAGGCGCTTGAGAGAACCCTGGTCAAGGAACTCGGCAAATTGGCACCGTAACTTCGGGAGAAGGTGCGCCCCGGCTGGTGAATGGACTCGCTCCACGAGCTCGCTGGGGTTGCAGTGAACTGGGGGTAGCGACTGTTTACTAAAAACACAGGACTCTGCGAACTCGATAAGAGGACGTATAGGGTCTGACGCCTGCCCGGTGCCGGAAGGTTAAGGGAACTCGTTAGCCGCAAGGCGAAGCGACGAACCGAAGCCCCGGTAAACGGCGGCCGTAACTATAACGGTCCTAAGGTAGCGAAATTCCTTGTCGGGTAAGTTCCGACCTGCACGAATGGCGTAACGACTTCCCCACTGTCTCGACCAGGGACTCAGCGAAACTGAATTGCCGGTGAAGATGCCGGCGACCCGCGGCAGGACGGAAAGACCCCGTGCACCTTTACTACAACTTCGCAGTGACCGTCGGTTCAACTTGTGTAGGATAGGTGGGAGACTTCGAAGCCGGGACGCCAGTCTCGGTGGAGTCAACCTTGAAATACCACCCTGGCTGTGCTGCCGGTCTAACCTTGGCCCGTAAGCCGGGCCGGGAACACTGCGTGGTGGGTAGTTTGACTGGGGCGGTCGCCTCCAAAATCGTAACGGAGGCGCGCGAAGGTTCCCTCAGGCTGATTGGAAACCAGCCGTAGAGTGCAAAGGCATAAGGGAGCTTGACTGCGAGACAAACGAGTCGAGCAGGTGGGAAACCAGGTCTTAGTGATCCGGTGGCTCCGGATGGAAGGGCCATCGCTCATCGGATAAAAGGTACGCCGGGGATAACAGGCTGATCTCCCCCAAGAGTTCACATCGACGGGGAGGTTTGGCACCTCGATGTCGGCTCGTCACATCCTGGGGCTGGAGCAGGTCCCAAGGGTTCGGCTGTTCGCCGATTAAAGTGGCACGCGAGCTGGGTTCAGAACGTCGTGAGACAGATCGGTCCCTATCCGCCGTGGGCGTAGGATTCCTGAGGGGAGCTGACCCTAGTACGAGAGGACCGGGTTGGACGCACCGCTAGTGTACCTGTTGTGGCGCCAGCCGCAGCGCAGGGTAGCTATGTGCGGATGGGATAACCGCTGAAAGCATCTAAGTGGGAAGCCCACCCCGAGATTAGGTGTCCCGCGGCGCAAGCCGCCTGAAGGGCCGTGGTAGACGACCACGTTGATAGGCCGCAGGTGCAAGCACGGCAACGTGTTCAGCCGAGCGGTACTAATCGCCCGTGAGGCTTGACCAAATTCTTCTCGAGAGGTTTTTGCGGCTACGGTCGCTCAGGCGACCGCGACAGGCACTTCAATTGTCTTAAGCGGTCCCGCGTTCGAGGGCGGCTCAAGGAGATCGGCGACCGCCGTCCGCGGTGGTCGCGCACGGTTTCCGGCGGCTTTGGCGAGGGGGAAACACCCGTTCCCATTCCGAACACGGAAGTTAAGCCCCTCAGCGCTGATGGTACTGCATGCGAGAGCGTGTGGGAGAGTAGGTCGCCGCCGGGTTTTGAGAGAAGGCCCCCGCGCCGGAAGGTGCGGGGGCCTTCGTCATTCTTGTCGGCCCTCGGCTCGAACGACCTGCTCCGCGTGACCGTTGGTGCTTCCGTAATCGCTCTTGGGACCTTCACTCCAGTCTCCCGATCGAGCTGAACGAGAAACCGTGCATATTCCGCCTTGGGGGAGATGAAGGGGCATGGGGCCCGATAATCAACCGGCGACGAACGTCTCGTAGAGGAGAAACGCGTTGAGGGCGATGATCAGCGTCGCGATCAACCACGCCACTGCGGTGGTCCGGCGCGTATTGACAAGCGGACCCATGAGCTCGCGCCGGCTGGTGAAGATCACGAGCGGGACGAGAGCGAACGGGATCCCGAACGACAGCACGACCTGACTGAGGACCAGCGAGCGGCTCGGGTCGAGTCCAAGCGCGAGGATGACTAGCGCGGGCGTGAGCGTGACCGCCCGCCTGAGGAAGAGCGGGATCCTGCGCTGGATGAAGCCCTGCATCACGACCTGACCCGACATCGTCCCCACCGACGAGGACGAAAAGCCCGATGCCAGGAGCGCGATGCCGAAGAGGAGCGCTGCCTCTTGGCCGAGCTCGGATTGGAAGCTCGCGAAGGCGTCCTCGATCGACTCGATCCCGAGCCCCCAAAAGACGGCGGCAGCGATCGCCAGCATCGACAGGTTCACGAGACCGGCGATCGTCATGGCGATGATGACGTCGATCCGCTCAAAGCGCTGAATCTTCCGCTTCTCTTCGTCGCTCCGGCCAGGGACGCGGCTCTGCGTGAGCGCCGAGTGGAGGTAGACGACGTGCGGCATTACGGTCGCCCCGAGGATGCCTGCCGCCAACAAAACCGATTCCGCGCCCGCGAATCCGGGCACGAACATGTGCCGGACGACCTGCACGACATCAGGCTTGGCGAGGACGATCTCCAGGGCGAAGGCGATGACGACCACCGCGACCAGAACGGCGATTCCCGCCTCGAGATGGCGAAACCCGTAACGCTGGAGTCCCAGGATGGCGAAGGCGCCGGCCCCGGCCAGGACCCCGGCGGGGAAGAGCGGAATCCCGAAGAGCAGGTAGAGTCCCAGCGCTGCCCCCAGAACCTCGGCGAGGTCGGTCGACATGGCGATGACCTCGGCCTGGAGCCAGAGTCCGACCGAGAGCCATCGGGGCAAGTGGTCCCGGCAAACCTCGGGAAGGTTCTTGCGGGTGGCGATACCGAGCTTCGCCGAAAGCGTCTGGACGAGCATCGCCATGAGGTTCGCGGCCAGGACGACCCAGGCGAGGAGGTAACCGAACTTGGCCCC
>DATBKE010000030.1:0-2679 GCA_036556085.1 Acidimicrobiia bacterium | reverse complement strand
AGTCGTCAATGCTCCGATGGCAGGTGAGCTTGCGCTCGGGTCCATCGGAAGTAAATCCCTTTTGGAGGAAACACACCCACTTATGTCCACAGACACCGAAGCCGCGCCGTCCACGCCGGCGCCCGAGACCAACGGCACCGCTCCCGAGCCGGTGACCGAGCCCGCCACCGAGGCTCCTGAAACCTCCCCACCGATCGAGATCGAAGCGGAGCCAACCCAGCAAGAGGCCCCCACCAGCGATTCCGCTTCCACTGAGGAAGCAGCGAACGAGATGGACGACTTCGAAGCCGCCATCAACCAAACCGTGGTCGGGTTCCGGGAGGGCGACATCGTCGAGGGTCGAGTGGTTTCGGTGGATGCGGACGGGGCCATGGTCGACGTGGGTTACAAGTCCGAGGGCCTCATCCCCACCGAGGAGCTCTCCATCCGGGCCAACATCGATCCCGCCACCATCGTCTCAGTGGGCGACAAGGTCGAGGCCCTGGTCCTCAACAAAGAGGACGACGAAGGCCGGCTCATCCTCTCCAAGAAGCGCGCCCAGTACGAGCGGGCCTGGGGCCGGGTCCAAGAGACCACCGAGGCCGGCGGCACCGTCAAGGGCACGGTGATCGAAGTGGTGAAGGGGGGCCTCATCGTTGACATCGGCCTGCGCGGCTTCCTCCCCGCCTCACTAGTCGACCTGCGCCGGGTGCGGGACCTAGATCCCTTCATCGGCACCGAGATCGAGGCCAAGGTGATCGAGCTCGATCGCAATCGCAACAACGTTGTCCTTTCCCGCCGCGCCTACCTCGAAGAAGAGCAGGCCGAACAGCGGGCCGCCTTCCTCGACGACCTCCAGGTGGGGGAGAACCGCCCCGGCGTGGTCTCTTCGGTGGTCAACTTCGGAGCCTTCGTCGACCTGGGGGGGATGGACGGCCTGGTCCACGTCTCCGAGATGTCCTGGCAGCACATCTCCCATCCTTCCGAGATGGTCAAGGTGGGCGACAAGGTCAACGTCAAGGTGCTCGAGGTCGACCGGGAACGGGAGCGCATCTCCCTCTCTATCCGCCAGACCCTCGAGGATCCCTGGGAGGTCTTCTCCCGGGAGACGAACGTCGGCGACGTGGTCGATGGCGTTGTCACCAAGACCGTGCCCTTCGGCGCCTTCGTCTCGGTGGCCGACGGAGTCGAGGGTCTCGTCCACGTTTCCGAGATCGCCATCCACCGGGTGGAATCACCCGAATTGGAGCTTTCGATCAATCAACCGGTGCGGGTGAAGATCACCGAGAAGGAAGACGAGCGCCGCCGGATCAGCCTCTCGATCAAGCAGGCCCTGCCGGAGTGGCAGGAGCGCAGCACAGCCGCTCCGCAGCCCGGTCCCGCCAAGCGCACCCCCAAGCGAGAGTTCGAGCGCGAGTTCGGGCCGGCCGCCGCCGAGCCAGAACCGATCGCAGTCGACGCTTCGCTCGAAGCCATCCTCCAGGAGCTGAAGGAGCGCGGGATCGGTCGACGTTAGGTCGCCCGGTCCTTGACCGTACTAGTCCTGTATGCGACCCTTACTCCTGACTCGTTCCCGGTCGAAGCCCGAAGGCCACGCCGGCCCCCCGCGTTAGGTCCGAACATTCGAGTACTCCCTGATGAAGAAGGCTCAAGACGGGCTGGCGCCGAGTCGAAGAACAACCGAGAACTAGCTACGACGCTGCGGGTTAATCGGAGAGATTCTCTGGGAGAGCCCTCAGCATTTCGACAAGGAGTCCTGGATGGGTAGGAGAGCGTTGGTGTTGTTGGTGGCCCTGGTCTTGGCCGGTGTTGCCGCCTTCGCCGTGTTCCAATTCCTCAGCGGCATACAGTCTGAGGTGGAGGCCGATCGCGAGAAGGTCACGGTGTTCCGGGCCGGTTCGGCGATCCCCGAGGGGGCCCAGGGTTCCCAGATTCTTCAACAGGGCGTCATCACCCAGGGTGAGGAGAACACTGAGGATCTCCCGCTGGGGGCGGTGACGTCGGAAGAGCAGCTTCAGGCGGTGCTAGGTGGCCGTTTGGCGGTGGGCCCGATCGATCAGAACGAGATCATCACCACCAGCCAGTGGGCCCAGCTCACGGTCGACCTGAAGCCGCTGTCGGAGTTGATCCCCTCCGGCAAGCAGGCTCTGACCATCTCTACTGACGCTGTCCGTGGCGTGAACGGATTTGTCCGTCCCGGCGACATGGTCAACCTGATCATCACCCTCGACATCGAGTTCACCCAGATCCCGGTGGACTCGCCGATCTTCGGCATCCCCACCGAGACCACCGCCGCCGATGGAACCGGCGGTGAGGAGGCAAGCGAGACGGTGACCTACACCCGTTTCGTCCTCCAGGGTCTGCCGGTGCTGGCCGTAGCCCAGGACGTACGGCCGGAAGAGGGCGAGAGTCAACCGGTGGTTACACCCACCGTCGACGCCGAGGGCAATCCGGTCGCTCCCACCGATGCCGCCGAAGAGGTCCCCCAGACCGTGTTCACTCTGGAAGTGACGCCTGAACAGGCCGAGCGGATCGCCTTCTCCTTCGAGAACGGTTCCGTCTGGATGACCCTCGTTCCCTCCGACTTCGTCGAGGTCGAGACCCAGGGTGTCACCATCGAGAGCCTCTTCTCCGGCGATATCGTTAGCGACATCTTCGGTAACTAAGCGAGATTCTCCGAAAAGAACCTAGGAACTCCCC
>DATBKE010000029.1:0-28175 GCA_036556085.1 Acidimicrobiia bacterium | reverse complement strand
AGAAGAAAGTTGGCATGAACCGCCCCTGCCTCCCAACCCTCAGGGGAGAACGGCTGTATCCCCCATGTGAAATCGGCGAGGTGAAACAGCACGAATGCCAGCACGATGAAGCCGGACCATCTCATCGTCCGGCTGGCGTAGTTAGCAACGAGGTAACGACGAGGGCCTTCGTAGCCGATCGGGCGAGCTCGGCGGTTTATGTAGGTAAGGGCGACTGCCGCGTGAACGTGAAAGATGGTGGCGATCAGCAGTCCGATCCGCATGATCCAGAGGAAGAGATGGCGGGGGAGTATGGGGTAGAGAAAGTCCCGCAGAAAGTGTCCGTATTCGTCGATCTCATAGACGCCGGAGGACTCGATCTCGAGGTAGATCTTGAGGTTGCCGAGCGTGTGGGCGATCACATAGGCGAGGAGGATGATCCCCGTGATCGCCATCACCCATTTCTTTCCAACCGCCGACCGATAGAAATCTACGAAGAACGATGTCCTGCGTTTGCTGGGGACGTCGGTGGTGGTCACAAACCCTCATTAAAGCCGGACCGGCTGCGCTTCTAGATCGAAAGACTTATCCACACCCCCTTGACGGCGCGCGCCCCAACTGACACAATCACATTGTTGTAATTACACGCGTGTGAGGAGCGCAGTATGTGGGGAGAGACCTGGCCCGGAGGATCCGCGGAGTCCATCGCATGAGGTCGACATTGATCGACGCTCTCGCCATCGGGGAATTGTCATGGCAGGACTACGCCAACTGCCGCGGCGCCGACGCCGATCTGTTCTTTCCAGAGCGGGGAGCGTCCACTCGAAAAGCGAAAGCCATCTGTAATGCTTGCGAGGTGCGCGAGGAATGCCTTAGCTTCGCCATCACCAACGGAGAGAAGTTCGGCATCTGGGGCGGCATGTCAGAGCGTGAGCGCCGCCGGGTCCGCCGTCAGCGCATCGTTGCTCGCAAAGTCAGCTAGTCAACGCCCGCGCTTTTTGAGCAGCGCCCGCAGAGCAAGGGCGGTTACTCCGACGAAAACGACATGGTGAAAGGCATCGATCGCTAGCTCGTCAGCTCCCCACTCTTTCGCGGGTTTGGTGTCTGCCAGTTCCGGCACCACCGCGAGGTCAAAGGCCCAGACGGCGGCGAAAAATAGGATCGAGGCCAAGGGTTCGCGCAAAGCCGCGGCGCTCATCAAGCCTCTGATGGCTCCCAGGCTCGTGCCGTACTGCCAATGAACCACCTGGCCGAGCTTGCTGAGTTCATCGGAGTTCCGCGGTTCCAACCCGAGCAGGTTGGCGGCCGCGTCTTGGGGAGTGGTGGAGGGCTTTCGATCTCTCAGCTTCATCTCCGCCATGGAGGACAGGGTCATCGCCGCGGTTCCGGCGATTCCGGCCAGAAAGCCGGCACCGATTCCAGCCCCGATGCGACCAATCGGGTTGGCCCGACTCAGTTGGCCCAGCGGATGGGCGGGCCGTTGCCAGGGAAATTGCATGCTTCGTCTCCTCAGGTCGTGGGCCGGTTTTACCCCACCGCCTGCGGCACGAAACGAGTGACTTAGAGGTAGAGCCCCGAGCCTTCCCGTTCCTCCGGCGAAGCCCGACCGACAGAGGAGCGACGTTGCATTTCCTGCAGCTGAGCCTGGGCCGCCATCTGCTGGCTCCAAAGCGAGGCCTGAATCCCATGGAAAAGGCCTTCGAGCCATCCGATGAGCTGGGCTTGTGCGATTCGCAACTCGGCCTCCGAAGGCGTTGGCCCATCGAGGGGAACCATGATTTCGTTGAATTCGTCGAGCAGCTCTGAGGTCAGCATCTCACGCAGTTCCCCCAGGGTGGCGGAATGCACGGCCGCCAGCCGATTTCGTCCCTGTTCGTCGAGCGGTGCCTGTCGAACCTCGTCGAGCATCGCGCGGGTCATCGACGCAATCCGGATGAGCTTGGTCGGGACACCAACGCCGGGTGGACCCTGCTCGTCTGGAGGCTTTTCGACTGGCGCCGGGGCCGGGTCGATCGCGTCAGGGGCAATCGGGGCTGACTGTTCGTTTTCTCTGGCGGTCATCGGCCGAGGCTAACCCGGAAGCGCCATAACAACCCTCTTCCCACCGCCCCTCCATCTCCATATGATCGAACGGTTGACATAGAGGAGGACATGTTGGCGGACGGCGGCGATATGCCCCCGATCCTTGATGCGGCCCAAGTTGCCGAAATGCTGAGCATGAATGTGCAGATGGTGAGGCGTTATGCGCGGGAGGGCCGGCTACCGGCTTACAAGCTTCCCGGCGGCAGGGCCTTTCGCTTTTTGCGAGATGAGATCATCGACTTCCTGCGCGCACATCCAGCGGCGGCGGAAAGCGATGGGGCGCGTGCGGCTAAGGATCGAAAGTGATCGCCACGATCAAGCCCAGCGGTATGTAGGTCGGGTTCTCGCCCGAGACCTCGAGGTGGTCCGTGGCGACAACTTCGATTCGACCCACGACATCCTCGGAGCCGCGCACGACGATCTGCACGGTCTTCTCGTCGGCAGCGATCTCGGCCAGTCTCGCCCGCCATGTCGCGGAAGCCGGCTTGCCCGATTGGCCCCCGACGCGAGATCGTTCCGAGGTCAACACCACGGCTGCGGATGGGCATTCGATGACGATCTGGCTGGTCGTGAGCTGCAGGTAGTCCTCGCCGACCGCCCGCAAAGTCCCCTTCCAGGAGCGTTTGCCGATGTCGATCGTGACTGAGTCGCCGCGATGCATGGCCGCATTGGCGACGTCGATCAACGAGGATCGGCGGCGTCGTTGGAGATCAGCGAGATGCTCGATCTCTTCGGCTTCCTCCCGTATCTCGGCGCCCATGCGACGGCGTAGTTCGCTGCCCAGCTCCTCGAAATCATCGGGATCCCACGTCAACTTTTCGCGCTCCTTTCGATTTCCCACAACCTGTGGATAGGTTGCCACTTGGCCGCAGGCAGTGGGGAAGTGGGAGGCTTGTGTGACAAGCGCGCAGGCAAATGAACCGGCGTTTTCTGACGTGTCGCGACCCCGGCGCCGCAACCCGCTAACCCGAGTCACAGCCTCCCACCTCTTGATGATCCTGGCCGCGGTTCTGGCTTTCGCCACCAACCTGATGGTGCTGCGCGGCCAGGAGACGACGCGACCGGCCCTAGTGGCCACCGGTCGCATTGAAGCCGGGCGTGTCATCAAAGTCGGCGACCTCACCGTGGCCGATGTAGATGTCGACGACAGCCTGTTTGCAACTCTCTTGTCGGGAGCGCAGTCGTCGGCCCTGGTGGGGATGGTCGCCACCCGAACCGTCGAGGCCGGTCACCTTCTCTCGGTCGACGACCTCCGACCGGCGGCTGCACCATCCGCCCAGCGGGCCCTTTCGATTCCGATCGAGATCGAGCACGCCGTTGGCGGTGGACTGGTCGCCGGCGACAGGATCGACTTGATATCGGTCTCCGATACTGGCCCCGTGTACATCCTCACTGGGGCTGAAGTACTCGAGGTTCCCTCCAACGCCCGAGGATCGTTAACGGGGGCAACGGGTTTCTTTGTCGTCGTCGCAGTGGACGATCAGGAGGCCCTTGCGGTGGCGGCAGCCATTCGCTCGGGCGAGATCGAGATCGCACGGTCGACGGGCTCATCGCCGGCTGCGACACAACCATGAACGAGGTTGCCATTGCACTCTCCGCCTCAGCCCGGGATTGGCCCGATCGCCTCCATCGGTTTCTGGCCGATCACGGCGGTGCTCGGGTGCGGGCCCAGGTGCTGACTCCCGAGGATGCGCTGGCGGAGGACTACCAAGTTCTCGTCATCGATGATGTCAGTTCATTCCTCACCCCCAGACTGGTTACGGAGGTGCAACGCCGTCGACGCCAAGTGCTGGGAGTGTTCGACCCAGCCGACTCGCCTGACGCCAAGGAGCGGCTCTGGGAGTTCGGCGTTGATCAGGTGATCGAGGCAGATGCCTCTGCGGACGAGTTCGTCGTCGCACTTCGAGCGCTGGTGGTACTCGCACCCGAGCATCCCGTCGACGAACTTTCAGTCCCCGAGAAGAGGCGGGATCGCGTCGTCATTTGCGTGGGGGCGCCACCGGGAGGTTGTGGCGCTACCGAGATCGCCATCGCCTTGGCCACCCACCTCGCCCGCTCCGGTTCCACCGCCCTGCTCGATTTGGACGAGACCGCGCCCTCAATTGCCCAGCGGCTGGCGCTGCCAATGCTGCCCAACCTGCGCACCGCGATCGATGCCGTGGCTCACCGCCAAGCACGGCTTGAGAAGGCATTGCAGCCAGCCGGTCGCTTCGAAGTCCTGACCGGGTTGTCGAGTGAACGCGACTGGATGGAACTCCGGACTCACGAAGTCGCCGAGGTGCTCGGCGAGATCTCGCGTCGTTACCGATTCGTGGTCGGCAATGTCGGTTCGCAGATCGGAGATGTCGGGTTCGGCCAAGGGGGGCGGTTCAGTGTCAGCCGCGCCGGCGTGAGCGCAGCCGACCAGTTGGTGATGGTTTCGCTTCCAAACCCAGTAAGCGTCTCTCGGCTTAACGCCTGGTATGTGCAGGCCCGGAACCTAAACGAATCCGCCAACGCGAGGATCGTCGTAAACCGCGCTCCCCGGAGCCGCTTTCGCAGGGAAGAACTTCGGGAAGAACTGCAGCGGGCTAACGGCACGGCTCAGGTCTGGTTTCTCCCCGAGGATCCGCAGCTGAAGGCGGCCACCTGGGCGGGTAGTCGGGTGGCTAGTGGGCGCTTCTTTCGCTCGACCGGCAAGTTGGCTCGCGAGTTGATAGCCCATGCCTAGCGCTCCCGCCTACGACGAGATCCGCCAGCGGGCGCTCGAGCTTGTCGAATCGACCCGGATCGACCCGGTTCGTGATCGCGATGCGGCCCGCGCGGTGGTCAGTGGCGCGGTCGACGAATACCAAAGGCGGGCACATCTGGGACAGGGGAGGGCGCTCCACAACCCGAGTGACATGATCGATCGGGTGTTGCGGGCGGTCTCCGAACTGGGCCCCCTCACTGACCTACTGGCGCGCCGCGATCTGGAGGAGGTCTTCATCGAAGGCGGCCGGGTGTCCTATATCGACTCGATCGGCCGCCTTCGTGGGCTCGACCAACCCACCAGCGAGGCCGAGAACCGCCACGTGGTCGATCGGCTACTAGCGGAGAGCGATCGCCGTCTTGATGCGTCCAGTCCCATTGTGCAGGCTCGCGTTCTCGAGGGATCGGCTCGGTTGACGGCTGTCATTTCGCCGATTGCCGACCAACTCTCCGTGACCATTCGTCGTTATGCGCTGCGCCGGGAGTCGTTGCAAACGTTGACCGAGCTCGGCTCGCTGACAATTCCGGCCGCAAACTTCTTGGCCCTGGTCGCTCGCACCAACGCCTCCTACCTGGTTTCCGGGCCACCTGGGAGCGGAAAGACGTCGCTTCTCGCCGCCCTCATCCAGGCCAGCCCGGCCGGGCTTTGCATTCGCTGCTGCGAGGAGGTCCGCGAATTGCACGTCCCCCTTCTGCACGGTTCCTACTACGAGGCTCGGCCGGCAGCGCTCGACGGGAGAGGGGAGATCTCGTTGCGTGACCTGGTCAAGGTCATCCTGGCGATGCGTCCTGATCGCATCATCGTGGGCGAGGTGCGGGGGGCCGAGGCTTTCGAGTTAACCCGGGCGGTGAATGCCGGCTGCGGCTTTGGCTGCACAGTCCATGCCAACTCCGCCCGAGATGCTCTGAATGCGCTCGTCAACGCGGCGATGATGGCTGGCGAGAACGTGGGGGAGGCGGTCGTGCGCAAGGTCTTCAGCAGCTCGCTCGACCTCGTCCTCCATCTTGACCGGGACCTGAGTGGTTCTACTGAGGGGCCTTTGCGCCGGCAGGTGATGGAAATTCTCGCCCTGGTGCCCGCGCTCCACAACGATTTCTCCACCCAGCCCATATTTGTCAGGCGCGGTCTCGGCAACCCGTTGGAGTGGACCGGGGCGCTGCCACCCGATTCCCTCGTCAATCGTCTGGAAAGAGTGCTCCCGGCCGGGACGTCTCTGTCCTCCGTCTTGGAAGGGACGGCGTCGGTCTGGTGAGGCTGGTGGCGTCGGGGCTGTCGGCACTGGCGGCGGCACTCATTGTTGGCTGGGTTACGGGAGGCTGGCCTGGCCAACGGCGGCTGAAAGCGGTTGGCCCGGAGAAGGGCTTGTGGCTCCAACAAACCGGGGTGGGTATCAGTCGAAGTCAGTTCGTCCTGTTGACCCTGGGCACAGTCGCGGTGGCCTTCCTGGTGGTCTGGTCGATCACGGGCTTGATGACGGTGGCCCTGCCGGCGGCGATCGTGTCCGGGTTCCTTCCACGCACCTGGCTGATGCGCCGACGGAACCAACAAATCCTCTCGTTGCAATCGGCTTGGCCGGATGGCATTCGAGACCTGATCGCCTCGATCTCCGCTGGCATGTCGCTTGGCCGGGCGATCGAGCTGTTGGCGGAGGCCGGGCCGGTCCCACTGCGTCGGGCGTTCGATCGCTTTCCGTATCTGGCGAGAGTGATGGGGGTCGCTCCCGCTCTGGAGGTGATCCGACAAGAGCTGGCCCATCCCGCCTCGGATCGGGTTATCGAAGTGCTCATCGTCGCCCATGCCAAGGGCGGGCAGATCGTGCTCGAGATTCTGCGAGATCTGGCAACGGCTACTACCCGCGATGTTTGGGCCTACGAGGAGATCGAGACGCTGTCGCTCGAGCAGAAACTCAACGCGCGAGCTGTATTCGTGATCCCCTGGGCGGTGCTGGCCTTCATCACCTTGCGGCCGGGTCCGTTCCGCGACTTCTACGCCTCTCCCGCGGGCTGGGTCGTGGTGGCAATCGGTGCTCTGGCGAGCTTTCTCGGGATCGGAATCGCCACTCGCCTCGGTCGCCAGATGGAAGAACCGCGGGTGTTCGGCGGCGAACCCTCGTGAATTCCGGCACGGTCACGGCTTCGATCCTGGTGGCCTTGGTGGTCGCCATGTTTGTGAGATGGCTCGTGCCTCCTCCTGCCCGCCTCGCAGCGCGTGTTCGTCCCTACACGGCCACCACCCGCGCTGGCTATGGAATGGGTGTTGGCACCGCCTTCATCGGATCCGTCTGGGCGCGGTTGGGACGAATGCTCCTTGCCCCGCTCGCCACAAGACTCGGGCGTTGGCTCGACCGCGACGACGGCGCCTCGACCAAGCTTCGGCTTCGCCAGACCGGTCTCTACCACGGGCTCGACGACGAACAAGCACTCGAGGCGTATCGATTTCGCCAAATGGCCGCGATGGCCCTGATGCTGGCAGCGAGCGTTGGTGTCGGGTTTTCCCTACGGTTGCCGGTCCCGCGGGCGATGGCCCTCGTTGCCCTGGCGATATTGATCGGAATCACCCGCAATCGGGGGCAGATCGATCGAGCCATTCGCAACCGCCAGGAAGCCATGCGAATCGAGATCTACACCGTGAACCAGCTGCTGGCGATGCGGGTCCGCGCCGGTGGGGGAGTCGTACATGCCGTGCAACAGATAGTGGAGCGGGGTCGAGGCGAGGTTGTCAGCGAACTCGCCGAAGCCTTGCGATTGCATCGTGCGGGCATGCGGGCCAGCGACGCCTTCTCCCGGCTGGCCTCGTTGACACCCGAGCCAAGCTGCGCGCGGACGTATTCGCTTTTGGCGGCAGCCGACGAGCGCGGGGCTGATCTGGCGCATGCGTTGCTCGAGCTGTCCGAGGACGTGCGCGAGGCGAGGCGGGAAGCGATGAGGCGCTCTGCGACCCGGAGGAGGGCGGCGATGCTCGTCCCGATCATCGGGATCCTCGCCCCCGTGATGCTGCTTTTCGTGGGAGCGCCCCTTCCACAAGTGATCTTCGGCTGGCAATAGGAAAGAAAAGGAGGAGAAAAAGGATGGATCAACTTCATCGATTGGCGCTTGTGGTCCGGCGAATCAACCGCGACCAACGAGGGCTGTCGACTGCGGAACTCCTGGGGAATGCCGCCCTGGCGATCGCCGCATTGGTCGTGATCTGGGGTGTGCTAGAGGCGCTCGGGGTGGAGGTCGTCGAATGGATAAGGACCCAGATCTTGGGAGCCGCGTAAGGCGTCAGAAGAGAGAGGGCGGTTTTGCGACCGCCCAGTTCATGGTGGTGGCGGCACTCTCCATGGCCTTCATGGCGCTGCTGCTATATCTCATTGCGCTTCAGTACGCCCGCGGCGTGCTGCGGTCGGCTCTCGATGAGGGAGTGAGGGTTGGCGCACCCGCGGCAGCTCGGGAGGCCGACTGCGTCGCAGCGATCGATCGCGTCCTCGCCGACCTGATGGGCGGACCGCTAGGTCAAGACGTGTCTTTTCAGTGCGTCTTTGTCGACCAACGGGTGGTTGCTTCCGCGGAAGGGGCGTTTGCCGGCTGGTTCCCAGCTGTGCCCGATGTGTCGTTTCAACTGGAGGTAGCCGGCGTCAAGGAAAGCGATGCGTAGAGAACGCGGCGCTACTCCGATTGAGTTCGCGCTCGGAGTCCTGACGATCGTCTTGCCGCTTGCTCTGATGGTTTTGCTGGTAGCTCCGGTCTTCGAGGCGAGGAATTTCGTCCGGCGAGCTGCGGCCGAGGGAGCCAGAGCAGGAGTGCTCGCTGCCGCGGAGCCCCTCGCCGCGGCTTCCCAGGCGATCACGTCGGTCGCCGATGGGATGAATGTCGCCACTCCGGATGTATCGGTTCTGTTCTGCGATGGGAGCCCTTGCTCCTTCGCCCGGGGGGCGGTGTTTGTGGTCGAAGTATCGATGCCCGTTCGGCAAGTCTCAGAGCTGCTACCGATCGGCGAGATCCAGGTTCGAGCGCGCCATAGCGAGCAAGTCGATCTCTATCGGAGCCGGCCTTGAAAGGTGAGAGAGGGTCTGTGCCGATCTGGTTTCTGGGCTTGGGATTTTGTCTCTTGATGCTGGGAGCAATGTCGGCCGAGCTATGGCGAATCATGGGCGAGCGTCAGGAACTGGTGGCGATGGCCGATGGAGCCGCGTTGGCGGCGGCCAGCGCTATCGATCTCGAGATCTATCGCGAGCAGGGAGTACCCGTACTTGACCCCGCCGATGCCTCGAGCTTGGCCCTGGCCGTCATCTCGCAGTCGAGTGGAGGCGTCGATCTGGCGGCACCACCGATCATCGAGGTAGCTGAGGACGGCGGTTCGGTGCGAGTAGAGCTGAAACGTCAAGTCCCTTTCGGGCTGATCCGCTTCTTGTCGATGGCGGACGACAGCTTCGAGGTCACGGGAGTGGCGGTGGCCTATCCATTCAGCCCGTGACCACTCGGCTGCGCTGGTCGCTGGCGATCATCCTGATACTTGTGCTGGCGGGTGCCTGGTGGGTGGCCGGCCGTGACAAAACCGAAGACGAGATCGAAGCCGCCCAGCGTGCTCTGACCGCCTGGGGGCTCTTCGCCGGTGATGGTGACACCTCCCGCTTGCAGCAAACGTTCGAAGATGGTCCCCAGTTGGCGCAGTTGAGAAGCGAAGCGATCGATGCCGGTCCGCCTTATACCTTTACCCTTTCGGAGGCAGTGGTGACGGCCCCAGGATTTGTAGTCGGCACCGTCACCGTTTCGCGGCCGGGCGAAATAGTCCAGACCTTTCGATGGGAGATCGAGCTGCGTCCAACCGAAAGCGGCTGGAAGCTGTGGACCGTTCGCACCGTCCATTGAACGGTCGGGTTCTAGCGGGACCTGCGGTGGTACTCCGGATTGGGCATGAGATCGATGGCGCTCGACATGCGATTGCTCATGGCAAAGAAGGAAGCGACGGCGGCGATGTCCCAGATGTCGCGATCCTCGAACCCCGCCGCTCGCAAGGCTTCGCGGTCGGATTCCTCGATTTCAGCTGGAGATGCGGCCAGCTTCCAGGTGAAGTCCAGCATGGCTCGTTCTCGCTTGGACAGTTCCGCCACCCGGTAGTTCATCGCCAGCATCTCGCCCAGCTCGGCGTCGTCTGATAGTTCTCGCACCGCCGAACCATGGGCAGTAAGGCAGTAGAAGCAGCGGTTAACCGAGGAGACCACGACCGCGATCATTTCTCTTTCGAGCTTGCTGAGACCGGAGTCGCCCAGCATCAACGTGTTGTACATCCGGGTGAAGGCGCCCAGCTTCTCGTCGTCGAAGCTGTAAGCCCGAATGACATTGGGAACGAGGCCGAGTTTCTCAAGGCACTTGTCCCAGTAGGTACCGGTTTCGTCGGAGACTGACTCACGGGAGGGCACCGGAACTCCCTCTAGCGCGTGAAGATGTTCTGGCTGGGGCACCTTCTAGATTCGCTCGAGAGGCGAGGGCTCGTGGCCGGTGGCATGGCCGCAGAACTGACACTTCGGAAGGTTTGGTGCCACCTTTGAGCCGCACGAGGGACATGTGATCGGGACCTTTGAGCGACGTCCGTCGGCGCTCCCGTCCGAGGCGTCGAGCTCGGCGATGATCTCGGCGAGCTCTTGGTCGGTGTGGCCATCTTTCTTCAACATCGTCCAGAGGGCTTCGACCACGAGCAGGAGCCGATCGACGCGGAGGTCGAGGGCATCGACGTCGGCGACCGAGCCCTTTTCGAACATCGCATTGGCGACGACACTCATCCCCGAAGCGCGGTTGGACGCGCGGGTCCCCAAGACGTAGCCGGCGATCATCGGAAGCATGAGGGAGAGGATATCGGCCGCCGGTCAGGGGCGACGGGCGATAGTTGAAGGAGAAGCGCTCGGACTAGCCCATTTTTCTCCAAAAGTGTCACACCCTGCCTGTACGTTCCCACCATGGAGTGCTCGGTTGCCGAGTGCGAGAAGCGGGCCGTCTCCCGCGGGTTCTGCGACACCCACTACAAGCGATGGCGCAAGTATGGCGATCCCCTGCTGGGAGCCCGAAGCGTTATCAAACCCTGCAGCGTCGAAGGTTGTCCAAACCCAGCCGAGGCTCGAACGTTGTGTCATGGTCACTACCTGTCTCTGCTCAGGCGAGGTGAGTGGCCAACGCGCCTCCTGTCCGATCGCAAGCCAAAAGAGTGTGCAGTTGCAGGCTGCGGACGCTTCTCAAACGCTCGAGGGCTATGCCACACCCATCTTGAGCGTTTGCGAAATCACGGTGATGTGTTGGCAGATGTCCCAATTCGGGAGGTCGAGGGCATTGGATACATCAACCACGGGTACCGAATCGTGCCAGTGCCGAGCAGCCTGCGACAGCTGACCGGCGGCGATTCGAGCGCGCCTGAGCACCGATTGGTGATGGCTGTGTTCCTGCAACGACCGCTGAAACCTGATGAATTCGTTCACCATCGAAACGGCGTGCGGACCGACAATCGAATCGAGAACCTCGAACTCTGGTGTGTGATGCAGCCGAAGGGTCAGCGCACCAAGGACAAAGTGGAGTTTGCACTGGAGGTGCTAAGCAGATATCGGCCCGATCTGCTGCGGTCGGACTAACGCCTCTCAAAATGGAAGTGGCAGCCCCGACGGAATTCGAATCCGTGTCTCGACCTTGAGAGGGTCGCATCCTGGGCCACTAGACGACGGGGCCTTGGCTCGGGGGGAAGGACTTGAACCCTCAATAACAGGGCCAGAACCTGTCGTGTTGCCGATTACACCACCCCCGATCGAGTGGAAACCAAATCTTATTCCGGCCCTGGGGCCAGCGATGCTGACCGGTTGCCGGTTACACCACCCCCGAACGGGCGCATCTTCAAATCATGAAGACGATTGTGCGAGGTAATTCTAGATGCCTTGGCGGGCGGCGTTTCGTCCGAAGACGTCGACCACCGCATAACGAAATCCACTTGGGGACGACTGCCTTCCTGGACGCCGTTTACATTCGCTCAGTCGCGGGCGGATCAAGAGGAAGGGCTGCAATGAAATTGGTCAAAATATTGGTTGTGCTGCTGGTGGCCGCCTGCGGTGGCGGCGGTCAGGCCGTCGACGCCGGCGGGTCGGATCCAACTGATAGCTCCGAGACCCAAGCCTCAGCGCCGGCCGCGACCACCTCAGAGCCGGCCGCCCAGACGTCGGCGGCGGCAGGAGCAGCCGACTACACGGAGGGCAGCGCAACAGCTTCGGTCGAAATCGATGGAACCGTATATGAATTCGTCGACGGAACCTGCTCAACCCAAGCGAGCACGGCCTACACGTTCGAGCTCATCTCCGGACAGTTTGGCGAAGAGCCCTACTTCTCGGTGTACGTCCTGAACATGTCGGGTCCGGTTTCAGATGGCGAGTACCCGACCGGGACATCGCTCGTCACCATCGATGTGGCCGGGGAGAACTATCTGGTCGGTGAGGGTGGGTCACTCACACTCTCCGATGGCGTCACCAGGGGCGAGTTCAGCGGTCCGAATCAGAGTCCCGCGAATCCAGCGACGATATCGGGCTCTTTCAGCTGCTGAAGTCGCCGACTCCGACTAGACCGCGTCCCTATTTCTCCTCCACGGTGTAGTGGATGGTCTGGGCGATGATCCAGCCATCCTCGATCACGAACGAATCGGCGCCATCACGAACTCGGGTCTGTTCGGCTTCAGAGGTCCACTCCAGAAAGGCAAAGCGACCCTCGACCATCCGGGTTGTATAAACGTAGGGGGCGTTGGGTAGTTCGCTCTCCAAGAGCAAAGCAAGTTCGCGAACCCCCTCCCGCCCGTGGAAGATGCCGCGGCGATCGAATACGACGATGTCCGGTGACACGTTCCGTTCGATATCGGCCTCGAAGTCATGCTCACTTGCCAGCCGCAGATGATCATCGAAGACTTCTTGAGTCGACCGCAGCCGAAGATCTGAGCCCACCGTCTTCTAACTGCGTCCGAATACCGGTACCGCTGCGCCGTTGATCACTCCCGAGGCTTCGGACACCAAGAACTCGGCAACGGCCGCGATCTCGTCGGGCGTGGGCCAGGTGATGTAATCGGCATATGGCGCGGTGGCTCTCGTCGCCGGGGTATCGATCACCGAGGGAAGGAGGACATTGCAGGTCACCTTGGTCCCGTCGAGTTCCTGAGCAATCGTCTTTCCGAGGGCGACGACTCCGGCCTTGGCGGCGTTGAAAGCAGCCTGTCCTCCCGGAGTATCGAAGGCCGCGCGGCTTCCTACTAAAAGCAAGCGACCCCAGCCAGCCGCCTTCAAATGCGGCAGCGCGGCGCGGGCGGTGTAGAACGCCGAGCGCAGATTGAGGTCAATCATCCGCTCGAACCTCAAGTCGTCGGTGTCCTCGACGTCCCGCCCGCCGGCCCACCCTCCGACCAGCGAACAGGCGACGTGAATGTCACCGTGTTGTTCGGCCACCTCTTTCATTAGCCCGCCGATCGCCTCGGGATTGGTGGCATCGACTCGTCGCAGGCTGATGCGGTCCTCATCGACTTCGAACTGGCTCTCGAAACGCTCAGCCTCCTCGGGCAACAGATAGGTCAAGGACATCTTGTAGTCATTGCGGACGAGCCGGCTCACTAGAGCACTGCCCAGCCCCCCGGTACCGCCGGTTATCACTGCGACTTTGCTCACCGGAATGCCATACCTTTCGACTGCACATCGGGGGCGCGTTCTGAGCCCTCATGGTAGGTTCGAAGACGCAGCGTATTAGAGGAGGACGCAAGGTGGCTTCCATTACCTTCGACAAGGTCGGCAAGATCTATCCCGGGGGCAACCGGGTCATCACCGATGTCAATTTGAATATCCACGACGGCGAGTTTCTCGTCCTGGTGGGGCCCTCCGGCTGTGGCAAGTCGACCTTGCTGCGGATGATTGCTGGGTTGGAGGAGGTCACCGAGGGCGACCTCAAGATTGGTGACCGGGTGGTGAACGACGTCACCCCCAAGGATCGAGACATCGCCATGGTTTTCCAGAACTACGCCCTGTATCCCCACATGACGGTCTTTGACAACATGGCTTTCGGCTTGAAGCTCCGCAAGATGTCGAAAGATGAAATCAACCGGCGGGTGAACGAAGCCGCCCGGGTACTCGAACTTGGGGAATACCTGCAGAGAAAACCGAAAGCGCTCTCCGGTGGCCAACGGCAGAGGGTGGCGATGGGTCGGGCCATCGTCCGCGAACCCTCCGCCTTCTTGATGGACGAGCCGCTCTCCAACCTCGACGCCAAGCTCCGGGTCCAGATGCGATCTGAGATCGGGCTCCTGCAGCAGCGCCTAGGGACCACCACCGTCTATGTCACGCACGATCAGGTGGAGGCGATGACCATGGGCGACCGCGTGGCGGTAATCAGAAAGGGTCGCCTCCAACAGGTCGACACGCCGCGCAACCTATATGACTTCCCTGACAACCTATTCGTGGCCGGCTTCATCGGTTCCCCCTCGATGAACTTCATCTACGGGACGCTCGAGGGCGACGGCGACGACGTCTACGCCAATCTCGGAGGGGACAAGGTCAAATTGGACCGCACCGCCGTGGCGGAAAAGACCGGGCTGGCCGACTACAAGGGCAAGGAGATCGTGATCGGGATCCGACCCGAGATGTTCGAGCTGGTGGCTGCGGTGCCCTCCGCCGATCCTCAACAGACCATCTCAGTCAAGGTGGGGCTGGTGGAACAGCTCGGATCTGAGGCCTACATCCACTTTGTCAAGCCGTCCCCTCCGGTCGTCACTCCCGATATTCGCGAACTGCTCGCCGATCAGGGGACCGATGCCTCCTCTCTGGGTGACGAGACCAAGTTCACAGCCCGGGTCGACCCCGACTATGTCCCCAAGCCCGGTGATGAGGCGAAGCTGGTGGTGGAGACCCAGAAGCTTCACTTCTTCGACAAAGAAACCGGCGACGCCATCCGCTAGGAGTAGCTAGGGGCGCAGCAATTTGAAGGACTCGGCCTGTTCGAGTCCGGCAGTCTCTCCCTGGCTTCTGGCCCATTCACGCATGCGGTTGAGAAACTGGGTCCGACCATCCTCATCCGTGTCCGCTTTGTGCATCGAGGTTTCGGCTTGGCTCGAATGACAAAGCAGAGCCTCGATCTTTTGATCGAAGGTCGAGGAAATGTCTTCCCAGTAATCAGGCTCATCTGCACCCCAGAGGAGAATCGCCTCCGGACGGTGCTTCTCCAGTTCTAGCTCGGGAAAGAAAAGGTGATCGCGAGCGGCCACCACGCCGTCGATGGCGCCCCAGCCGGTGGCGCGATGGTCGGGATGGAGCATGTAGCGCCGCCAGGGGTCGTGGGAGAGGACAACCTCGGGCCGGAGGCGTCGGATCCACATACAGAGCTGGCGCCGGAGCTCCATCGAGTACTCGAGCTCGCCGTCGACATGGCCGAGATGGACGAGTTGGCCCTTGGCGCCGAGCACGGAGGCCGCCTTCTCCTGTTCTTCGATGCGGGAGCGAGCCAGCTGATCGGGGGCGACATTGGGGTCCCAGGAGCCCTTTGAGCCATCGGTTACCACCAGCATCGATACTTCGCAGCCTTCCTGGGCCCAGCGGGCCAGAGTTCCGCCCGAGCCGAATTCGGCGTCGTCGGGATGAGCCCCAATGGTCAGGGCCCGCTTGGGAGTCGAGAGAAGTTCGTTGGTCACGGGGCAGGCAGGCTAGAGAGCCGATCAGCCAGGGCTCGATCTCGTTGGAGGACGAAGGCAAGGTCGCCGGGTCGGTCGATATCGAACATCAGCCGCGGATCGGTAGCCACCAGAGGTTGGTGTGCCGCCAGCTGGCGATGATGGCGCTGAAAGCTGCCCGATCCGTATTGGAAGGTGAGGTCCTTTCCTCGCCAGCCCAGGACGGGCGTGCCGCCATCGGGGCTGGGGGCGATGACCGGCCGTCCCCTGGTCAGCGCAGCAATTACCTGTCCGAGTGCATCGGCGTCCATCAACGGAAGGTCGCTGTGGATCAGAACCCACGGACGGTCCTCAGTCGAAGCCAGGTCTGCCGCGGCGCTGGCGGCGGAGTTGAGGTCAGATGCGGGATCGAGGAGAGCGCGATATCCCAAACGCTTGGCCCACACCGCGACCTCCTCATCGGCGGCAAGGACCATCGGCTCCGCGCCGGCTTCGTGAACCACGGCCAGCGTTCTCTCGCCCAGGTGTTCGGCCAGCAAGCGTCGCTGGGTAATCGCGAGGTCCTTGGCGAGCCGGTTCTTGGCCGAACGAAAAGGCTTCACCGGTACGCCGCCGAGAACGGTCATGTGTCGTCGAGAACCAAACCGGCGAGAACGTCTTCGAGCGAGTTGACCGTCCAGGGATCGTCGCTGGGCCAGGCCGCGAACTGAACCAACGTCCCGAGCGGATTCTTGGGGTGGAGGAAAACCTCGTTCCAAATCGGATTGAGGTTTGGTCCCAGAACCCGGTAACCGTGCGATTGGGCGCGGCGGGCTGCCTCGGGTACATCGGTGACCTTGTAAGTGAGGTGATGAAGACCGGGGCCTCGCTCTTCGAGGAAGCGGGTGACGAATGACTCCGCAGAATTAGGGGCGATCAGCTCGAGTTTGGAGAGGTTGGCGAGATGAAATTGCACCCAGGTGAATTGGCTCCTAACCGAAGTTGCCCCACAGAAATACTTGCCACCTAGTGCCTCCACCATCGGGAGTGCTTCTTTGATTTCGGGTACGGCGATGGCGACGTGATCAAGTCGCTCGATTAGGTCTTCGAAGGGCCCAACGTCCATCGGGTCATTCTGGCGCAAATTCGGAGCAGTTTTCTGCTGCGGATTTACGCCAGAATGAAGAGATGAGAGCAGGGGTATTCGTTCCGCAGGGCTGGCGTCTCGACCTGGCAGGCATCGATCGAGAAAAGCATTGGGAGACGATGCTCGGAGTAGCGCAAGCGGCCGAAACCGCTGGCTACGAGTCGGTCTGGGTCTACGACCACTTCCACACGGTCCCCATTCCCACGCAAGAAGTCACCCATGAGGCGTGGACCCTCACAGGGGCCCTGGCCGTGACGACTCAAACCGTCCGCCTCGGACAGATGTGTACGTGTAACTCATACCGTCATCCCGCCTATCTCGCCAAGGTGGCGGCCACCACCGACGTCCTCTCGCAGGGTCGGCTGGAGATGGCGATCGGGGCGGGGTGGTACGAGCAGGAGTATGTCGCCTACGGATATCCCTTCCCGCGACCGGCCGTTCGCATCGGCCAACTTGGTGAAGCCGTCGAGATCATGAAGCGGATGTGGACCGAGGACGAGGTTTATTTCTCGGGCAAGCACTATCAACTCAATGGCGCCATCTGTCAGCCCAAGCCGCTCCAGCAACCGCACGTGCCGATCTGGGTGGCGGGTGGCGGAGAGCAATTGACACTTCGCGTTGCAGCCGAGCACGCCTCCTACACGAACTTCGGCAACGCCCTCGACGAGTTCGTCGAAAAATCAGCTCGGCTTGCCGAACACTGCCGTGAGGTTGGCCGCGACTTCGATCAGATCGTGCGCAGCTCCAACTTCAACATCATCTGCGAAGAGACTGAGTCGGCTGTCGTCGATCGAAAGAATTGGATGCGGGAGCATTTCGGTGAGTTTCTCGGGAGTGAGCGCCTGGAGCGGACGATGCTCAACTTTTCCGAGTTCTCGGGAACGCCGGAGCAGCTGATTGAAAAGCTCCGGCCGTGGCGTGATGCCGGGCTCGGCTACGGAATCTTTTACTTCTCCGAAGCTGCCTATGACCACTCCGGTTTCGAGCGACTCGCGACCGAGGTTCTGCCCAACCTCTAGATCGACCTCTGCTGTCTCCCGGGCTAGTCGATCAGGACTTTGGCCATCTGTCGGGAGAGGGCGATGAGACGGCCCGACTCATCCCAGAGCTCGCCGTCTTCTTCCACAAGGCCGTTGATCAAATAGCGGGACCGAAGCCGAATCGTGAGCCAGCTCGACTGCGGTCTTCCTCGTCCGTGCACTGTCAGTTCGAGGGTGGGCGTCCAGCCGTAAAGGCCGAGCTGGAACATGGTCGGGGGAAATGAGTCCATCAGCAGCGGCAGCGCAGCTGAGGGCGGGACGAGATCATCGCGGAATCGCACCTTGCCCACCAGCTCCGGTTTGGGATTGGTTTTCTCGCCCCGCGCCGCTTGGTCCTGATCGAAAGGAACCAAATACTCGAACCGTTCGGTGATCGGAATCGGGTAGGGGCGATGCAGTGAGCTCACCAGTTCGCCGAGCGACGGCGGCTGGTCGAAGATCGCGGTCTTGCCGGTGGAATTGAGGTCGCCATAGCTCGCCAAGATCGTGAGGATTACCTTTCCCTCCTGGCGCAGCAGAGCTTGGCCGGTCGAGATCGAGCGCCCGCTCTTCAACAGATCGACCTCGATCGTCGCCGTACCGGGTGCAGCCGGGCTCAAGAAATGGGCCGAGGTCGTCAACAGGTCGGGTTGTGGAATCCGATGCTCGAGCGCTCGCAGGGCCACCGCCATCAGATAACCGCCGTTGGGTCTTCCGCCGATCGACCAGCGGTCGGTGAGGGTCGAAGTGAACCCCCCGCCTGCCTCAGTGACGGCGGTGTCCTCCTCGAAGGCCGAAGTCACGGGACGATGAGAATCGGAACCGGGCTGTGATGGGCGAGGCGATCTGCCACCGATCCCATCACCATTCGCTCAACCAACCCCGCACCGCGGCGACCGACGACGAGCAGGTCGGCTGATTCCCGGTCGCAAGCAGCGAGGATCACCGAAGTCGGGTCTCCCAACTCCTCAGCCGTGCGGTACTCGATTCCGGCGAGGTCCGTTCGGTTCTCAGCCTGACGGAGAATCTCCTGCTGACCTTCGACGAGCGCCTCGGACAGAGCCTCGGGCGAGGGAGGCTGGCCGGTGACTCCCCACCAACCTTCCGGGGGCCTCACCACCGTGATCATCACCAGTCGCGACGTATGAGCTCGAGCGAGGGAGGCAGCCAGGTCAGCAGCCCTTTGGCTCTGGTCTGATCCATCAACGGCGACGACGATGACTTGCGGCGGCCAGCTCATTTTTCGAGGTTAACCCGGCATTCCTGGCCTCACCTTGTCGGGAACCCCGGTTGCCACCAAACTCAATCGGAATGGTTGACGCTCGTCCTACCGTCGTCGTGGCCGAAAGCCTTTCTCCGGCCGGCATCGAGGCATTGGCACGCGACTTCGAAGTGATCGACGCCTCCGGCTGGACCCGTCCCGACTTGATCGAAGCCTTGGAAAGCGCCAGCGGCTTGGTGGTCCGATCTTCCACCAAGGTCGATGAGGAGCTGATCGCCGCCGCTCCAATGCTCAAAGTGATCGGCCGCGCCGGCATCGGGGTCGACAACATCGACGTCGAGGCTGCCACCAGTCGGGGCATCCTCGTGGTTAACGCCCCCCAGGCCAACACCATCAGTGCCGCGGAACACGCCTTTGCCTTGCTTTTGGCCCAGGTCAGACACATTCCCGAGGCCGATGCACGGACCCGGAGCGGAACGTGGGATCGGAAAAGCTTTCAGGGAGTCGAACTTCATGGCAAGACCCTGGGAGTGATAGGGCTCGGCCGTATCGGCAGCCTGGTCGCCAGCCGGGCAATGGCTTTCGGGATGAAGGTCCTGGCTTACGACCCCTTTATCTCTGCTGAACGCGCCCGGCGACAGGGAGCCGAGCTCGTCGACTTGGACCGACTGCTGGCGAATGCCGACTTCATCACCATCCACCTTCCCCTCACACCTGAGACCGATCGTCTTCTCGGGAAGGAAGCTCTGGCCAAGTGCAAGCCGGGGGTGAGGATCGTCAACACCTCGCGGGGTGGAATCGTCGACGAGGAAGCTCTGGCGGAAGCGGTTCGGTCCGGTGCCGTGGCAGGAGCCGCCCTCGACGTGTTCATCAACGAGCCCCTGACCGAGAGTCCCTTTTTCGATCTGCATCAAGTTGTGCTGACTCCGCATCTGGGCGCCTCAACGGTTGAAGCCCAGGACAAGGCTGGGGTCCAGGTGGCGGAAGTGGTAGCGGCTGCGCTCGCCGGGGACTTGGTGCTCTCGGCCGTCAACCTCGATCTCGGTCGAGAGCTTTCAGAGGATGTGCGCGAGTTTCTTCCCATCGCCGAACAACTGGGCCGAGTCTTCATCGGGCTTGCCGGCGGCGTCCCCGATCAGCTTCGGGTTACCGCCAGGGGTCGGTTGGCCTTGTCGGAGGTCCGCCCCCTCGGCTTGGCCGTTATGAAGGGCGGGCTTGCCGCGGTCTCTACCGAGCCAGTTTCTTTCGTCAACGTCACCTCTATGGCACATAACCGCGGCATCTCACTTGTCTTAGAGGCGGACGAGTTCAGCTCCGATTACGTATCGATCCTCGAAGTATCTGGAAGCGTCGGCGGTGAAGCGGTTTCGGTGGCTGCCATCAGATCGCGAAAGGGCCCGATGTTGGTCGAGATCCTCGGACACGACGTCGAGTTACCGATCTCGAAGCACCTCCTCATCGTGCGCAACGCCGATGTCCCGGGGATGATCGGCCGGGTTGGAACCTTCCTCGGGGATATCGGGGTCAACATCGCCAACATGGTGGTCGGGCGGTCGCGGACGAGTGGCGAGGCGGCGATGATGGGCCTCAACCTCGATTCACCCCTGCGAGAGGAGCAGGTGGCCAAGCTACGGTTGGTGCCCGGCGTCGAAGAAGCGCGGTACGTCGAAACATGACACCGTTCTTGCGTAGAAATGGCCGCAAATGCGGCCATTTCTACGCAAGAATGGATTGGGCGAGCCAGCCGGCAGCGAGGCCATACAGGCCGGCGACGACATCATCAGCCATGATCCCGATCGCACCGCCCAGGCGTTCGGCGGCGGCGACCCCGGGAGCCAAGTTCTTACCGATATCGGCGATCCGAAAGACCACAAAGCCCACCAGCATCCCGGTCACGCCAAGACCGATCGTGGCAAGGAAGAGGCCGGCAGCTTCGTCCACCACCACCCAACCGGGATCGTCGCGTTGGAAGCGAAAGCTGTTGACGGCCCAATAGCCGCAGGCGATCGTCAGAGCGAAAGCCGCCAGACGGCCCCAGACCGGTTGCAGGAAGAAGGAAACAGCCAGGGCAAGCAGGGCGGCGATGGTTCCCGAGCCACCATCGCTTCCCCGCATCCGACCCAACAACAGCCCGCTGCCGAAGAATGACGCAACCACTCGAGCCACTGCCGGCAGCGTAAACATCCACCTCCCACCAAAATGCCTATCCATGCAGCCTCAAGATCTCGCCCTCCTTGCCGTCCCTTCTGATCCCCAAATCCATCCCGACGGGGATCGGGTGGCGTTTGTAGTTAGCCGCCTCGATCTGGGTGAGGACACATACCGCCGGCAAATTCATGTTCACCAAGGTGAGGACCATTCGCCCTACACGGCCGGACCTATCGATTCGATGCCGCGATGGGCACCTGACGGCAGGCACCTCGCCTTCCTCAGAGCCACCGATCTCAAGAAACCTGTGGCCCAGGTGTGGGTGATGCCCGTCGATGGCGGCGAGTCTCGCAAGGTCACTGATTTCGCTCTCGGCGTGGAGTACCTGGCCTGGAGTCCTGATGGAAAAACGCTGGCGGTCGTCGCCAAGTCCTACATCGATGGCCAAGAAGATCTGAGCGACGACGAGCGCGGGCGGCGACCGAAGCGAATCAGCCGGTTCCCCTACCGATATGACGGTCGGGGTTGGCTTCATGACCGGCGCCGTCAGGTGTGGATCGTCGACGCCGGGGGCGAGGACGAACCGCGGCGTCTCACCGAGGGCGAATTCGATGAGATGTCTCCAGCCTGGCATCCCGCCGGTAATCGGGTTGCCCTGGCGACCGACCGCCATCCCCGACAGGGTCTCGAGCCGGGAAACGATCTCGTCGAGGTGACGGTCGCCGGAGACCTCACCGAGGTCGCTCCTCGGGGGAGATGGCTGGCTCCGGTTTATCGGCCAGACGGTGAACTTTTCGGCATCGGTGGACCCGAGGTGGACTATCCCCGTCTCGACCATCTCTGGCAGCTCGATTCGATGACCGACGTCACGGCCGACATAGATCGCTCGATCTACTCCCTGACTGCTGCGCTCTCCCCTCCGGTGTGGCATGAGGGCGCAATCCATTCGGTGGTCGAGGATTCGGGTCGCATCGAGTTACGGCGATTCAACGGAGAGTCCGAGACGATCATCGGGGGCGATCGTCAGGTGACCGGCTTCGACGTTTCCTCCTCGGGCCGGATCGTGGCGACGATCACCGACCCCACCCACCCGGGCCGGCTGATCGAAGTGGTCGACGGGGTTGAACGGGTCCTGGCTCCATTCGATGGCGAGATCGAGTCGAGACTGGTGCCGCCGGTGCACTGGCGGGTTGAGAGCGAGGAAACCGAAATCGACGTTTGGGCGTACGTGCCGGAGGGAGAGGGGCGACTTCCAGTTCTCGTCAACATCCACGGCGGTCCCGCCACCCAATACGGTTTCGGCTTCTTCGACGAGTTCCAGGTGTACGCCGGCGCCGGTTATGGGGTGGTGGCCTGCAACCCTCGGGGCTCTTCCGGTCGCGGCCTCGAGTTCGCTCGAGCGGTTCGGGAGGAGGGATGGGGAACGGTCGATGTCGACGATGTCACGGCCGCGCTCGAATCTGCGCTGGAAAGGTTTCCCCAACTAGATCCCGAGCGAGTGGGGATCATGGGCGGTTCTTACGGCGGCTTCATGACGGCTTGGACGACGGCCAAGGACAAGCGTTACAAGTCGGCCGTGGTGGAGAGGGCCCTGACTTCGTTCCCGTCGTTCAACGGCACCTCCGACATTGCCCCCCAATTCGGTATCAACTACCTCGGAACGAGGGAACTCCTGCCCAACTGGGAAAAGAGCCCGTTGGCATTCGTCAACGACGTCAGGACCCCAACTTTGATCATCCACTCCGAGGATGACTTTCGCTGCCCGATTGAACAGGGCGAGCAGCTATTGCTGGCTCTGTGGATGAACGGAGTCGATGCAGAGATGCTTCGTTTTCCGGGAGAAGGGCATGAGCTTTCACGTTCGGGAAAGCCGAAACATCGAGTGGAGCGCTTTGAGGCGATCCTCGACTGGCACCACCGCTATCTCCGATAGCCTTCGGCAATGGACTCAGCAAAGTTCGTATGGATGGACGGGGCCATGGTTCCCTTCGCCTCTGCCAATGTCAGCGTCCTCTCCAACGCCCTCCATTACGGAACCGGGGTATTCGAGGGGATCCGCGCCTACGAGACCCCCGAAGGGCCGGCGATCTTCCGGCTCGACGAGCACACCAACCGGCTTCTGCGATCAGCCAAGGCCTATGGCATCCCGGTCGAATACACCGCCGAGGATTTCAACGATGTTTGCCTCGAGGTCGTGACGGCCAACGAGCTCGATGCCGGCTACATCCGGCCGCTCATCTTCTACGAACTCGGCTCGATTGGGTTGAATCCCGCTGGCTCGCGAGTGCGAGCGATCGTGGCCGCCTGGAAGTGGGGTGCTTACCTGGGTGAGGAGGGACTCGCCAGGGGCATCAGGGTTCGGGTCTCATCGTGGAGACGCATTCATCAATCCTCCTTCGTGCCGACTGCCAAGGGAACCGGGCAATATCTGAACAGCGTGCTCGCCAAGCAGGAGGCGCTAGCCACCGGCTACGACGAGGCGATTCTGCTCAACATGGACGGCAACATTTCCGAAGGTTCGGGCGAGAATCTGTTTCTGGTTCGTGACGAGGTCCTCGTCACTCCTCCCGTGTCCTCAGGGATTCTCGATGGGATTACCCGGGCATCGGTGATGCAGCTCCTGGCCGATGACGGGGTCGAGGTGCGAGAGGCGGTTCTGACCCGGGGTGACTTATACGCCGCCGACGAGTTGTTCTTTACCGGCACTGCGGCCGAGGTGACTCCGATCCGCGAAGTTGACGATCGCGCCGTCGGCGCCGGTGAGCCCGGACCGATCACCCGGCGGGCGCAGGATCTATACGCCCAGGCGACCTCCGGAAAACTTTCGGCATACCAAACCTGGCTCACTTACGCCTGATGGGTCAGCAGCCCAACGTCGAGGTCGGTGGGGCCCAAGCGCCTCGGTCAACTCCGGAGCCGGGACCAGCACGGCGGTGGCGCCCTACCCGTCCCGGCGTGATCACCTCTCCAACGCAGGTGCCGAGGGGTGGAGCCTTCGGCACCCCCGGGCCTGACACCGGATATGCCCTGAGATTGATTCGAACCTCGGGACTCGACTTGACGATCAGCCAGGAGAAGGTCATCGCGGCTCTGATGGCGGCAAGGTCTTCGCATAAGGGACGGGCCCCGGTGCGGGAAGATCTCGACGTCGCACTGGTCCTCTCAGGAATCGGAGAGGGTCTGCCGACCGCCATTGTCGAACGCGGCGAGCAATGGGCGGCGGCGACGGCTCACGAGGTCTCGGCCGGCCGCCGCGCCGTCGCCGAAGCCGGCACCGATCTATTCGAATTCACCGCCGACGAGGTCCGTCGCCGCTTGCGGCTGCTCGGCATCTGACGATGAAGATCGTTCGATTCAAGACCGGAAATGACATCGCCTACGGGCTGGCCGAAGCGGCCGGGGTCACGGTTTATCAGGGCTCTCCGTTTGTCGCCTGGGAGGCGACGGAGACCCTCCTCCCCTGGGAGGCGATTCAGCTCCTGTCGCCGGTGATCCCTTCAAAAGTTGTATGTGTGGGGCGCAACTACGTCGACCACGCCGCCGAGCTAGGGAATGATGTGCCCGAGGAACCCGTGATCTTTCTAAAGCCGGCGACCGCGGTGGTCGGCCCGGATGCGCGAGTCGTGTATCCCCAACAAACCTCCAATCTCCACCACGAGGCCGAATTGGCAGTGGTGATCGGGCGAGTCGCCAAGAACGTCAAAGCCGAAGATGTCGGACGCTACGTGTTCGGCTACACCGCCGCCAACGACGTCACCGCCCGCGATCTGCAGGCGAAGGATGGGCAGTGGAGCCGGGCCAAAGGTTTTGACACGTTCTGTCCCTTGGGACCTGTGATCGAAACCGAACTCGACCCTCTGGAGCGTCTGGCCATCATCTGCCGGGTCAACGGCGAGGTTCGGCAGGCCGGCTTCACGGCGGACATGGTTTTTGGGGTGGCCGAGATTCTCGAGTTCGTCACCGCGGTCATGACGCTTCTCCCCGGAGACGTCGTCCTCACCGGGACCCCGTCTGGCGTGGGGCCAATGCTCCCGGGCGACTTGGTAGAAGTCGAAATCGATGGAATTGGAGTCTTGAGCAACCGGATCGCCAGCCGGTGACAACCCGGTTGAGAATCGCTCCGTCGCCGACGGGAGCGATGCACGTTGGGACGGGCCGAACGGCTCTTTTCAATTGGCTCTATGCCAAGCACACCGGGGGGACCTTCATCGTCCGCATCGACGACACCGATGACGAGAGAAACGCCGCCGAGTTCGAGGCCGACATCCTCGCCGGGCTGCGGTGGCTGGGGCTCGATTGGGACGAGGGGGTCGGGGTGGGAGGACCTCATGGCACTTATCGCCAGTCGGATCGGTACGAGCGTTACCGCCAAGTCGCCCTTGAATTGGTGGAGCGGGAGGCGGCCTATTTCTGCTTCTGCACTCCTGCAGAACTGGCGAAGCGGCGCGAGGAAGCCGCCGCGGCCGGACAACCGCCTGGATACGACGGCCGCTGTCGCACGATCCCGATCAGCGAAGCGATCGCCCGTCGGGGGTCGGGGGAGGCGTCGGCGGTGCGTTTCAAAATGCCGCGACCGGGGGTCACCGAGTTCGATGACTTGGTCAAGGGGAAGATCAGGATCGACCACGAGCACGTTGACGACTTCGTTCTCCTTCGCTCAGACGGGAGGCCGACGTACCACCTGGCTTCTACGACCGACGACGTCGACTATGAGATCAGCCACGTGGCCCGGGGTGAAGACCTGCTCCCATCGACACCACGCCACATCCAGCTCACCATGGCTCTGGGGGCGAAGGAGGCGACTTACGCCCATTTACCGCTGATCCTCGGAACCGACGGCAAGCGGTTGTCAAAGCGGCACGGGGCCACAGGAGTCACCGAGTACATCGAGGCGGGTTACCTTCCGCAGGCGATGGTCAACTATCTGAGCCTGCTGGGGTGGTCACCAGCGGGTGACGTGACCATCGTGTCGTTAGCTGAGTCAATTCGGCTTTTCGATCTGGAGTCGGTCTCCACCAACCCGGCAGTTTTCGATCAGTCAAAGCTCGATTGGATGAACGGGGAATACATCCGGTCACTCAGCGCGGTGGAATTCGTGGAAGCAGCGCGCCCTTTTGTGACAGCCAGCATGGGCCGGGAACTGGGCACGGACGAATGGGAGCGGTTCGGAAGAATCGCCCCGCTGGTTCAGGAACGAACGAAGTTTTTGACCGAGGTCGGACCACAAGTGCGGTTTCTCTTCGCTGATGAACTCGAGATCGACCCAGCCTCGTGGGCGAAGGTGCAAGGAGATGCCGTGGAGGCGGTGCTTGAAACGGCGGTTACCGCGCTCGGGTCCGTCGACACCTGGGATCACGACCACATCGAAAGGTCCCTGCGGACAATGCTGGAACAACTCGGCCTCAACGCCCGCAAAGGCCTCCAGCCACTGAGAGTGGCGGTCACGGGATCGACGGTGAGCCCACCGCTATTCGAATCGATGGCGATCTTGGGCCGTGATGTCGTGCTGTCGAGGCTCGAGCGGGCGCGCCAAATGCTGATTTCGGCGTGATTGGAATCGCTGGTTTGCGTAGTTAGGACCCAGGGGTATGGTGGCCGTCGACGGGCTACCGATTGGAGAGTTCCCCGATGGAACTTTCGACCTGGGACACGGTAAGGGGGATGGCGACCAAGATTGGCTTGGTCGTTTTTGGCGTCTTGGGCTTCTTTTTGCTCTTTTCCGCCCTGGCCCCAGAGGCCGACGCCTCACTGTTGGGCGCAGTCGAAACCGTTTCCGAGCCCGTCACCGAGACAGCCGAGCCGGTCACCCAGACGGTGACCGAAGTCGCCGAGCCCGTTACCGAGACAGCCGAACCGGTCACCCAGACGGTGACCGAAGTCGCCGAGCCAGTCACCGAGACGGTGACCGAAGTCGCCGAGCCCGTCATCGAAACCGCCGGACCGGTCACCGAGACGGTGGCGGAGGTAGCCGAGCCTGTCATCGAAGCTTCCGAGCCGGTCACCCAGACGGTGACCGAAGCAGCCGAGCCCGTTACCAAGGTCGTCGAACCTGTCACCGAGACAGTGACCGAAGTCTCCCAACCCGTCACCGAGGTGGCAGAGCCGGTTACCGGAACATTGACGGGAGTCTCCGAACCCGCAATCGAGTCCGTGGCCGAGGTAGCCCAGCCTCTCACCGACATAGTGGCTGGAGTGGTCGCGCCTGCCAGCGAGACCGTGGCCGAGGTGGCTGAACCCGTTTTCGAAATCGCCGATCCGGTTGTCGAGACCATCGGGTCGGTCACTGAATCCGTGATCCAGACCACGGCGCCGGTCGTCAGCACCGTGTATCAGGTCGCAGAAGTGATCACCCAGTCCGCGACCCCAGTGGTCGAAGCCGTCATTCCCGTTGGCGAGACAATCGGTGAGATCGTGAGCCCGGTGGTGGAAGTCGTAGCGCCACACACTGACACTGTTGTGGAGGCGACCAGTCCCTTGGCCGCCGTCGTAGAGGCAGTGACCGGGCCGGTCCTGGCCATCGCCGCACCCGAAACCTCAGGCGGGGAAGACGAGGTCCTAAGCATCGAAGCGCCCGCTCCAAAGCCAACAGCAGCCACGGCCTCGAACCCCGCGGCGACCGCGGTCGTGACGTTGCCGACGGCCGAGGTAACCGAAGGGTCGTCTGCTACCTCCAGTCCGCCGTCGCCCCTTCCCTCGGCTCTAACGGCGGCGCAGCCCATCTGGGCTCTGGCTGGTTCGACTCTCGGCCAGTCGAGTTTCGGCGGGGCTTCTGATTCCTTGGCGGTTCTGGCCATGGCAGTCGTATTGGCTGCCGGCCTGGCAGGCATGATTTCCGTGCGGTCCAGCACCGACCGCTCGGCCCTACCCCGACTTCTGGGGGCTCCTGGATAGGACTTCTTGTTTGGAACCTGAGGGTGATTGAGCTCTAGCTCTCACCCTTTCGACAAACAAGGAGTTATCAGTGAAACGATACGAATGGGTCTATCGGGCCCTGTTCGTGCTGGCTCTGACGGTGATGCTGCTCATCGCCGGCGGCGCAGTCGCACAGGCCTCCGAGACCCCGATAGGACAACTGCTGGAGGCGGTTGGCGGCGACGGCGGTGACGCCGATGCCGAGGCCAACTCGACCTCCGGTGACACCGGCGATGCCAATGCCACCTCCGACACCTCATCGACCACATACAGTGGCGATACCGGTAACGGCGGCGACGGTGGGGACGCAACCTC
>DATBKE010000028.1:0-4586 GCA_036556085.1 Acidimicrobiia bacterium | reverse complement strand
GCTCTTACGGTCATACGAGGTATCTCGATCAGGGCTCGTGCACCACGTCGACGGTCCGAGCGGTTACAGCCGGCTGATCGAAGAACCACGGTTTCCCGACCCGACCTCGATCGACGCGCCAGGCTCCCTGATCTCGCCGATGCCGGGCAGGATCGCCCGGGTCCTGACCGAGGATGGGGCAGAGGTCGAAGAGGGCCAGGTGCTGGTCGTGATCGAGGCCATGAAGATGGAGCACAGCCTCCGCTCTCCCCACGCCGGTGTGGTTTCGCAGGTTCAGATCTCGCAGGGATCCCAGGTCGAAGCCGGTCAGACCCTGGTGGTGGTGACCAGGGCAGGCGACTGAGACAACCCCTTCTCCAGCCAGGCTCGGGAGGGAAGACCCCGCATACACTCCCCCGGCCTAATGACCACAGCCGTCGTTTTCGAGGAGGTGAGCAAGGACTTCGGTTCGGTCCGTGCCGTCGAAAACGTGGAGATGGAGATCCTCGACGGCGAGTTCTTCTCGATGCTAGGGCCGTCGGGCTCCGGCAAGACCACCTGCCTGCGAATGATCGCCGGCTTCGAACAGCCGACCGTCGGGCGGATTCTCCTGCACGGACAAGACGTGACCGGGCAGGCGCCGTACGAGCGAGACGTCAACACGGTCTTCCAGGACTATGCGCTATTTCCGCACATGAACGTGGCGGAGAACGTCGCCTACGGCCTGATGGTCAAGGGTGTGGAGGGGCGAGAACGCGCCGAGCGCGTGGCCGAGGCACTCGATCTCGTGCGACTGGGCGGTTTCGGCGAGCGCAGGCCGAGCCAGCTCTCGGGCGGCCAGCGTCAACGAGTCGCCCTGGCCCGTGCCCTGATCAACCGGCCGTCAGTGCTCCTGTTGGACGAGCCGTTGGGAGCCCTCGACCTCAAGCTGCGCCAGGCGATGCAGATCGAGCTCAAGTCACTGCATCGAGAGGTTGGCATCACCTTCGTCTTCGTCACCCACGATCAAGAAGAGGCCCTCACCATGAGTGACCGTATGGCAGTTTTCAGCCATGGGCGGGTCGAGCAGATCGGGACACCGGCCGAGGTCTATGAGAGCCCGCGCAATTCATTCGTCGCCGGGTTCGTCGGCACCTCCAACCTCATCACGGGAGAGCTGGCAGCTTCCATACGCGGCTCGAGCCGTGCGTTTACCGTGCGTCCCGAGAAGATACGGCTCACGTCACGCGACCGCATGCCCGGCGCGGACGAGGTGACCGTCGATGGGACGGTGAAGGAGGCCCTCTACCTGGGCATGTACAGCCGATACCAGGTCGAGGTCGAAGACACCTTGCTCGAGGTTGCAAGTCAGAACCTCGAGATCGGCCATCGTGACCTGGGCGAGATGGTGGGCAGGGCGGTCAGGTTGAGCTGGAGCAAGGATTCGTGCCGGCCGCTGGCCGACGCGGAGCAGGAAGAGGTCACAACGGAGGAGGAGACCCCCGAATGAACAAGAGGAGAATCGCCACATTGAGCGTGATGGCCGTCCTGGCGGCCGCCTGCACTTCGGGCGGCGGCGAGACAGAGGGCCCGCTCACCGAGGTGGGTGACGGCGAGGGTGCACTGAGCATCGTCGCCTGGGCGGGCTATATCGAGAGAGGCGAGACGCCGGGCTATCCGGAATACGACTGGGTGACCGGATTCGAAGATGAAACCGGATGCAAGGTCTCAGTCAAGGTAGCCGGCACATCCGACGAAATGGTGTCGCTGATGACCGAAGGTGGGGGCCAGTACGATCTCGTCACCGCCTCCGGGGATGCCTCCCTCCGACTGATCAAGGGCGGGACGGTGCAGGAAGTCAACATCGACCTCATCCCCAGTTACGGAACCGTTGATGACCGGCTCAAGGACGCCCCCTGGCACACCGTGGATGGCAAGCACTACGGCACTCCGTATGTATGGGGCGCCAATGTGCTCCTGTACAACACCGAGGTGTTCACCGAGGCACCTACCAGTTGGAGCGTGATCTTCGAGGAGCAGACCCTTGGAGACGGCCAGTCGAACGCCGGAAGGATCGAGGCGTACGACGGCGCCATCGCAATCGCAGACGGGGCTCTCTACCTAAAGGCCAAGGACCCATCCCTCGGCATTGACGACCCCTACGCCCTCACTGCCGATCAGTTCGCGGCGGTGAAGACGTTGCTGCAGGGCCAGCGCGAGCTCGCTTTCCGGTACTGGCATGACACCACGATCCACATGGATGACATTACGAACGAGGGTGTGGTTGCTTCGTCGTCGTGGCCGTTCCAGGTGAACTTGTTGCAAGCGGCGGGGGAGCCGATAGCGAGCGTGTTTCCCTCCGAAGGCGTGACGGCCTGGGCCGACACCACCATGCTGCACTCGCAGTCGCAGCACCCCAATTGTGCATACAAGTGGATGGAGCACTCGCTGGATCCGAAAGTGCAGGGTGATGTCGCTGCCTGGTTCGGAGCGGTCCCATCGGTACCGGCTGCGTGCACCGGAAATGAACTGCTCACCGACACGGGCTGCGCCACGAACGGATTCGACAGCTTCGACAAGATCGCGTTCTGGAAAACCCCGCAGGCCGACTGCTTCGGCATGGGCGGGGAGTGCGTGCCCTACTCGCAATGGGTGAGTACGTACACCGCCATCCTGGGCGGACAATGAGTTGAACCGGGGGGGCGGGTTTCCCCGCCCCCCCGTTCCACCCCCATGGCCTCTCCTGCCACTGCCTCCAGATCGAGATCGGTCCGCTTGTCGGCGAGTCTGGCGCGCCGCCCTCGGCTTCGGCTGGGGCTGCTGCTGGGACCCCCCGCACTGTGGCTGATCGTCGTCTATCTCGGTTCGTTGTTCGCTCTGCTGGTCCAGAGCTTCTTTCGTCTCGACGAGTTCACCGGCGTGGTCGAGCGCACGTTCACACTCGACACCTGGAAACGATTCCTCAGCAACCCGGCCAACTGGGTCACCACTTTTCGCACCGTGGCGATGGCGGCGGCGGTCACTATTGCCGCAGCCATCCTCGCCTTCCCGTTGGCCTACCTGATCGCTCGCTACACCAGAGGCCGATCCAAAGCTTGGCTGGTGCTGGCGGTCATCCTTCCGCTCTGGTCCAGCTACTTGGTCAGGGTCTATGCCTGGAAGACGATCCTGGCGAACGAAGGCGTGATCAATTGGTTCCTCACCAAGCTCAATCTCACCGCGCTGCTCGAAGGTGTACTGGCAACCCCTGTTGTTGGCGGGCCCAGCCTCTCAGCCTCTTACCTGGGTCAGTTCGTGGTGTTCGTGTACATCTGGCTGCCGTACATGATCCTGCCGATAGTCACCGCACTCGAGAAGATCCCCCGCAGCCTGATGGAGGCCTCGGCCGACCTGGGGGCGAAGGGACCGATGACATTCAGAAAGGTGATATGGCCTCTGGCGATTCCCGGCGTGGTGGCAGGGTCGATCTTCACCTTCGCCCTGACTCTGGGTGATTACATCATTCCGCAGATCATCGGCAACTCGAGTCCCTTCATCGGGCTCGCCATCTACGCCTACCAGGGGGTGGCCGGCGACCTCCCCCAGGCTGCCGCCTTTTCTTTCGTCCCGATGGTGATCATGGCCATCTACCTTGCCTTCGCCAGACGGACCGGGGCTTTCGAGAACCTCTGATGAGGGAGCGGGCAGGCTTCGGGTTGAAGGCGACATCCACCCTCGTCCTGCTGTTCCTGCACGTCCCAATTTTGCTGGTGTTTCTCTACGCCTTCACCTCCGAAGCGGCGACGTTCACCTTCCCTCCCCCCGGGCTTACCACCAAGTGGTTCCCGATCGCACTGTCCAACCCTGAGATGCAGCGGGCCCTGCTGCTCTCACTCGTGGTTGCCCTCGTCGCCACCGCCATTGCTCTCGTCCTGGGCAGCCTTGCGGCCGCCGCAGTCTGGAAGACCAAGTTCTTCGGGCGCCGGGCGGTCTCGTTCTTCATCATCCTGCCCATTGCTCTGCCCGGCATCATCACCGGCATCGCCCTCAACTCTGCCTTCAACCTGGCCAACGTGCAGCTCGCCCGGTGGACGATCATCGTCGGCCACGCCACGTTCTGTGTGGCCATTGCCTTCAACAACGTCGTCGCTCGGATGCGCAGGACCTCGACCAACATGCTGGAGGCATCGGCAGACCTGGGAGCGACGGGCACGCAGACCTTCCGGCATGTGCTGCTGCCCCAGCTTGCCCCGGCCCTGGTTACCGGGGGAATGCTGGCATTCGCCCTCAGCTTCGATGAGATCATCGTCACGACCTTCACTGCCGGCTCGTACCAGACTCTGCCGATCTGGCTTTTCTCAACCCTGTTCCGACCGCGGCAGCGGCCCGTCACCAACGTCGTGGCCATGCTGATCGTCGCCATCACCACCATCCCCATCCTCTTGGCCCAGCGGTTCAACCGCCGCGCAGAAGAGTCCTGAGACGACGCGAGAAGGAGATGCCATGAGCTGGAAGCACTGGATCGATGGATCCTGGGCCGACTCCAAGGACGGGGGCGACCTCAAGGTCGAGAACCCGGCCACCGGAGAGGTGGTCGACACCGTCATCGACGGGACCGCCGCCGACATCGATATGGCGGTGCAGGCCGC
>DATBKE010000027.1:0-2016 GCA_036556085.1 Acidimicrobiia bacterium | reverse complement strand
CCGACGATTTCGCCTATCGACGGGCGGTCGAGGAGGCCCGAATCGTGGGCCAGCGGCTTTCCTGGTCGACCATCGCCCGCCGTCACGTCGAATATCTCGACCGTCTCGGGGAAACGGTCGCCGTCAGCTAGGGCCGATGTCCCTCCCGGGGCGACCGTGGTAGAGGTCATTCCCACCGGCATCCGCCTCCGGCCCGATCCGGCCCGGGTCATCACCAAGCCCTTTTTGGCCCATACCGGGGGGCTACCCGACAGCCAAGAACGGCTCCGCCGGATCGCCCAGCACACGATCGAGCTCGACCAGGACACTGTGGAGGAAACCCTCGAAGACCTGCGAAAAGGATTCCAAACCCGCCACCGGGACATCGAGGCGATCTGGCATTCCAACCTCGAATTTGTAACCCAGGTGGTGCCAGAGATCGGACAGGTCTCCGACCCCTCGCTCCAACTGCTTCTGGGAGCAACGTTCACCCAGGAGTACGCCATCGAGGGGGCAGCTCTGACCAATCCGTCCATCGTCATCTTGGACGGCTCTGAGTTCGTTCTCAGCTTGCGAGCGATCGGCGAGGGGCATATCTCTTCGATTGAGTTCCGAAGCGGTCGCCTCCTTCAGGATGGCGAGGTCGAGCTCGATCCGCCCGGGCCTTTTGCTGCCGCCGGCAGGCGTTCGGAAGTCGTCTTCGAGCGCGATCGGTTTGCTTCCAAACTCGCGCAAATGGATGCCGAAGATGACATCGCCGACGAGGTACTGGGCCTACTCCCCGAACGATTCGACGCCACCGAGCTGGCCGATGCGCTCAGCACGGTCACCTCCAAGGATCGGATCCACCCGCTTCAGGCAGATACGACGACGCATGTCTTTCGCTGGTTAGCCAGTTCCAACTATGAGCTGGTCTTTGACAGCGAGCCTCTCTCCGAGCGAGTTCTTTTTCCGGCCGGCCCCTCGGATAGCAATGGAATGGAGGACGCGCGTTTTGTCCGTTTCACTGAGGCCGACGGGAGCATCACTTACTACGCCACATACACGGCGTTCGACGGGATTCGCATCCTTCCCCAACTGATTTCTACAGCTGACTTCGTGCGTTTCCGAGTATCGAGCCTCCACGGGTCCTGTGCTCAGAACAAGGGAATGGCCCTTTTTCCGCGACGCATCGACGGCAAGTTCGTGGCCCTTTCGCGACACGACCAAACCAATTTGCATGTGCTCTGGGCCGACGACGTCTGGGATTGGAATCAGGCGGAGCGGCTGGCGGGGCCAAAGGCTCCTTGGGAAGCGGTCCAGGTTGGAAACTGCGGATCTCCAATTGAGACCGAGGCGGGATGGCTGGTGATCACTCACGGAGTGGGTCCGATGCGAACCTATCGATTGGGAGCGTTGCTTCTGGACCTGGAAGAGCCTGAGCGAATCGTGGGACGCCTCCAGGAGCCACTGCTCAGCCCCGATTGGTCAGATCGCGACGGATACGTCCCCAACGTCGTTTACTCGTGCGGCTCCATCATCCACGAGGACCGTCTCATCCTCCCTTATGGCATCGCCGATCGAGAAGTCGGAATCGGAACCGTCGAAGTTAACCGGCTGTTAGCGGCCATGGCGTGATGCGGCAAACGACCCTAGGTTGAGCCCCAGTGAAAACTCGCGAGGAGCGCCTCGCGGAGATCTTCATCGGCCTGGCCGACACCCTGGTCAGTGATTTCGACGTGACTGATCTCTTTTATCACCTGGTGGACGCGAGGTGGCAACGGTTGACTATGCCGGTCTCTTGCTCGCCGACCCGCGCCAAATGAGACAGGCTGATTGATCCAGGCCAGCTCAACATCTTGGCGGTTAGGCGACGGTTGCCCTCTGCGACTCCCAGGCCGAATAGAGCGGGGCGAGTTCTTCGGCGCTCAAGCCGCCCCAGACACCATCTTTGACAGTGTTGGTAATGGCGTAGGTCAAACAATAGTCCGCCACCATGCAGTCACTACATACCGCTTTGGCGGCTTCCACTTGTTGAGGGGTCATTTCCCGCTCGGG
>DATBKE010000026.1:0-4737 GCA_036556085.1 Acidimicrobiia bacterium | reverse complement strand
CTTAAGAAGGCCGACCTCCCGCGGGCCTTCGACGGGCTCCGCCTGGCTGCCTCGGAAGTCGGCGGCATCCAGGTACAGAACGCCGGCACCATCGCCGGCAACCTCTGCAATGCCTCCCCGGCCGCCGACGGCATCCCCCCTCTTCTGACCCTCGATGCCTCGGTGGAATTGACGTCCCAGGCGGGACAACGAGTGGTGCCGTTGTCGGAGTTCCTGACCGGGTACCGGCAGACCGATCTCCGAGCCGGGGAGCTGGTCACCGCGGTCGTCGTTCCCCGCCCTCTGGAGAAGGCCTTCTCCGATTTCCAGAAACTCGGATCGCGAAGCTATCTCGTCATCTCAATCGTGATGGTGGCAACCGTCATTGCGATCGCATCTGATGGCACCATCGCCGACGCCCGCATCGCCGTGGGGGCGTGCTCTCCGGTGGCGCAGAGACTCGGCGATCTCGAGTCGGAGCTGAGAGGCAAGCACAAGAGCGACCGCCTGGAGAACCTCCCGACTAGCGATCATCTCGTTGGTTTGGCTCCGATCGATGACGTGCGAGCCACGGCCGCCTACCGCCTGGAAGCGACCCTGGCGTTGATCCGGCGCTCCCTCCGCCGTTTTGCGGAGTCAGGGTGATGATCAAACTCCTGGTCAACGGCCAATCGGTCGAAATCGACGCTCCCCCGCTTCGTCGTCTCACCGATGTCTTGCGTGATGACCTCGGGTTGACCGCCACGAAGGTTGGCTGCGAAGCCGGCGATTGCGGTGCCTGCTCGATCCTCCTCGACGACGAGGTGGTCAACGGTTGCACGATCCCGATCGGCCGCCTCAACGGCCACGAGGTGATGACCCTGGAGGGACTCGACGCCTCGGGTCGTATTGAGCGTCTGCAGCGATCGTTCCTCCACCACGGCGCCGCCCAGTGCGGTATTTGTACGCCGGGAATGCTGGTGGCCGCGGCCGGTCTCTTGGCCACTAATCCGACACCGGATGAGCGAGCGGTGAAGGACGGGCTCGGCGGGGTGCTGTGCCGGTGCACCGGCTATCGCAAGATCATCGACGCCGTCGTGGCCGCTCCCACCTTCGACGAGGAGCCGGTGCGAGCTCCGGAAGGAAAGGCGGTCGGCCAGCGGGTGCCGCGGGTCGACGGCGTCGCCAAGGTGAAGGGAACTGACGTTTTCGGAGCCGACGGGTTTCCTTCGGATGCACTCCTCGGACGGGTGATACGTTCCCCCTTTCCCCGGGCGACTTTCGAGTTTGGTGACCTCGACGCCTTCGTCGAAGAGCATCAAGGAGTGGTGGCAATTTTCACCGCCAAAGACGTCCCCGGCCGGAACTGGTTTGGGGTGATCGCCCCCCTCGCCGACCAGCCGGTTTTCGCCGAAGGTGAAGCTCGCTATCGGGGAGAGTCGGTGGCGATGGTGGTGGGTGAGCCCGGGGCGATAGAGGCTCTCGACCTGACAGATTTCCCGGTCACCTGGCAGGAGCTGATTCCCATCATCACGCCCGAGGAGGCGGTGACCGATGGCGCTGCTCTCCTCCATCGCGGCCGTGATCGGAATGTCCTGATCCGGGGCCTGGTCGAGCGAGGTGACTTGCAGGCTGCATTTGATAGGGCCGAAACGATCGTCGAAGGCGAGTTCACCACCGGGTTCATCGAACATGCCTACATCGAACCGGAGGCCGGGTTCGCCCGGCGGGTGGGAGACCGCCTCGAGGTTCATGCCACGACCCAGACGCCCCACATGGATCTGATCGAGGTGGCGGAGATCCTTGCCCTCGATCCCGCGCAGGTGCGGATCATCCCCACGGCGGTGGGAGGTGGGTTCGGGGGAAAGCTCGACATCTCGCTGCAACCCTTCCTCGCCCTCGCCGCCTGGCGTCTCAATCGACCGGTGCGGATGACCTACACCCGACCGGAGTCAATGATGTCGACCACCAAGCGACACCCGGCGCAGATGAGGGTGAGGGTGGGGGCTTCGGCGGAGGGAAAGTTGGTGGCGATGGACTTCGAGGCCACCTTCAACACCGGTGCCTACTCCTCCTGGGGGCCGACGGTGGCTAATCGAGTACCGGTCCACGCCGGCGGTCCGTATGTCTACGAGGCCTATCGGGCCCGAACCGCAGCGGTGCATACCAACTGCCCACCCTCGGGTGCCTTTCGCGGCTTCGGGGTGCCGCAGGCGGCGATCGCCCAGGAGTGTCTCTTTGACGAAGTGGCCGATGCGGTGGGCATCGACCGGCTCGAGTTCCGGCTCCGCAATGCTCTCACCGCTCGCCAGCCGACTGTCACCGGTCAGGTCTTCGAAGCGGGGGTGGGCTTCGTCGATTGTCTCGAGGCTCTGAGGCCGGTCTGGAAAAGCGCTCGCGCCGAGGCGGCGTCATTCAACGATCGGGCCGACGGGAAACGCCGCGGGGTCGGAGTGGCGGGTCTTTGGTACGGATGCGGGAACACGTCGCTTCCCAACCCTTCCACGATCAAGGTGGGCCTCGATCGGAAAGGGCGGATCGTTCTCTTTCAGGGGGCAGTCGACATCGGCCAGGGCGCCAACACCGTCATCAGCCAGATCTGTGCCGACGCGGTCGGAGTGCCACTCGAGGCGGTGATCCGGATTGGGGCGGACACCGACACCACTCCCGATGCCGGCAAGACCTCCGCCTCCCGCCAAACCTTCGTCAGCGGCAATGCCGCCTTCGCCGCCGGCCAATCGCTGAGGAAACAGGTCCTCGCTTTGGTGGGAGCGTCGGAGGAGTCGTCGTTCGAGGTCGAGGGCTCTGATTTCCTCATCCACGATCGCGGGCAAGTCAAGCGAATAGATCTCAACGCTCTCCCTGCGGTGGAAGGAGACCTGGTGGCGGTGGCAACGGCAACCTATGACCCTCCCACCACTCCGCTCGATGAAAAGGGCCAAGGCGAACCGTATGCCCTCTTCGGATTCGGCGCCCAACTCACCGAATTGGAAGTCGATCTCGAACTGGGGACCGTGCGTCTGTTGAAGATCACCGCCGCCCACGACGTCGGCCGAGCGGTGAATCCCGGGCTCTTGGAAGGCCAGATCGAGGGTGGCATCGCCCAAGGAATCGGTCTCGCATTGATGGAGGAGTACATCCCCGGCCGCACCGAGAACCTCCACGACTATCTCATTCCCACCATCGGCGACGTGCCCGAGGTGGCAAGCATCCTGATCGAGTCGAACGACCCCCGTGGGCCTTACGGGGCCAAGGGAATCGGCGAGCACTCCCTGATTCCGACCGCGCCGTCCATCCTCAACGCCCTGCGTGATGCCATCGGCGTTGGGATCCGAAGGCTCCCGGCCACTCCCGATCGAGTACTGGCTGCAATCCGAAGCTCCCGCGCGGTCTGAAGGAACGATGGCCGATCTCCGTTTCGGGACTTTTCTCGCTCCCAACATGCTCCGGGTCTATCAAGGGATTGCCGACGCTGTAGGTGAGGCATTGGGCATGAGCACCGAGCTGGTGGTCGAGACCGACTACGAGAACTGCCAGAAGGACGTCAACGACGTCTGCTTCGTTTGCAGCCTTCCTTACGTGATGTTCGAGCGAGAGGGAGTAAGTCCCGCCGAACCCATCGCCGCACCGGTCCTGCGCGGTGAGAGGTATGCCGGCCGGCCTATCTACTACTCCGACGTGATCGTCCACCGTGACAGCGACGCTCGCTCGTTTCTCGATCTGAAAGGGCGGTCGTGGTCGTTCAACGAGCCCCTATCGCAGTCCGGATACGGCATCACCCGATATCACCTGGTCTCGATCGGTGAGACCGGAGGCTTCTTTTCGGAGGTGATCGACGCCGGCTTCCACGAGGAGTCGGTGCGGATGGTGGCTGCGGGGCAGGTAGATGCTTCGGCCATCGATTCCCAGGTGCTCGCGATCGAGATGCGAGACCATCCCGAGGTGACCAAGGACCTCAAGGTAATCGACTCCCTGGGGCCTTCGACAATTCAGCCGGTGGCAGTGTCCAAACGCTTTGATCCTGAGTTCCGCGACACCGTTAGGAAGGTCATGGTCGAGTTCCATACCACCGAGCGGGGCCGGGAGATCCTCGACCTGGGCCTGGTTGAGAAATGGGTGCCGATGCAGGCTTCGGACTACGACGACATCCGGGCCATGGTCGATGCCTGCGAGCAGGCAGGCTTCATGACCATCCGTTGAGGCTGTCGAGTTTCAGAGTCGGTCGAAGCCTGCCATGTGGGTCGGCTCGATTCGAAGCAGACTCGCCATGTCGCCCATGGCGGCTTTGAATCTATCGGTCGGTTGGCCGTACAGCTCGAAGCCGATCGGCTCGAGGAAATCCATCGCCGACCGGCTGCGATCAGAGGCCCCTTCCATGTGCAGGTCCATGGCCTCGGCATCAGCGAAGACGTGGACGATGCTCACCGAGGTCCCGGCCTCGTCGACATAGAAATGCTGGAATGCGGTCCGGGGCTTGGCGGCATCGAGCTCAGGCACTACATCCGCAACCTGGTCCCACCACTCATCAATTCGATCAGGCTTGATCCGAAAGTGACTCACGTAAACAATTGGTCCAGCCACGTCAATCCACCTTCCGATAAGTGAGGTCGAAGTCGGTCCTCCACTCTCCGTCTTCGTTGATTTCCCAACGACCCTCGATCGTCCGGCCATTGTCGATGAAAGTGCCGGTGAAGCGCTGTGAGAACGGCTCCCCCTGCCGCCACAGCTTCCAGACTCCGCCGGAGAGGCTCATTTCATAAACCCGATGGACGCCTCGGG
>DATBKE010000025.1:0-5037 GCA_036556085.1 Acidimicrobiia bacterium | reverse complement strand
CGAAGACGCTCTCGACTACGACCGTTTCGAAGAATGCATCTCACTTGGTCGGGAGGCGGTGGCAGGGTCCGGAACTGACCTTTTGCTGTTGGGTGAGATGGGAATCGGCAACACCACCGCGGCAGCGGCAGTGGCGACAAGCCTCTACGGCGGTGAAGTTGACGATTGGGTCGGAGCCGGGACTGGAGTCGACGAACCCGGTCTTGTTCGTAAGCGGGAAGCCGTGGCTCGCGGTCGCTCCCGCGTGCTCGGCGCTGCGCCAGCCGAAGTATTGCGCAGGGTCGGCGGGGCGGAGCTCGCGGTCCTCGCCGGAGCCTGTCTTGAGGCGCGGCTCCGTTCGATTCCCGTTCTGCTTGACGGCTTTGTCGTGACCGCGGCGGTTGGGCCAATCGAAGTCGAAGTGAGCGGAGGCCTGGATCATTGCTTAGCTGCTCATCGATCCTCCGAACCAGGTCACCGGCTGCTTCTCGATCACCTCGGCCTCGAGCCCATCCTTGATCTCGACATGCGACTTGGCGAAGGAAGCGGTGCCTTGGTAGCGCTGCCGATCCTTCGGCTCGCAATTGCCGGGGTTACCAAAGTGGCCACTTTCGAAGAGTTCGGAATTTGACCGGCCTCGCTGTCGCGATCTCCTTCTTGAGCCGCTTCCCGGTTCGAAGGCCCTATGCGACCACAGACCTAGCTCGCTCCGTTCCCTGGTTCCCAGTTGTCGGAGCTCTGATCGGCGCCTTGGCCGGAGTAGCTGGCTGGTGGGCTTCAACGAGGATCGGAGAGCTCCCGGCAGCCTTCTTGACCGTGGCCATTGCGTTGATGATCACGGGAGCCCTCCACGAGGACGGGCTTGCCGATACTTTCGATGGCTTGGGCGCCGGCGGTGACCGGGAAGCGATCCTGGCGGTGATGAAGGACTCCCGAGTGGGGGTGTTCGGGGCGATAGCGTTGGTTTTGGCTATCGGCCTCAAAGTCAGCTTGCTCGCAGCTATAACGGCTGATCGCTACGTGCTAGTTAGTGGCGTCGCCGGAGCCGTAAGTCGCGCCTCGGCAGTGACGATTATGAAGGTCTTTCCGCCGGCGACCTCGAAAGGATTGGCGGCGTCCCTTTCCCCGGCTCTATCTGTTCCCTTGGTTGTGCTCACTGCCTTGATCGGGACAACGGCCGCGGCCTTCCTGGGCTGGCCCAACGCAGCCGGGGGCCTCCTCGGTTGGGCGAGCGGATTGCTGATGGCATTTTGGGCGTGGCGCCGGATCGGGGGATTGACCGGCGACACTCTCGGAGCTGTCGCCGTCATCTCTGAACTCGGAGTGCTGGCGTTCGGGTGACACAAGAGCTGTGGCTGGTTCGGCACGGCCAAACTGATTGGAACCGTGACCGTCGTTTGCAGGGCCGGGCCGAAATTCCCCTTAACCAACGAGGCCGGCAGGAGGCTATGGCTCTCCGTTTGGTCCTACGCGATCAAGTATTTGCCGGGGTTTGGGCCTCGTCCGCAACGCGGTCGGTGGTGACTGCACAGCTGGCTTACGGTGCAGCGATCGTCGATGCCCGACTGGATGAATTCGACTTCGGCCGTCTCGAAGGGATGACCTGGAGCGAACTCCCCTCCGAGGTGCAGCAGGCGCTTCTGGCGTTCGATGGGTTCGCCGCTCCCGGCGGTGAATCAGTCGCCGCGTTTCGGTACCGGATAGAGGATTTCGTCAACGGTCTCCCCGAGGGGCGGCATTTGATCTTCAGTCATGGTGGGGTGATTCGAGTTCTCGCCGGCACGACGCCTGACCCCGGGCAGCATTTGGTCATGGTCCGCTAGCGGCGAATGGGGACGACTCCGGTGATACGTCCGTTGTCGCGAAGAATGTCAACCTCTGCCCCGAAGTGAGTTCGAACCGTGTCTTCGGTCAAGACTTGGGTTGATTTGCCTCTCGCCACAACTCGCCCCTTGTCGAGCACCAATAGCTCATCGCAAAATTGTGCGGCCAACGTCAAGTCGTGCAGCGAGCTGATGACGGTAAGTGCCCTGCTCAGACGAATACTTTCCACCAGTTCGAGCACTGACTGCTGGGCCCCAATATCAAGTGAGGTAGTCGGTTCATCGAGAAGCATCAGCGGCGCTTCCTGTGCCAATGCTCGAGCGAGGATCGCTCGCTGCGTCTCGCCACCTGACAGGGTGCCGAGTCGGCGCTGCTCGAATCCCACTAGTTCCAGGGCAGTGACCGCTGCCGCCGCGCCGGCGTAATCGTCCTCTGTCTCCGAGCCCAAATAGTCGATATGCGGCGTGCGCCCGAGCAGGACGTAATCGCCCACAGTCATCTCGGAGGGGATGACTGGCTGTTGAGGCACTGACGCAATGAGTTGAGCCCTTTTGCGAACGGAGAGACCGTCAAGGGGTGTGCCGCCCCAACTGATCGACCCTCGCGACGGGACGAGACCATTTAGCGAGGAGAGCAGCGTGGTTTTACCTGCCCCGTTCGGTCCGACGAGCCCGAGCCAGGTCCCTTTGGGGACGGAGAGATCGATCCGATCCAGGATCAATCGCCCACCGCGGGAGACCGAAAGTCCGCTGACCACGAGATCCCCGGAGTCTCCCATTTTGTTCACTGCGACCTCCGGGCTCGACGGAGGACAAACAGAAAGAAAGGAGCCCCAAGAAAAGCGGTGACAACGCCAACCGGCAACTCGGCAGGGGCGCTGATGGTCCGGGCCGCGAGATCGGTAACGATGAGAAACGATGCCCCGAAGAGCAATGACAGGGGCAGTACGGAGCGAAAGCTCTCTCCGGTCAAGAGCCGAACCGTATGGGGAACGATGATGCCGACGAATCCGATCAGGCCGGATACCGCCACGACGGCTGCCGAAGCCAGAGTCGCAGCCGCCACTACCAGAAGACGAACTCTTCTAACCGGAACTCCCAAAGACTGAGCCTCGATCTCTCCCACAGACAAGGTGTCGAGCAGTCGGCGGTGAGCGAGGATGACCAATGCGGCCACAGTGATGTATGGAAGTATCAGCTTGACCTCGGCCCAACCGTTGGTGGCAAGCCTTCCCAAGATCCATGAATAAACCGCTCGGAGTTCCTCGGTGTGCTGTTGCTGGACATAGGTTTGGGCAGCGGTGAAGAAGGAGGCCACAGCCACTCCCGCCAGCACCAGGCTGGTAACGGCGCGGTCGCCTGCCCTGCCAAGCAGATAGGTGGCCGCTACCGCCAAAACCCCACCTGCGAAAGCTGCAATGGGGAGAGCCGCCCCCGGGCCTCCACTGGCGATCGCGATGGTTGCCCCTAGTCCGGCCCCTGCTGCCACTCCGAGCAGATAAGGATCAGCCAGAGGGTTTCGAAAAACCCCTTGGTAGGCCGCCCCGGCCAAGGCCAGAATCGCCCCGACGCATCCTCCCAGCACCACTCGAGGCAGGCGCAATTGAAAAAGGATTGCCGACTGGCGATCGCTCAAGCCTGACACCACCTCGACGAACGGGAGCCGGTCAACTAGGGCCTTGAGGACCTCCGCGGTGGTCAATTCGATCGGTCCCAAGACGATGCCGGTGATAGCAGCGCCGACGAGAGTCACCACCCCCAGCAAGATTGGCCCCAACCACAGACGGCTGCGCAGCGACAGCGATTTCTCCGCGACCGTGGTGATAGTCACTCCACCGCCTGCAAGGCCAAGGCGTCCGCTACGGCGCGGACGAACTCGACTACCCGCGGCCCCCACCGCGAGGCGACATCGTCATTCAATTCGATCACCCGACCGTTTGTTACCGCCGTCAGTTCGGCCCAGCCGGGCCGTGCTGCCACTACTTCGGCCGACTGCCCGCCCGGTCCAGTGTCGGCCAGGAAAATGAAGTCGGGGTCCGAGGAGAGGATGTACTCAGCCGAGAGCTGCGGATAACCAAAACCATCGGGGTCCGCGGCATCGGCGATGTTCTCCAGTCCAAATAAGGAATACACCGAACCGATGAAGGTCGCGGAAGTAACGGAGAAAAGGCTCGGGTCAAGCTCGTGGTAGTAGGTCGTTGGTTCGGCTGGGGGCTGGTAGGCGGAGACGAGCTCGTCGATCTCGGCCCGCATGCTTCCCACCAACTCCTCTGACTCAGCGAGATGTCCGGTGGCGGATCCCAGCTGTTCGATCTGGGAAAAGACTTCGTCGAAGGAGTTCGCGGGCGGAAGCAAAAGGACCGGGATTTCGAGGCTCTCGAGGGCCCCGACCAATCCGTCGATGTCGGCTGACACCACGACCAGGTCTGGTTCATACGAGGCGATGGCCTCTATGTTGGGAGAGAAGCCGGACAGGTCCGTGACCGGCACTCCCGGCGGGAAGTCCGACTGATCATCGACTGCCACCACTTGGTTGAGAGCTCCGATTTCGGCGAGCATCTCCGTGGCCGTCGGAGAAAGCGAAATGATTGCCGTCGGTCCTTCAACACCTGCAGTTGTGGTCACCGGACCCGCGGTTGTTATCGGCGTGGATATCGTTGTCATCTCAACCGGAGCCGGTCCGCCGCAGGCGACGAGCAGTAAGGCCGAAAGCCAAACCTTCCTTCTCAACAAAACATCCTCCAATCGCTGGAGGATGAAGGGGCCCGATGCGGCGTACCCTGCGCCGCCCGAACATGACCTTCATCCGAGGCTACGTTCGACACGGGCAAGCAGGCGACCTGGCTTAGAGCCTTCCTTAGCGGTAGGGCTCATCACAGTTGCGGGACACCACCGGATTCACACCGGATTTCGCTGCCGGACCGTGGCCGTTTCGGCACCCTCGACACTAGCCGTGTAGCAACATGTCGGAGTGATCGAAGAAGGTCCAATCGAACCGGCACCGGCGCCTCAGAAGTCGAAATCATCACTAATCATCGGCGTGGTCGTTATCGCCTTGGTTTTGGTTGGAGTAGGGCTTTGGCTGGCGTTGGGATCGCTCGGGCGTTCGTCGTTCGAGTCGCTGGTGACAGTGACTCGGGAGGCCGAAGGCGATCAGATTTGGCTCGACTACTTCATCGCCCAGGACTGTCTGGTCGACGCGGTGGTGGAGACTGGTGACCTCGAGCTCGGCTTC
>DATBKE010000024.1:0-10290 GCA_036556085.1 Acidimicrobiia bacterium | reverse complement strand
TCCCCGCTCCCTTCTGCGACTTGAGATTCTCACGGACAGTCCCTTCGACCAGACGACAGAACTATGTGATAAGACACGTGAGCAAGGCGACCGTTACAGAGAATTTCGGTGGGTTCGGTGCTCGTGCCCGGTCGGGCGGACGACACATTCATTCCACGCGGAACTTCTATCGACTCGAGCGAGCAAAAGGTTTAGCGACAGATTTCGCGTGTGGAGCGGCTTGTGCTCGTGAATGAGCATCGTGGGAGGATGTTTCTACGTCAGGAATGGAGGTCAGTGCTGACCCAGCCCACGTGAGCTCGTGCTCACCCAGCCAGTTTGAGCCGCCAGATTCTGTCTGAGCGCACCTAGCGATACAACTCAGGGATGAACGGATTCAGCCCACCGGTCGGCCCAGGAGTACCGCGAAGGTCCTCCGGAAGCGCTTGGTCGGGGATGTTCAGACCGCTGAGTTGAAAGAGGGAGACATTGCCGTTTCCGGGCGATGTGAACTGTTCGCCCGGGTTGAATTCGGAGACGTTGTTGCCCTTCTTGAGCCATAGGGTTTGTAGAAAGGTCGCCTTAAAGCGCCATATTCGCCGAAAATCGCTGTTTCCATTTGGCCATATGTTTGCCCAGAACTGGGGAACATATGAGAAGCGAGGGGACTCGCTAAGGGTCTCGAGAAACAGGATTCCAAACGACCCCCCAGCATGAGCCAAGAGGCACGACTCCATATGTTCCCAAGACTGTGGGCGATCCAGAGTGCCGTCGCCGTTCCAATCAAAGTCAGGAAGTGAATTATTGAATGTCGATCGAACACATTGAGCCGGCACCGTTGGAGCAGCCACTGCCGGGTCGATGTACTCCCACATTGGCTTGTTGTCGAGTTGATAACCGACGATATTGGTCGTGGTAGCGGATCGCTGAAGCCGAGGCGGGGAAAACGAGCCGGGGAATGGGTTACCGCCCGAAACCAAGCCTTCCATCGTGCCAACGGAGAGACCTTGAAAAGTGTTGAGCGTGTCCGGTGTCTGGCCCGAGCTAATAATGGCACACGTGTCTCGCACCTCGTTGGATGGTGAGTTGTCGGGATCTGGCACGACTCGATGATCGAGCCCAATCGCGATATTGACTGAGAGCTCGGCACCCTTGTTTCCGAACATTGGGCATCCAGTCGTCCCCAGCGCCACGTTCCCAAACTGGGGCGACTCGATGGCGCCAAAGTTTCCTTGGTCTGGTCCATCACACGGAGGTATCGGTTGGCCGCCGTGGTCGCGCAAACAGACATTGCCCCCTTCGGGGGCGCCCGATAGGAGACCAAAGGGAAGAATCCCGCCGCCGCCGCGTCCAGCCCACCGAGCGATTGCGTCGGCATTAGTGGAGAGGGAGTTAACGCCAATAACTCGGCCGAAGTTGGTCGCGACATTTTGATCGGGAACGCGAACTCGTACGTATCCGGCGGGATCGATGCTGATACACCAAGGTGAACCAACCGCCCAGCCGGCAGGAGGAGCGACGGGGATGAAGTTGAAACCAGCGCCGTTCAAGGTGATCATCTCTGGGTCGGTACATCCCTCCCAAAGGGCTTGCCACTGCGCGTTCGAATAGGTCGTCGGCAGGTTCTGGCGCGTGAAGGAGAGGATCTGATCCCGTACAACGGCATTTGATCCGAGCGAGTCGACTGCGCCAGCCATCACGCCCACATCAGCCGCCGTTACATCATCACGACGTTCAGTAAGGCCGAATCCGAGATCGATGGCGAAAGCAGACATCCCCAAAAACAAGACGAGGCCGAAAGCGATCAAGATGGCGCTGGCGCCGCGCTCTTCGCTTTTGGTTTTCATGGACATGTGTCGCTCCCGTTATTCCAAAGGTCGGCGTCCTGCTCAAGACGAAGGGTTATTGATTCGGTGAAAGTGGTGGGATAAAGGGCCCCGGCAAACGGGAGCGAGGAAAAGCCGGTCAAGCTTTCCACATCGCTTACGACAGTTACCGTTCCCGTCGAGCCCGTAATGCCGGCACCCTCATTGAAAGTGATGGTCGCAGTAGCGGTTACGTTCATTGCGCTACAGACCAGATTCGTCATAGTTGCAACATCGCCAGTATTCACAGCAGCCAGCCGAGCCGCCTCTCGCGCTCCGTGCCGGACATCCTGTTGCTGACTAAGGATCCACCCGAAATCAATGATTCCGAGAACCAGCATGATCAACAATGGTGCGATTAACGCGAACTCGACGAGGTTTGCGCCTCGTTCCCGCCTTCCCTGCCTCGCCACTGACGCCTCCAAGCGACAAATAATCATTAGGCATGACGCGGGAGCTAGCCGTGCGTTACACCGCATTTTGCTATCGCGTCCCCGATGCCCAGCGGTTCGGCACTCTAATTGTCGTTGAAGCCGGCTGGCTGTCCCTAACGAGCTTGCACTGTCTAGCTAGTCACGGCACGAATCAACTGGCGACGAGCTTGACATCTGGAGATCCTGAGCCGACAGCTCCATTCAGCTGGCCGATATCTCTTCCGTCTGCACAGATTGCATTCGGCCCGTACCACATGATTATCGCCGAGGATGTCTTCAGGTTGCCGCTTCCCTGAAAATCGGACGGATCGTTTGGATCGATGACAATTACATCAAAGAACCCGACAATCTTTACTGACTTCTTGCCCGGCCAGCTGCCCGGGGCGTCACCGATATTCCAGTTCATGTTGTCTGTGATGATCGGAATGCGTGCCAATCGCGGACTGTCGCACTTCGCGACGATTCCGTCGTACCAATAGTGCACTCCGAGTTCGGACGGCCAATCGCCCCAGAGACTTGGTATCCACCACCCAGGCTGAGACCCGAGCGCGACAGTAAGCGGAGTCGGGGCACCTCCCAGAATCTGAGCCGGAGTGTCTGAATTCATGACGTTTCCGCGATAGGTGAAGGTCTGACTGGCGTTTGGATCGTTGCTCAGTCGATTAATGAATCCCTGGCCGAGGTGCGAAGCCGATACGCCCGTATCGCTCTGAATGATATGGCAGGTGTCTCCTGCGCTTACTGAGCCGCAATTCATGGTCGCACCTGTAACTGGGCCGAGCCAGTCATCGAGGAGACGATCGGCACCGTTCGAGATGTTGTTGATGAGGGTGGGACCCACCCCATTGACATCGTCTCTAGGAATAACCAACGGTCCGCAGTTGCCGGGATTTGGGTTGCTTGGACAGTCTTGTAGTCCTCCGCCATATCCGCCCGGCATGGCACCAAACGGAAGATTGCCCGCACCAGCTCCGCTGGGGGTCGCGATGCAGATGGCCTCTTGGCGCACGGCTACGTCCGCATTTCCCCAGATCCTCGAAAACGTACGAGGCTCCGCTGATGTCACCCGGACCCTCATCTTGAGTGGATCGCCCGTCCAGTTGGTGTTGATCAAGACCTCATGGCCGCCGGCAGAGATCATGAGCTGATCCGTGCCAGTGTTCGCTGCTCCCGAGGCAACTCGAGGGAAATTTGCTCGAGCGTTCTCTGCAGCGATCGTTCTCGCAGCTGCCGCGTCTCCCGGGAGCTCCTGGGCTCCTGCCAGGCACGCGAGGTCAGCCGTGGTTTGGTCGACACGAGCGCTTTGGTAAAAGCCCGAAGAGTCAGCGGCGAATGCCACTGCTCCAACGAGGAACAGGAACGTAAGCGCGCCCCAGATCGCGACCATGCCCTCTTCTCCACCCTTGCGCATCTTTAGCTCTCCCATCGAGAAACGGCCGAACCAGTCAGGTTTACGTTGGTTGTCCAGAACAAGAAGTTGAGCGGGTAGTTGGCCCACTGGACCCGCACGAAGATGTTTTGAGTGCCACTCGGAGCAGCCGGTATGTCGGTGCAGTCAGGGTCGACTGCGCCCGCTCCATCAGCTCCCTGCTCGATACACAGGGTTGCAACAGATCCTGTAGGAATCGAACCCGCGACCAGTTCGGCGTCGAGTACCCCACGGACGGTCGCTGGAGAGGTACTCGGGTCCCACGGATCGATCGTGGCCCCAAACCGGGCAGCCTCTCTGACGGCGTGATCGATGGTGTTGTGGACTTGCCACGCCCTGGCCACCGTCCAGACACCGAAAGTTAACAACAAGACGAGTGGGAGAACGAAGGCCGCCTCGACCAAAGTTGCCCCGCGCTCGCCTGAAACCCGAACCCGCATCCCTTCCAACCTCCAATTAGCCCGCTGACAGTCTTTCCGGTGAAAGAACGCTGACGAGGGGCCTGGAGGCTCATCGTAACCGCGGGGCGGAGGCCTACAAGGTCAAACTACCAAGTAGCCGGAGGATTGGATTCGTTACAGACTGGGCTAGTTAGCCAGCGACGAGCTTGATCCCGCCGTCGACCGGAGGGCCACCGAAGAACTGTACCGGTTGGCCGTTACAGGTCGCGTTGGGTCCAAACCAGAGGATGTCGGCGACGATCTGGCCGAGGCCGTTGCCATTGCCGTTCCCGACGTCGTTGCGGTGATCGGGCTCCCGGATGTAGACCGTGTAGAAGCCAACGATCTTCATCGTTTTGCGGCCGTTGGGCCAGGTCCCGGCGGCACCGCCGAGGTTCCAGTTGTTGGGCACCCCAGATCCACCGCTGTAGTTCATGATCGGGATCGTGGCCAGCCGCGGAGAGTCGCACTTGGCGATGTCGCCGTCGTAGTAGTACTGGAGCGGCTTGGCGGATGTGTAGGCCCCATAGAGGCTCGACTGCCACCACGAAGGACCACCGGCTCCCCAGGCGCCGCCATTCTGGGCGTCGGACAAGGTTCCGGGCTGGGTCCCGATGACTTGGGCCAGCGAATCGCAGTTGAAGTCGCCGCCCTCGATGCAGGAGGCGCCAGTGATGTCGCTCAGGCGATTCCTCATCCCCTGATTGAAGGGACCCGTCATGTTGCCCGTCTCGGTGTCGTTGGCATTGCAGCTGTTGGCAAAGGCGGGCGGCGAGCACTGAGTACCAACGTGACCGGTGTCGGCGTCGGCGCTGGTCCAGTTGCCATGATGCTTTTCGAGGTCGGCATCGATTCCGTTGTCGAGGGCGTCCCGCCAGTCGTTGCTTCCGGTGCCGGCGTCGATCGCCCCGCAGTTGCCAGTGACCTTGGCGGCGCAGTTGAAAAGGTCGCCGTTGAAGAGACCGGGCAGGGCGGCCACGGGCATCACCCCTGGTCCGGAAGCGACCACGATCGAGGTGCAAACCGCCTCTTGCACGACCGGGACGTTGGTAGAACTCCATACCCGGGAGAAGTGGCGGCCCTCGGAGGAGGTAATTCTGACCCGCATCTTGTGGGTGTCGCCGAGGTAGTTCGCCTGGATGAGAACGACGTTGCCGCCGACGGTGATGGTGCGGTCGTTGCCGACAGTGACGGCGGTTCCGGCCGAGACGCGGGGGAAGTTGTTCTTGACATTGCCCTCGGCCTGGGTCAGGGCAGCGGTCACGTTGCCCGGCAACTCCTTCACCCCGGCCAGGCAGGCCAGATCGGCGCCGGTCTGATCCGCCCGCGCCGCCCGAAAGAATCCTGAGGTGTCGACCGCCAAAGCGGTGGCTCCCACCAGGAACAGCAGCACCACCGCGGTCCAGATAGCGGCAAATCCCTGCTCCGGCCTGTTCATTCTCATTGCTCCCATCGTGCGATTGCGGTCGTGGTCAAGTTGACGGTGGTCGTCCAAAAAACGAAGTTCATCGAGTAGTTGCTCCAGCGAATCCGAATGGCAACGTTCTCGGCCCCCGCCGGGGCGGCGGTGATCCCGGACTGGGAGGTGCAGGCGCTGGCTCCTTTTTCGATGCAAACCGTTGCTATGGAGGCGGTGGGAATCGACCCGGCGGCGAGCTCGGAATCGACGACCGCCCGGATGGCATTGGCGGAGGTCCCGGCCGTGGTGTCAGGACCCGGGATCCAGGGATCGATGGTGGCGCCGAAACGGGCCCCCTCCCTGACGGCGTGGTCCATGGTGTTGTGGATCTGCCAGGCGCGGGCCAGAGTCCAGGCGCCAAAAGTAAGCATGAGGATCAACGGCAGCACAAAGGCCGTTTCCACTAGGGCCGCCCCGCGTTCGCTTTTCATCGAGAATTCCACCCCGCTAGCCCACGCGGCGAGTTAATAAAGTGTCAGAGACCCACGCCGCGTTACATCTCACCAGCGAAATATCGTCAGAAAGGGGCTGTGGCTTGAGGCTGTGGTACGGAAGGCCTAGGCATTCAAAGTGAGGGCTCAAGGTGCATCACCGCATCCTCGAACCACTGCACCGACCCGCTCCACCACAAAAATCCGGTCTTCCAAGCATGGTCGTAGACGGTGCGGACCCCAACCCAGTCGCGGGTAGCCCCATCGTTGTCCCGGGTGGTCTCGATCCAGCTGCGCTGGATCGGAAACCAGGTCCCGCAGATCAGGGAGGCGGGGTTGTCGGTCGGGCGGCTCGGTCGGTAGCGGTTACGAAGGCCGGTGTTGACGGCTCCAGTCGTATCGGTCTTGTAGACCCAGAGCTCAGCCACCTGGTTGCCGCTGATCGATTGCAACGCGCCGGCCCCGGCCTCGAGGATGATGCAGTCACCGAGGGTTCGGTCTCCCACTGCCCCGGCAACCCGGGCGGCTTCCCGTGTAGCAGACGAGATGGCCAGCGTGTCCCGAAAGGCCATTCCGAACTCAAAAGCCCCGAGGGCGATCGTCATCAAAAACATGAAGAGCAAGGAGAACTCGATGAGAGCCGCTCCTCGCTCCGAACCGTCGTCGTTCCTTGGTCTACGCATTGGGCACCAGCCGCACCGGGTTGCCGATAACCCGCGCCGACCAGGTGGTGCGGTCATGAGAGGTCTGCAAGTCGAGGTTCATCTTCCAATAGCAACCGGAGAAGCCATTGGCTGATTGGGTGCAGGTGTAGTTGGAGGGGATGTCGATGATCATGTCGATCCAGTCACCGTTGAAAATCGCTCCGCTGCCGTTGGCGGTGGTGATCGAGCAGGAAGACCCCGACATTCCGTTGTCCGAGTTCCAAGAGCAGTTGCCGGCGGTGGCCCCGGACGGCGTCTGGACGGTCATGGTTGCCGGGGGGGCGCTTTCCCCGGGGTCGAAGAATCGGAGGTGGAGCTTCTTCCCGGCATGGACTGGGAGGATCTCGGCCAGCCAGACGGTGGCGTTGCCGTCTGCTTCATTGGTGAAAACCGACATGTCGTTGATCCCGTATATGCGGGGCATGGAGGAAGCGGCGATCCCGCTGGTGTTCGCCAGAAGTGCGTATTGATTGGTGCCACCGACCCCGCCGAAGGTCTCAACTTTCAGAATCCAGGTTCCCCCCGCCGGGTTGGCGATTTGGGGGCAAACCCGGGCCCATTCCCAGCGGTAGGTGCTGGAGCTCGAACCGGAGTTGACGGTCAAACTGCACTGATTGGGATTGTCGGCCGGATCGTGAGGGGTGATGTCGGGCCGCTTGAGGGTGATGGTGGTGTGGGCTCCACCCGGCGTGCTGCCGCCGAGTTCGTTGTCACCGGTCTCGGTGTCGAAGTTGGGCCGGTCGTAGAAGCCGAAGTCGAAGACCCAGACATCGAGGAAGCTCTTCCCGGCCGGGACATCGATCCCGTAGAAGTAGTGGTTGGCGGCGTTGTACTCGCTGTTGGCTCCGCCGCTGCAAGAGCCTCCGCTCGAGGTGATGCACGCCGGCATGAAGGGATCGCCCTGTTCCTTGGCGGTGTGGGTGCCGTTGACCGCCCCCCAGAAGTTCTGGGCATAGTTGTCACAAAGGTTCACGGCTGCTGCAGGCGGGTTGCTTCCCGGCCAGCGGGCGGCGTTCAAGGCGCTGAGATCTCCGATTCCAAAGCAGTTGGCCGGGCTTCCCATCGGAACTGGCAATACGTATTGGGCGGTCGAGCGCCGGGTGATATCCATGTCGGTGAAGCCGAGCACGCGGAGGAAGAAGAGGTCCACCTGAGTCCCAAGGGTCACCTCGTACTGATTCTCGGGCAGCACCTGGGAGGCGAAGGTGTTGGTGGCGGGATTGCCGATGATGAAGTCATTCGCCCCCGAGGCAGCTTGGGCGTCGACGTCGGCCAGGGCCGGGGAGGCGGGGAGGTTGACCACGCCGGCCAGGGCGGCGGCATCAGCTGCCTTCTGGAGGCGGGAGGTGTTGAGGTAGATCCAACCGAGGTCGACGGCGAAAGCGGAAACCCCCAGCAGGGCCACCAGCATCCCCGCCACCATCAAAAGGGTTGCCCCGCGCTCCTTCGAGGAAACTCCTTCGACGTCGGATTCGACTTTCCTGACCCTCACGCAAAGGCCTCCGGTTCCATACGGACGATGGTGTTTTCGTCGACGGTGTAGTTGCCGCTATAGGGCGGGAAGCCGGTCATCCAGCTTTGAGTGAGACGGAGCCGCACCCCGATCACATCGAGGGGAGGTGTGCCTGTCGAGCTCACCTCGGTTTGCCGACTGGTAGAGGGCCAGGTGATGAGCGAGGTCCAATGAGCGCAGTTGGCCGGGTCGGTGCCCGTAAAGGTGAAGGTGTTGGTGTCGGTTAGGACCTGGTTGCCGGCGGCGTCGGCCCGGAAGATCTGGATGTTGTCGAGGTTGTTGAGGTCGGCGGCGGACATGCTCTGGGCCAGGCCTGTCACCATCTCGCAATCGGCGTCGATGTGCGTGCCGAGGAAGGCCGACAATCGGGCCCCTTCGCGGGCGAGATAGGACACCGTCAAGTAGTTGCGGAAGGCAGCCCCGATCTCAAAGATCGAGATCAGTATGAGAATCATCACCGGGAGGATGAGGGCGAACTCCATCAGAGTGGCGCCGCGCTCGCCTGGCATCGCTGACCGACTCCGCCGTTGCATCGAGGAAATCCTGCTCACCTTGAGTGGTCGTATCGCCACTGTTGGTGAGATTCTGTAACGGATTGGGGTCGAACGCAACAGGCTATTTCGGCTGGCACGGGTTAGCTAGTTCGCTAGACCCAGGCTCAGGCACGTCTTTTCCGCCTTTGTGGTCCTAGGTACGGCTTAAGAGGCGCCGGTTGACCGTCTTGGCCTTGATGTAGTCCCGGTTGAGGAGGGCGATGAAGTCGAGCGAGATCGACTTCGGACAGGCCCGCTCGCATTCGCCGTGGTTGGTGCAGGAGCCGAACAACTCCTCCATGACGTTCACCATCCGTTCCACCCGGGTGTAGCGCTCGGGCAATCCCTGGGGAAGCAGGTTGAGGTGGGCGACCTTGGCGGCGGTGAAGAGCTGGGCGGCCCCGTTGGGACAAGCTGCGACGCAGGCTCCGCAGCCGATGCAGGCAGCTGCCTCGAGGGCCACGTCCGCCACCTCTTTCGGGACCGGGGTCAGGTTGGCCTCGGGTGCTTCGCCGGTCGGCACCGAGATAAATCCGCCAGCGGCGATGATCCGGTCGAAGCCCGTGCGGTCAACCACCAGGTCGCGGAGCACGGGGAAGGCCGCAGCTCTCCAGGGCTCGACCGTGATCGTGGCGCCGTCGGCGAACTTCCGCATATGCAATTGGCAAGTCGCAGTGCCGAGCTGAGGGCCGTGAGCCTCGCCATCGATCATCACCCCACAGCTTCCACAGATCCCCTCTCGACAATCGTGCTCGAAGGCGATCGGTTCCTGACCCTGGCCGATCAGCCGCTCGTTGAGCACGTCCAGCATTTCCAGGAAGGACATGTCGGGGGAGATGTCTTCCACCATGTAGATCTGAAAGGCGCCGGCCGCACTTGGCCCCGGCTGACGCCACACCTGCAGAACGACCCTCACGCCATCGGCCTCATTTGTAGGACCTGGTGGTTGGGTGCACCTCGTCGAAATGGAGCTGTTCCTTGTGGAGCACCGGCTCGACGCCGGTCCACTGCCAGGCGGCCACGTATGAGAAGTTCTCGTCGTCGCGCCGGGCCTCCCCGTCCGGGTGCTGGTGCTCCTCTCGGAAGTGACCCCCGCAGGACTCCTCGCGGTGGAGGGCGTCTCGACACATGAGCTCGGCCAGCTGGAAGAAGTCGTCGACTCGTCCGGCTTTCTCGAGCGACTGGTTGAGCTGCTCGTTTCCCCCGAGGACGCGGGCATCCCGGCGGAACTCCTCGTATAGGTCCGGTATCTCCGAGATGGCCTTTTCCAGCCCAGCCTGGTCGCGGCTCATCCCGCAGTACTCCCACATGATCCGGCCCAGCTCGCGGTGGTAGTGATCGACCGAACGGGTCCCTCGATTTTCGAGAAAGCCCTGCACTCGGTCCGTCACCTCGATTTGAACCTCGTCGAAGGCGGGATCGCTTGTCGCCAACGGCGGATCTCCCAACTGATCCGAGAGGTAGTCACCGATCGTGTAGGGCAAGACGAAGTATCCATCCGCC
>DATBKE010000023.1:0-30413 GCA_036556085.1 Acidimicrobiia bacterium | reverse complement strand
ACGAGCATGAAGCCCACCACCAGCAAGAAACTGGCGCGCAGTCTCTTCAGCTCGTCAGGCACTCGGGCCAGAGCTCCAGGGGCATGGCTCGTCATTCTCAATAAACCTACCAGTTGAGACCCGAGTCTTTCGAGAGTTGTCCGCTCGGTATGCTCGGCAAGGTGAGCGTTCCACTCGTGGAGCAACTCCATTTCGCTCGAGCCGAGTTCCGGCGCGGGCTCTGGGATGTTTCCGACGAGGACGGAGCCCAGCGGATCGGGCCGATGAACTCAATCGGCTGGATGGTGGGCCACCTGGCCTGGCAAGAAGAGCGTTATTGGCTGCGGCGAGCCCGCAACACGATTTTGATCCCGCGGCTTGACGAAGAATTCGCCTACGGGAAGCCGGCGACGATCCCCGTGCTGACCGAGGTTTGGGAGTGGTGGGACCAGGTCATCGCTGCTGCCGACGAGTGGCTCATCGACCTTGACATGGAGCGATTGACGCAGCCGCTCGCCGAGGGGTTCTCGAGCGTGGGCACGTTTCTTCTCCGCAACATCTACCACTACTGGTACCACCTGGGGGAGGGCATGGCAGTACGACAGGCCCTCGACCACCAGAGCCTCCCCGATTTCGTCGGCGACATCGACACCCAAGCTCCCTGGCGCCCCTTTTAATTCGAACCCAGGGTTCCGAGCGCGGCCCTGCCTATGCGCCAGCCCACAGAACGTCCGGAGGCCCCCCTACCCTCGTCGCGAATGCAACAAGGTTCCAAGAAGGCGATCGTCGCCGCCCTCCTTGCCAACTTCGGGATCGCGGTCGCCAAAAGCGTGGGCTTTGTCTTGACCCGCTCGGCGGGAATGCTGGCCGAAGCAGGTCACTCCTTGGCTGACACCAGCAACCAGGCTTTGTTGTTGCTCGGTGGCCGTCGAGCTGCTCGAGAGGCCGATGAGACCCACCCCTTCGGCTACGGGCGCGAGCGCTATTTCTGGTCGTTCGTGGTCGCCCTGGTGCTCTTCAGCATGGGCGGGCTCTTCGCCCTCTATGAGGGGATCGAGAAGTTACGGCATCCTCACGCCACCGAGAGCCTGGCGATCGCGATCGGGATCCTCATCGTTGCCATTGTGCTGGAGACTTTTTCGCTCCGAACCGCGGTCCGCGAAGCCAAACATGTCAAGCCCGCTGACGTTTCCTGGTGGAGATTTATCCGCACTTCGAAGTCGCCCGAACTGCCGGTGGTGTTACTGGAGGATGTCGGAGCCGAGATCGGTCTCTTCCTCGCTCTGATCGGCGTCAGCCTCGCCGCTGCCACCGGTGACCCGCGCTGGGATGCAGTGGGGTCGATTGCCATTGGCATCTTGCTGGTGGCGATCGGCATCGTCCTCGCCATCGAAACCAAGGGCTTGTTGCTCGGGGAGACGGCGTCACAAAGTGTCATCGCTGCCATCTCGGCGAGCATTTCTTCCCAGCCCGAGGTCACCAGTCTCATTCACTGCCGCACCCAGCACATGGGCCCAGACGAGCTCTTGGTCGGGGCCAAAGTCGAATTCCAGCGCGACCTCGATTTCGCCGAGCTAGCGGCGGCTGTCGACCGCGTCGAGAGCGCTATTCGTGCAGCAGTGCCAAGCGCCGTGACGATCTATGTCGAGCCGGATTTGCGACGGGCCGCCGGGGGCGAATAGTTCCCGTGCGCCTGGGCCACCAAGCGCGAATCGTCTCCTTCGAGCCACATGTCGATCTGCCCATAGATCCTCCTCGATCCCACCCGCAGGAGCTGGGCCCGACCCAGGACCGAGGCCCCGACTGCGGGACGGAGAAACGAGATGGCGAGATCCGACGTCACCGCCATCGGCTCAAGCCCAACCACGGTAAAGGTGGCGAACCAGAGCGCAATGTCGGCTAACCCAAAGAGCGTCAACCCGGAGACGTAGCCACCCGGGCGGAGGACAGCGGAGTCATGCTCCCAGCGCGCCACTGCCATGCGATCGCCGAGCTCGACGCAGCGGTAGCCGCTGGAGTAGGCGGCCGGGAACTCCGTCTCCACCAGCCTGTTTACCTCCGCGGGCGAAATCACACCAGACCCTCCTGCATTGCCCACTCTCGAAGGCGGCCGAAGGTGACGTCGGCCGGTGTGTATTTCAGTCCCAGCTCTCGGCTGGCCCGGGAGCCGTCAAACAAATGTCCGTGAAGTATCGCTCTCGCCGATTCCCCACATATGGGAGCGGTCCGGCGCAGAACGCCGAACAACCCGCCGACGACGAAACCAGCGATCCTCACCAGAGAAGGTGGCACATAGAAAACGCGGAGGGGTTGAGCAATGACCGACTCGATCACCGCTATCGCTTCCTGCATGGTCATCGAGAAGGAGTTGAGGATGTAGCGCTGTCCGGGCTCGCCCCGGGTTCCGGCGAGCAGGTGGCCAGCGGCGCAGTCGTCGATGTCGACAATCGAGATCCGTGTGTCGACGATCGTTCTTAGCTTCCCGCTCATCAACTTCAGCAGGAGCCGCCCGGTCCCCGTCGCCCGGCCTGGCCCTTGTACCGACGAGGGATTGACGATCACTACCCGCTGTCGACCGAAAAGCTCGGTGAGCTGCTGCTCCGCCCGCCATTTGGAGGCGGCGTAGCGACTGGGCAGCGGCGCCCGCGGCACCGAACCTTCGTCTCCGATCTCGTCCTCGTTCTCTCCCAACACCGCCGCCGAGGAGGTGTGAACCAGGAGCGCTCCCGCTTCGTACGCGGCATCGGCCACGTTGCGGGTGCCATCGACATTGACCCGCTCCAACAAGCCGGGGTCGGCGCTGCACATCTGGTTGATCCCGGCGACGTGGAAGACCGTTGTCACCCCGTCGAAGGCCTTGCGCAACGATGCCGGGTCGAGTACGTCGCCCCGAGCGAGCTCCACTTCCGGGGGCAAGCCTGGGTCCGACCGAACCAAGGCCCGTACCCTCTGTCCGTCGGCGAGGAGATGTCGCAAGACGGCGCCGCCGACCACGCCGGTCGCCCCGGTGATTGCAACTGTCATCTACTGGCGGCGTCCGTGCGGCTTCCGACGACCATCTTGGAAAACGCCCCGAAATAGCCCCAAGCGGAAGCGATTGTCACCAGCACCGCCACCCACATCACCCACTGGTCCAAGAAGAATGGTCCGAAGCGTTCGGGGAGCCGCATGAAGGCAAGGGCGATGGCGCCGTACTGGGCGGTGGCCTTGATCTTCCCCCAGGTCGAGGGCTTCACCATTCCCCCGCCGAGGGCGACCAAGCCCCGGAGCCCCATCACAGCGAATTCGCGCATCATGATGACCAGGGCGGCCCAGATCGAGACCCGACCGATCGAGGTGAGGGCGAGGAGGGTGCCGGTGACCAGCAGCTTGTCGGCGGTGGTGTCGAGGAAGGCACCGAGGACCGACTCCACGTGCCAGCGCCGAGCCAGGTATCCATCGAGAAAGTCGGTGATTGCCGCCACGGTGAACAGGGCAGCCGCGTAACCGAGGGCGTGGTCGACTCGGTCCTGGGACCGGGTCAGAGCCATGATCGCAGGGACCACCAGAACCCGGCCAACCGCCAACCAATCAGGGAACGAGATGAGAGCTCCTTGCGCTTTCTGCCGGGCGGCGATCTTACCGAACGACCTCGATACCTAACCTTCTCGCCCGATGCTCGCCCCCTCTTGGACCCGTGCCGAGCATTGCCATCGACTAGGGAAAGCCGCCTCCTTCGATGTCGTGGTCATCGGGGGCGGGGTGATCGGCTGTGGTGTCGCCCTCGACCTCACTACCAGGGGTTTCCGGGTTGCCCTGGTCGAGCAGGCAGATTGGGCTTCGGGCACCTCCGGGCGCTCCACCAAGCTTTTTCATGGGGGAATCCGCTACCTGCCCCATTTCCGGTTCCAGCTGGTAGCCGAAGGACTGCGTGAGCAGCGAGTACTGGCCCGGATCGCCGACTACTTGTTTCAAACCCTCGAGTTCGTCGTTCCCGTGTACGACCAGCACGGCCTGGCCGACGCCCCTGCCTGGGCGGCCCGCGGCCGGCGAGCTTCGATTGCCCTCGGGGCCGGGCTTGCCGTCTACGACCTCCTGGGAGGTGTCAATCGGCCGGGCGAGCGGCATCGCCGGCTGGCGTTATCGGAGGTTCGCAAAGCCGCTCCACTCCTGCGCACCGAAGGGCTGCGGGGAGGGTTTGCCTACTCCGACGCCCAAACCGACGATGCCCGACTGGTGATCGCCCTGGCGAGAACGGCGGTCCGACACGGTTGCACAGCCGTCAGCCGAATGCAGGCGCAGCGAATCGACCCGTCGCCAGGCGGATTCGAAATTGATCTCGTAGATCTTGTTGAGGATGGAAGGAGTCGGATCCGAGCCCGGGCGGTGGTTTCAGCCACCGGCGCCTACCGCCCGCCTCCGCTGGGGGAGGAGATGGAACCTCCGTTGGTCCTCTCCAAGGGCGCCCATCTGATCATGGCCGCCGACGCCGTCGGCCTCGGCGACCGGGCAATCGTGCTGCCAAAGACCGATGACGGCCGGGTCCTCTTTCTCATTCCCTGGTCGGGCCACGCCCTGGTCGGCACCACCGACACCCCCTATGAGGACTCCCCCGCCCGTCCCGTTGCCACGGCCGATGACATCGAATATCTGCTCGACCATGTACGTCGTTACCTGGACGTCAACAATGTCAGCGCCATCTCTACTTTCGCCGGGCTCCGAGCATTGGCCGATCAAGGCGCCGAATCCACCGCCGAGGCTTCGCGCGAGCATCTGATCACCGAGCGCGAGCCCGGATATCTCGTCGTCGCCGGCGGAAAGCTCACCACCTACCGCCGCATCGCCGCCGAGGTCGCGGACCGCATCACCCGTCTTCTCGACTCCAGGTCGAAGTCGCGGACCAAGCACGTCCTTCTGGTGGGCGCGGGAGGGCAACCGGGGTCAGCATCGCTCCACCATCGATATGGATCGGAGGCGAGCTCAGTTGAAGGAATTCTCGAAGACGTGGCAAACGGCCATAGGGTCCTCGGCGACGGAGTTACCTTGCTCGGTGAAGTCGGTCACGCCGTCCGTAACGAATCCGCGGTTTCGATCGGCGACTTCGCTCTTCGACGCACGAGGTTGTCGCTGCTGACTGGAGATCACGGTCGTGAAGATGCGATTGCTATAGCAGAGGCAATGCAGGTAGAGCTGGGATGGTCGGAAGACGAGCGCGATCACGAGCTTTCGGTGTTCCACCGCGAGCTCGAGGCGGAAGGGCTCTGATCAGACCCAGTCGAGAGAACGCCCGACCGCTTGCCGCCACCGATTGACCAGGGCCTGGCGCTGGTCCTCGGTCATATTGGGTTCGAAGCGTCGATCAACCTTCCAATTGGAGTCCAACTCGGAGACCGAGCTCCATACACCCTCGGCGAGGCCGGCAGCGTATGCCGCACCGAGCGCAGTGGTCTCCGCTACCACCGGTCGCAGTACCGCGATTCCGAGGACGTCGGCTTGGAACTGCATCAGAAGGTCGTTTCCGATCATGCCCCCGTCGACACGCAACTCCTCGAGGGCGATCCCCGAGTCAGCCCGCATCGCTTCTGCCACCTCCTGAGTCTGGAAAGCAGTGGCCTCCAAGGCCGCACGAGCGAGGTGGCCACGAGTGGCGAAGCGGGTGAGTCCGACGATCACGCCCCGGGCATCCGGCCGCCAGTGAGGCGCAAACAGCCCGCTGAACGCAGGCACGAAGTAGACATCTCCGTTGTCGGCCACCGAAGCTGCCAACTCCTCGATTTCGGTCGCAGACTCGATCAGACCGAGGTTGTCCCGCAGCCACTGCACCAGTGCGCCCGCCACCGCCACTGATCCTTCGAGGGCATACGTCAAAGGTCCGTGTTCCAGCCGGAAGGCAGCGGTGGTGAGTAGTCCATGTTGAGACGGGACCGGTGCGGCGCCGGTATTGAGGAGCAGGAAGCATCCGGTGCCGTAGGTGTTTTTTGCCGCCCCCGCTTCGAACCCGAGCTGGCCGAAGAGAGCCGCCTGTTGATCGCCGAGGACGCCGCTGATCGGAACCCCATGAAGAGGTCCCTTGCCCAAACCGACTCGACCCGAGGAAGAAACAATTTCCGGCAACGATGACAACGGAACGCCCATCGCCTCACAAATCTCTTCGCTCCAGGCGGCCGTGCCGAGATCCATCAGGAGAGTGCGGGAAGCATTGGTGACATCAGAGACATGGCCACCCACCAGGTTGGAGAGAATCCAGGCATCGATCGTGCCGAAGGCAAGGTCACCCGACTTGGCAGCATCAGCCACGGCAGGAACCTTCTGCAAAAGCCAGGCGAGCTTGGGACCGGAGAAGTAGGTGGCGAGGGGAAGGCCGGTGATCTGCCGGAAGCGATCGGGCCCGGTTTCTTCTTCGAGCGCTTTACAGATCGCGGCGGTGCGGGTGTCCTGCCAGACGATGGCGTTATGGAGGGGCAAGCCCGTCCGGCGGTCCCAAGCGACAGTGGTCTCCCGTTGATTCGTGATGCCAACGGCAGTGAGATCCTTCGACGACAAGCCTGCTTTGGCCAGGGCCCGCCCGATAACCGACCAGATGCTTTCGAGGATCTCGGTGGGGTCGTGCTCGACCCAACCCGGCCGCGGGAAGATCTGGCGGAGCTCTTCCTGGCTTTGTCCGACGATTCGCCCGGAATCGTCGAAGATGATGAAACGACTGCTGGTTGTGCCCTGGTCGATGGCGCCGACCAACGCGGTCACGCCGGAGGTTGCTCCTGGGGCGCAAACAGGTCGAAGTGATTCCCATCGGGGTCGGCGATCGTTGCATACCGCATCGACCAAGGTGCGTCGAAGGGAGCGATCACGGAAGCTCCCCCGATTCCGATCAAGAGGAGGTGGAGTCGATCGACTTCCGCCGGGCTCTCGCAAAGAAACGCCAGCGAAGTTCGTTGGCTTCCGCCAGTGGGAGGCTCCCAGTCCGAGAACGATCTCATCATGTCCTCGGTGTCGAGCATCACGCGAATCCCGCCGGGAGTCTCGGCTTCAACGTGACCTTCGTTCTCCGAGCCCGCGGGAAAATCGAGACCGACGTGTCGGTAGAACGCTGTGGAGTCAGCCATGGAGGAAACCACTATTCCGATTGCATCGAGTCGGGCCATGGTGGGATTCTGGCACTACCCGGGTCGGCGATGTGCGGCCAGTTCCTGAGCCCGGGCCGGGTCTTGCAGCCATCGCTCGGCAACGTCCGCCGCGTCCTCGACCAGCAGGTCGGCTTCCTCTCGTTCGGACTTGTCGAAGGGGCGGAGGACGTGGTCGGCAGCTTCCCGGCTTCCAGGCGGTCGGCCCACCCCCAGCTTCAACCGGGCGAAATCTGGGTGTCCGAGATGCGACTCGATTGAGCGGATGCCGTTGTTGCCGCCACTCCCCCCACCAATCTGGAGGCGCAATCTCCCCAGGGCGAGGTCGATGTCATCGTGGACCACTAGTAGGTCGGTTGGCGGCACCTTGTAATACGAGAGGATTCCGGCCACCGCCCGTCCCGAGTCGTTCATGAACGTGAGCGGGGTGGCAAGAATCAGGTCCTGGCGTGGTAAACGGGCCAGCTCGGCCCGCACTCGCAAGGGACCCCGCCGGAGCTTTACCTCAAAACGTCGAGCCAAACTGGCGACGACCTCGAAACCGAGATTGTGGCGGGTGCCGACGTAGGAGGCTCCGGGATTCCGAAGCCCACAGATGACCGGCATCTACTCCTCGCCGGACTCGCCGTCTTCCTCGGTTGCCGCCTCCGGGGCCTCCTCGCCTTCGGCCTCGGCACCTTCGCCCTCTTCACCCTCGGTCGGCTCAGGCTCCGGCTCAGGCTCGGCGGCGGGAATCGAGACTGAGACCAGCAATTCGTCGGGGCTGTCGAGGATGGCTACCCCCTCGATCTCGGGCAGGTCGCTGACGTGGAGAGAGTCGTTGATTCCGAGTTCCGAGACGTCGAGCTCGAAGGCCGACGGGATCTCGGTCGGAAGGGCTTCGACGGTGACGTCGTTGCGAGCTGGAACGAGGATCCCACCTTCCTTCACCCCTATCGGGCTGCCGACGAAGTGGATGGCGACCTCGGCATGAACTTTGACGGTGAGGTCCACACGAACGAAATCGACGTGGCGGATGAAGGGCTTGTAAGGATGACGATCGACCCCCCGGACCAGCGTCGGAACCGCCTCGGCACCGTCGATCTGGAGGTTGATCACGACATTCGCCCCCGCTGGTGTATGGAAGGCCTGCGTGAGATCGTGGTGATCGACTGCAACATGAGTGGGGTCGGCCCCCCGGCCGTAGACCACGGCCGGTACCTGGCCGGTCTTTCGCAACCGGCGTGCCGCCCGACTGCCGGTGGCGCGACCGGTGTCGGCTTTGAGATTGACCTCAGCCATGACTAACTCTCCTTGGGGAAAAGGGGGGCGAGGAGCCGCCGAGAATTATACGCCCTCGTTCTTGCATAGGAATCGATAGGTATACGCGACGAAACTCACGCGAGAACGAATGCGAGGGTTTCCCGGGCGAGCAGTTCGACCGACTTGAGCCCCCCCAAAGAGTGATCCGCCTCGAGATCAATCACCTTCACCTTGGGCAGCGGACGCACATGGCGATCAAAAAGCTCCGAGCGGCTCAGGGCGTCCCGATCACCCTGGAAAAAGAGCATCGGCACCCGAATCGAGCCCAGGTGATCGATGCGAAGACGGTCGGGCTTTCCGGGTGGATGAAGGGGATAGCCATAACAAATCACCCCTCGCACGTCGGCTCCCTCCGCCGCCAAGTAGGTCCCCATCCTTCCCCCCATCGATCGCCCAGCCAGGTACGTGCCCCCCGGGCACCTCTCGGCCAGTTTGGAAAGGGCCCCCCGGTGAGTGGCGAGAAGCCGTTCGGTGGGGTCCGGTCGATTTCGGCCGGCCTCGGAGTAGGGATAGTTGAAAGTCATCACGCGCACTCCGCCCGCTGCCAACGCCGAGCGGGTGGCGACCATCACCGGATGATCCTGGTTGGTGCCCGCCCCGTGGGCGAGGAGAATGCCCCGGTCTCCCTCCCCTTCGACCTTTCCGGTGACGGTGTCGCCGTCGGCCTTGATTCGCAGGGTTCGAGCCACCGGCGCACGCTAGGAGATAGCCTCCTTTAGTGCGCACCCGCCTGCCCGGCATCTCGATGGCGGTGGCGCTGGGGGCAGCCGCGATTTCTCTCGGTCGGGTCTTGGAGCCTTTCTCGGCCCTGATCATCGCCCTGATCCTCGGGTTCGCCGCCGGCAACCTGGCCGGCCCGAAGCTGGGGCTCGGCCCCGGCTTCCAGTTCGTCGCCCGGCATCTGCTCCGGGCCGCAGTGGTTCTGCTCGGCGCCCGCCTCTCCTTCGGTGACCTGGCGGCTATCGGAGGTCCAGGGCTGGCGATAGTGGTCGTGACGGTGGTGGCGACCTTCTTTGGCGCCCAGCTGCTTGGTCGGCTCCTGGACGTGAGCCGAGACCTTTCGCTCCTGATCGGCACCGGCTATGCCATCTGTGGGGTGTCGGCCGTCGCAGCCATGAACGGAGTTGTCGCCGCCGAGGAGGAAGAGGTCACCTACGCCATCGGTCTGGTCACCATGGCCGGCAGTCTCTCGATCCTGGTTCTGCCTTTGATCGCCCAGTGGCTGGGTATGGAACCAGCCGCCTTCGGGAGCTGGGTTGGGGGAGCCGTCCACGACGTGGCCCAGACGGTGGCCGCAGCCTCGACCGCGCCGCCACCCGCGCTCGAGGCTGCCATCGTCGTCAAATTGACCCGAGTCGCGCTCCTGGCCCCGCTCGTTGTGGCAGTGTCCATTTCGAGAAGGCGAGGCGATTCCGCGACCCGGCGCCAGCCCCCACTACCGCTTTTTGTCCTCGGGTTTCTGGCGCTGGTAGCAATGCAATCGGCTGGACTCCTCTCTACTGCGACGACCGCACAGATTCGGACCGTTGAGGTAGCAGCGTTCACCATCGCCCTGGTGGGGGTCGGTGGCGGCGTCGATATTTTTCGATTGCGCTCTCTCGGCGGCCGGCCGTTGCGCCTCGGCCTCTTGGCCTGGGCCCTCGTTTCAGCGGTTGCACTAGCGGCGGTGACACTGACCGCTTGAGCAACCCGTCGAGCTAGGCGACCCGAGCTCGAGCCTGAGCTTGGTCGCGGACTCTTACCAGCCAGTCCTTCACCGAAAGCGCCTGGGGATGGATTGTTCTGGTGGCCCCGGTATCGGTCGAGACTGTTCCGGTCCGGAGCCAGCGCCACATCGGAATGACGTCTCGCTTTGTGAAGCGGTCGAACATCCACATCGGCATTGGAAAGGTTCGAGGATTCTTGCCCAAGATCTCGCGATAGAGAGAGCGGCACTCACGAAGCGATCGGACGTCGCCGGCCAGAGACAAGTCCTGGCCGATATACGCCTCAGGCTGAGCCAAGACCGCGGCAGTGATGACGCCGACGTCAGCGACCGCCAACCAGGGGATGGGTCTATCTTCACCGGTGAGCGGCGGCCATATCCTCCAGGTCCCCACCGCCGGGTAGAAGCCTTTGTCGGTCATCAGCTCCATGAAGGCGCGGGGCCGGAGGCTGGTGAAGGGCAGGTCGATCCTCTTCATGTGATCCTCGACCTCGAGCTTGGCTTCCCACGACGGAATCCCGGTGCTTGGTTCGCCGGTGCCGGCGGAGGCATAGACCAGATGTTGCACGCCGACCTCCTTGGCAACGTCGGCCACATTCCGTCCTTGCACCACTTCGCGCTCGAATCCACTGATCAGGCCGTTCTGGACGCTGAATATCGCGTCAGCACCGTCGAATGCCCTTCGCAGCGATGAAAGGTCTTCCATGTCGCTTTGGACCACTTCGACTCCCAACCTGCCGAGGGCCTTTGCGGGCTTTTGATCTGCTCGGCGCGTGAGAGCACGAACCTTCCACCCCGAGGGCAAGAGAGCGCGCACCACGGCGCCGCCCTGACGTCCTGTGGCGCCACATACCGCGACGATCTTCTCAACAGCTGGCAACGAGTCCTCGAATACCGACGGGGCGATCGTAGCTTGCGAGTACCTACCATCTTTGGGCGTGAGCGGTTGGCGTGCGGGGTTGGTCGCCCTCGCCCTCGGCGGTGTGATCCTGGCAATTGGCTGGGTCATCGGGCGCGATGCACCGACCCCCAGCCCCGGTACCAGCGTCCCCGTCATCGACGCAGACGTAACCCTCGCTTGTACCCAAACCTTTTCACTCGTCTGTGGCGAACTGGCCAGTCGATTTGGTTTCGCCAGCACCGGATACACATTGGGCTCCGAAATCGCCTCCGACACGGTCGTAATCGGTTTCGCGGGCGATCTCCCGGCCGAAGCGACCTCCTTCGCCCGCAGCCCGATCGCGATCGCGATCTGGGCCGAGAAGGCGCCCCGCCTGCAGCAAGCTTGCGGGGCAGTGGATCCTGCCTGCCTGGTGGGTGAGGCTGGCACCCGCTGGGAGGAACTGGGAGGCTCGCCCGATTGGGGGACGTTGCGACTCGGGCTAGCCGATCCCGAAACTGGCATCGCCGACCTCGAAGCCTGGAAACTCATCGCCGACCAGCAACCTGGTCCCGGCTTTCGGCAGTTCGTGCCCCTTACCAGCCAGGATGGGGGAAGCCTGCTGCGAGACCTGGTCCTCTTCTCGTCGCGGGCAGACGCGGTGGTGTCCTCCGAGGTTGCCATCGCCGCCCAGCTCGCCAACGCTCGGGCGCGGGCGGGCCGCTTGGACGTTTTCTATCCCGAGCCCACTCCCTATCTCCCGGTGGCTGCCCTCGGTGAAGGGCGGGCCGCTAACTCATTCGTCGAAACGTTGAGCGGGCCTGAAATTCAGGCTCTGCTCGGTAGCCTGGGTCTTCGTCCCCTGACCGGCGAGCCCACCGACCTCCTCGAGGACCTGGGTGAGCCCGGTACGGAAGCGGCGGGGGCGAGCCAAGCAGAGCGACCCGCATTGGTGGCGAGTTGGGACACACTGATAGGAACATGATGATCACCCGACGGGGGCGCCGCTCGTGGCCCCTGGTCCTGCTGGCCTTGCTTGCCGCGTGTACCTCCGGCGGCCCGCTTACGACCGACGGCTCCGGCGTGGTTGTGCCAGGTGGTTGCGAGGAGGTGCCGATCGCCACCTCCCCCGAGAAGTTCACCCTGTTCACCTCACTCGCCGAGACATTCAACGCCACTGAGACCGAGTTCAACGGCGAGTGCGCGGTGATCACGGTCTATCGAGCCTCATCGGGCGCCGCCGCCCGCATGCTGGCCGAGGGCTGGCCTGAGGACGGGTCTGCCGGGCCTCTGCCCGTGATCTGGTCCCCGGCCGCCAGTACTTGGGGAGCGATCGTCAACGAACGTCTCGCCGGCCGCGGCCAGGCGCCGATCGCCAACGACTTTCAACGGGTGATGATCACTCCCCTGGTGCTGGGGATGCCGCGTCCGATGGCAGAAGCTCTGGGCTGGCCGGAAACGGATGTCGGCTGGGCCGACGTCCTCCAACTCGCCTCCGACCCCGAGGGCTGGGGGGCGCTCGGCCACCCCGAGTGGGGCGATTTCCGGCTCGGCAAGACCAATCCCAACTTCTCGACCTCGGGCCTGGCCGCCACCGCCGCCACCTATTACGCCGCCACCGGCAAGACGTCGGGGCTCACGGGTGCGGATCTCGACGATCCTGAAGTCCTCGAGTTCGTCCGCGGGGTGGAGGCAGCCACCGTCCATTACGGAGACACCACCCTCACCTTTCTCGACAACATGTATCGCGCCGATCAAGAGGGACGCGGCCTTACCTATGCCTCGGCGGTGGCGGTGGAGGAAGTGTCGATCATCGCTTACAACCGGGGCGATCCCGCCGATACCGGCACCCCGGGTCCACCGCCCCGAGTGCCCCTGGTTGCCATCTATCCAGAAGAAGGGACGCTCTTTTCGGATAATCCGGCCTACATCCTGGATGCACCCTGGGTCACGGAGGTCGCCCGCCAGGCGGCCACCGCCTTCCGCTCTTTTGTGATCGACGACGCCACCAACCAGCAACGGGTTCTCGAGTTCGGTTTTCGTCCCGGGAATCCATCGGTGGCGATAGGCGACCCGATCAACTCGGCCAACGGCCTCAATCCCAATAAGCCAGACACGGAGCTGGCCGTTCCCGATCCCGAGGTGCTCACCGCCTTGCTCGACAGCTGGGAGGAGAATCGCAAGACCGCCCGGGTGATCATGCTCTTTGATGTCTCCGGTTCGATGGCAGACCTCGCCGGAGGTGGCGACACCAAGCTCGCGTTGGCCAAACAGGCGGTGCTCTCAGGTCTTGACAATTTCAAGCCCGACGACGAGATCGGCCTCTGGATCTTCTCCACCAACCTCGACGGTGACAACGACTACATCGAGGTGATCCCCCCGGCTCCCCTCGAGGACGTCCGCCCGCAGCTAGAGGAGTCCATCAACGGGCTGGTAGCCGATGGCGGCACCGGCCTTTACGACTCCACCCGGGCGGCGGTCCAGGCGGTCCGCGACGGCTTCGATCCAACCAAGATCAACGCGGTGCTGTTGCTCACCGATGGCATGTGCGATGACAACCCCCCCGGCTGCGAGCTCGACCCTCTGCTCGGTTTCCTCGGATCGAACGAGCGTGATGTCGTACGCGTGTTTCCAGTTGCGTACGGAGAAGACGCTTCGATTGAAGAGTTGACTGCCATTGCTAATGCGTCGGCCGCCCGCCTTTATCAGGCGACTAACCCGCTGACCATCGAAGCGGTCTTCCAGCAAGTGATCTCGAACTTTTAGCCCATGACCAATCGCCCCGGCAGCAGTCGCATGGGAAGCGTCTTCCGGTACAACCCCATGACCCGAAAGAGCAGGCGCTTGCTACGAGCGATGTTCAGCCCAGCCGGGGTCGTAGCCACCGCCGGATTGATCGGCGGGGGACTGGCGCTCGGTCTCTCGGCTCCGTTCGTGGCCGGAGCGGCGGTGGTCGGGTTCGTCGCCTCGGCTCTGATGCACCTTCGCGATCCCAAGCTCGCGGCCTCGATGGTCGCTCCCGAATTCGATCGGGATCTGAGCCGCCTCGATGCCGAGCACCTTCCTCTGATGGTGAGCGGGCTCGAAGCCCGGGATCGCCTCGAACATGCAATGGAGTCGTGGACCGGAGGTGAGAACGAGGGAATGATGGCGCGGGTGACCGAGACTCTCCGCAAGCTCTACGACTCCGTGCTCTGGGTGCAGCGAGCGGACAAATTCCTGTCGACCGTCGACGAGCGTCGCCTGATCGGCCGGCTCCGCGAGCTCTCGCCCGGCCCCCTGCGCGAGGAGATGGAAGCCCAGGTGCGCGAGGTGACCAATATTCGTCATCGGCGCGAGGAGGCGGTTTCGCGCGTCGTCGCCACCACCACCGGAATCGACACTCTGGCGGTCAAGGCCCATTCGATCGCCCTCACTTCAACCGGGCCAGACCAGACCACAGACGAGGTGGCCGCCCTCCGAGCCGAACTCAACGCTTACGCCCGCGGGCTCGAAGAGATCGAGGCTCACCTCCAAGACGCCCTCCCCCAGATCTCGTGAACAGCGTCGTCTTCGACGATGCTCGAGAGCTGGTCCATGGTGCCGCCGATCACCTGGCAGCCCTGATCAGCGGCGCACCTGGTCCCCGGGTTTCGGTGGGCTTGGCCGGAGGCTCGACGCCGGCCGCGATCTACGTGGAACTAAGGCAATGCGATGTTGATTGGAGCCGGGTCGACTTCTGGCTGTCAGATGAACGATGGGTGCCCTGGCATGACGATGATTCCAACGGGAAGATGGCCGAAGAAAACCTGGTCGGCCATGTCTCTGGCCGCTACCTGCGGCCGCGATGGGCTCCCTGGCTCCGCCCCGATGAGTCCGCCACCCAATACGAGGGGGAATTGCGATCACTGCACAGTGACGAGCATCCCCCCGACTTGATCCTCCTCGGAATGGGTGATGACGGTCACTGCGCTTCGCTCTTCCCCGGAACGGAAGCGCTCTCCGTGATCGATCGGTGGTTCGTCGCCAACTTCGTTCCCTCCCTTGATGTCTGGAGGCTCACCTCCACCTTTGCTCTCCTCGACCACGCCCAGCAGATTGTCTTCATGATCGGAGGCGCTTCCAAGGCCGAAGCCCTCTCCCGGGTGGCCAATGGGGAAGATCTCCCCACGACCCGGGTCTGGCAGGGAGGGGCCCCAGTGACATTCCTTCTCGACCGGGCGGCCGCAGCCCTCATCGCATGAGCCGGGCCTGGTGGCTTGGCCTGCTTTTGCTCTGGGCCTGCAGCGGCGAAGCCGATCCCACGACGACCACGATCACGGTCACCACTTCCGGTGCGACAAGCACCGTGGCCAAATCAGCGTTCGTGCGCGGCATCGACTCCGTCGCTGATTTGCCGGTGACCGTGTTTGGACCGGATTCGGTCGGGCCCTATCCGGTAGTGGTGCTCTTCCACGGCGGCGGATGGTTTGGTGGTGCCCCGATCTCGACCGCTCCCCTGGCCGAGTTCCTGGCGTCAAAGGGAATTGTGGTTTTCAACTCGACCTACCGAACCCAAACCGGTGGGTATCCCGAGAGCTTTGACGACGTGGCCTGCGCTGTCCGTTACGCCCGGGCTCATGCCGACAACTACACCACCGTCGATGGGCCGCTCGTCCTCGCCGGGCATTCGGCTGGGGCCCATCTCGCTTCGGTGGTGGCGCTGGCCGGCGACGAATTCGGAAACGAGTGCCCCGTCGAGGAGACGGCAACGGTGGATCGATTCATTGGCCTCGCCGGGCCTTACGATCCAACTTTGTATCGACAGGTGCTGCCGGCCTTTTTCGGCACCCGCTTCGAGAATGATCCCGCCCCCTGGGAGGCCGGTTCGGCCTACTCCTATCTGGGCGACAACTCGGGACTCGAAATCCTGCTCATGCATGGTGAAGCCGACGAGTTGGTGCCGATCAGCTCGACCCGGCTCTTCGCCAACGCTCTGGCGGATGGCGGGTACGAGGTCGAGATGGCCGAGGTGACGGGTGCACATCATCAAGACTTGCGGGACCCGAGTGTTGTTGGAGACGCGCTGCTCCGATTCGTGAGTCAGTAGGCAGCGAAGGAGCGCAGCGGCTGTCGGGGGCCAAAAGCGGGAGCGTGACCGAGCAATGAAATGAGGCGGGCAACACGACACCGCTGCGGTCGGAATTGCTCGAGGAGATCGACCATTTCTTCGTCGGTGCCCCGCGGTCGACCGGTGAAGTGCCAGGCCACCAGGTTCTTTAGGTGGTAGTCGCCAACCGAAAGTGCATCGGGATCACCATGACTGACCGCCACCGTCTCCGCCGAGGTCCACGGACCGATCCCTGGAATCCGCTCCAGCCAGGTTCTCGCCTCGGCGGGACCAACGCCTCGTAGGGCCTCGATGCGATCAGCTTGACGAGCGGCCCGGAGCAACGTGTCGGCTCTCCGTTTCTCAATCCCCAGCGGGTGGAGGACGAAATAGGTGGCGCCGGCCAGCCGCACCGCGTCGGGGGCAAGCCGCAAAGGTGCACCCCCGGCGGGAGCGGGACCGGGGGCCAGATCGGCGAAGCGGCGACGGAGCATTTTGAGACCGTGGCCCGCTTCCTTCCCCGTCACCTTCTGGGTGATGATGGCGATCGTGAGCGCTTCGAAGATCGAGGCGGTCTTTCCCATCCGGAGCCCGGGATGACGGCGACCGAGCTCTGAGATCAGGGGATGATCGGTCTGCAGATCTTCGGGCCGGTCATCGCCGCCGATCAGCCCCCACAGTGACTCCAGCGCCTTACTCGCGCCCGGACCGAATGCTCTCCCTTCGACCCCCGCTCCGCTCCGACGAACGTGGATCGTGGCCGGGCCATCTTCAGTCCGCGTAGGCCGCCACCATCCGTCGGGACGAAAGTATCCCGGTAGATAGGAGAGGGTCCGGCGAAGGTCGAGCCGGAAGTCGATTGGAATCGTGAGGATCTCCACGGTCCGACGACCCTAACCCTCGCTTGTTCTGCGGGCTGGCAGGGAGGCGGTACCACCCTGCGAACCCTGGGACGTAAATCGCGTAGCGGGCGCGACAGGCTCGAGATCCCCTTCGTTCCCGGTGGCGAGCCTGGAGTGCGAGCGAGCACGAGATGGACGATGTTCTCCGCCATGTCAGCGTGCCGTGGACCCAGGAGCAAGAATTCGCCAAAGACGTCTCCGCATTTTCCAACCATCGAGGCGGTTTGCTGATAATCGGCATCACCTTCTACCTCTTCACGCCGTGACATTCGACCCACCTGGGACCCAGGAGTCATGCGGTCGTCTTCCATGCCCGCCGACCCAAACCTTCTCTCCGCCGGCCGCAACCCCACTGGCAATGATGCCCCGTGCGTTGTGCGAATTTCCGAGAGCTTGTGGTGTAAACCTCTCGGTTGGCGCCTTATGACATTGAAATGGTGAAGCCCGCCATTCCCGAAGTGGTTGTCGGTCCGGGTTTTGTTGCGTTCGTCCGAGACGTCGAGCCCAAACTGCGCCGAGCCCTTGTCGCCGGCTTTGGCGCGGACATCGGGCGGGAGGCCACCGCCGAGGCCCTGGCCTACGGGTGGGAGCATTGGGAGAGGCTGCGTCTGTCGGAGAATCCGGCTGGCTACTTGTATCGCGTCGGTCAGAGCTGGGCGAGACGTCGACCACTACGCCGTGTGCTCTTCCCGGATCCGTCCCCTGCGAACGAGCCATGGGTAGAACCGGGCCTCGGCCCGGCGTTGCGGGCCCTGAGCCTGAGGCAGCGACAGGCGGTGGTCTTGGTCCACGCAATGGGTCTGAGCCAAGCCGAGACCGCCACGATGCTCGGCCTCAAGCCGACTTCTGTTCAGAACCATTTGCAGCGAGGCCTCTCACGGCTTCGTATCGCCCTGGGGGTTAACGATGAGACTTGATACGAGACTCCTCGACTACATCGACGAGATGGCACCTCCCGTCACCACCGAGGAGGCGATCGCCCGCCGGCAAGTGCCGAATCCTTCGGGGCGGAGTCTTGTCTGGGCTCTGATTGCGTTTGCCGCCGTTCTGACGGCGGCCGGGTTAGTTTTTGCTTTAGGTGGATCTGACGGTCAGGTGGTCGATCAAACGACGGTGCCCACCCCGACCACGGTCCCTGCACCAAGTCGCGAACCCCCGGTGGGATCGGGGATGTGGCCCCAGTCGAATCTGGAGGAGGTGGAAGAGGCCCAGGGCCGCGCCGACGCCGGCGATCCCGATTACACCTGGCAGGTCGATGCGAACCTGGCCGCCGGTGGCGACCCATGGGGGGCGGAGATATTCGCCCAGTTCATCGAAGATGAACTGGGTTGGGAAGCCTGGGAGGCCGGTGCTTTCGATGGATGGTTGGGCGCTGACGCGGGAGGCTCGGAGGAAGTCATCTTCATCCGTTGCGCGCCCGGCCAGACCAACCCCCTGGCTTCCCTATACACGGATGCACCGCCCGAGGTCCGCGGGTGTGCGCCGACGATCGACGACCTCAGCTACGAGACGGTGGGTATCAGTGTGTCCCAGCCCGGCCTTCAGGGTCCTTCGGGCCTTTGGGTGGTGACTCGATGGGAGACCCTCCAGCCCAATTCACCTGAGTCTCTCTCGGAACTCCTCACCCCAGACCTCTTGGCCGGGAGGCAGGTCGTGCAGGTGGTCCCGCCATCCGACACTGAACTAGCCGCTCTGCTGGAGGGGTTTCTGCAAGCCCGGGTGGACGGCGCGGGGGCCGAGCAATATCTCCTCTACGAGCCAGAGGAGTGGATCTTCGAGGATGTTCCGCTCCTGTACGCCACGACCAGCGGCGCATCCTTTGAGCGCTTCGAGTTCGAGCGTGCACAAGGCCCGCGTTGGCCGACCGGAAGGATTCTGGTCAGGGTACGGCTGTTCGCCGCGGGTGGGACCGTGGTCGAGCAGTTGTTCCATGTGGTCAGCTCTGATGGACACTTCGGCCTCGTGTACGGATACTTCGACGACGTACTCCAAAGCACCGAAGACGGGCAGTCCGTGAACCTCATCCTCGGTGGGGAGGTGACCTTCGCCACCGCGCCCCCGTGGAGAAGGGCATTGGGTAACCCTTCCGACGCTTCCGGCTCTCACATGAGGTTTCAGGCGGGTAGAGAGGAGTTCGTCGTGATCGGGACCGATCCCCTACCGGCAGGGACCGCGGACTGTGAGACCTCGGCTCCCGCCGATGCCGAGACGCTGGCTGACAGCATCATGGCCAACCCCGACTTCGGGACCACTGGGACTCTCCCGGTGCGCATCGCCGGTTTCGACGGGCTGCAGATGGACCTGGAAGGTAGTGACAGCCCGTTCTCGTTCTCGTGTTCTGGTTGGTTCGGACCAGATCAGCTCACTCGGTGGGCGACGCGGCTGTACTTGATCGACTATCCCGGCGAGTCGGCCCAGGTTCTGGCGATCGCGGTCATCTCCTCGGAGGCCGACTTCGAGCGGGTTATCGAGGTGGCAAGACCCATCGTGGAGTCCCTCGAGATCGATGCCCCCTGAAGACGACGGAATGGAGGTCCGGCGGGCTCCATGGCGTCCGATTCGCTCTCATCGGACACGAATGCGCCCGCTTGATAATGGAACATCTCGACCAATGGGCCCCTTGGTCCCGAACCAACGGCTAAACGAAGCAGACGGAGGTTCTTCACATGTCGACACTTAGTTCGTATCTCGTGATAGAGGGCAGAAAACGGATCAATGGTTTCCGCCCTAATGACGGCCACGCCCATCACCGCCGAGATCTCATGATCAGAGGGACGAGGTGATGACTCACCCCGGACGAGTCTTGGTGTTCGCCGTGGTGCTCGCCCTGGCGGCATGCACCTCGGCGCCGAACGGCATGGAGACCACGGCCACGGTCTCATCGACGGTGGCTCCTCGTCCATCCACAAGGGTGGTTCCGGCTGCTTCGACAACAGCACCCACCGAGCGGGCAGTTGCGTTCCCCGTTGGCACCTTTGCCGCTATCAGCGATGATCCAGTGACCGAGGAGCTTGCGGGCGAGTTCCAGGCGGCCTTGAGCGAGATGCTCGACCTGCCGCTGGTGGATGGAATAGTGGCAGGGGGCGGGATGTCAGCCACCGTGATGACCGCCGTCGGCACCTGGAGCGGTACGGCGGGCAAGGCGGACGGTGTCCGTGACCTTGGAATCGACGATCAGTTCGCGATCGGCAGTGTCACCAAGTCGGTCGTCGCAGCACAAGTGATGCAACTGGTCGAAGCCGGGGACTTGTCGCTCGACGACCAGGCGGACGAACACTTGCCGGCGGACCTCGAATTCGACACGAATGAGGCGACGATCCGGCATCTGCTCAGCCATCGAAGTGGGTTCCGCAACCCCGACGAGTTCATTTGGGACACCCTTGCGACCGATCGGCAGCATGTCTGGACGCTTGCGGAAGTGCTCGAGCTCACGGGCGACCCGGATTGGCCGGCGGGCTCGAAGTACGAGTACTCCAACGCCAACTACTTCCTCCTCGGTCAAATCATCGAGCAGAGTCGAGGACGTCCGCTGGCCCAGGTGCTGCGCGACGGCGTCCTCGCCATGCAAGGGGTGGACCGACTCGTCTATCAACCTGATGAACGACCAAGCGAGCCGATGGCGATGCCCGCAGGCGAGTCCACCGCGGCCCTCGAATCTGGCGGTGGCTACCTCTCGTCGATCGCGGGTGCCACCGGCGGCGGTCCAGCGGCTGCGATCGCATCGGACTCGCCCTCGTTGGCGAGGTGGTGGCGGGCATTCTGCACCGGTGAGATCGTCTCCCCAAGCTCCTTGGCCGAGATGGCGACCCCGGCCGGCTCCGACGACTACGGGCTGGGTTACGGGCTGGGAGTGTTCAATGTCGCCGGCGGCTACGGACCGTCCGTGGGACACGCTGGCGCGGACTACGGATTCGCCTCCTGGGCGGGGTGCCTACCGGAACACGGCGCCGTCGTCGTCGTCCTGGCCAACCGCGAGGTAGACGACATCATGGGGATGGCCCGTCCCCTCATCGACGTCCTGCGCTCAGCCTGACCGGCTATCAATCTCGCGACCTCACTCGACGTGTTGTGTTGGCGAGCAGCGAAGAGCAAGCCGTCGGCACAGGCGGGTCGCGTCAGAGTCTATGGGTTGGACCGGAAGCTCAGACCTGGGCTATCCGCACCATTTGGTCCTTCCAACCCTTCTCGCTGGTATGGGCAGCATCGCCCCCTGGCCTGCCCGGCCGAAGGGAGCCGATAATCGGGTTCCCTCAAAGGCCTTTGGGATGCCAAACGGTCTTGGTCTCGGTGAAGGCCGCGATCAAGTAGGGGGATTGGAGATCGGTGTAGCCGTCGGTGCCTACCAGCCGCTTGACGTTGTGGACCGCTCCCTGCCTCACCCGCAATCCCACCTCGGGCGCGGCACCGGCCATGTCAACCGCGTTGACGTCCATGTGGTCGGCCAGCCAGGGGGCCAGCTCGGAGGGGAACCCGGTGAGGATGTTGATCACACCGGCCGGTACATCCGAGCTCTCTAGCACTTCCGAGAAGGTGATCGCCGGGAGGGGCTGGGTCTCCGATGAGATCACGACCGCCGTATTCCCGGCCACCATCACCGGCGCCAGCCGAGAGACCAGGCCGAGCAAGGCCGGGCTCTCGGGAGCGATGACCCCCACCACTCCTGTGGGCTCGGGGGCCGAGATGTTGAAGAAGGGGCCGGCCACCGGGTTGAGGTTGCCGTAGATCTGAGCGAACTTGTCGGCCCATCCCGCGTACCAGACCATCCGGTCCACGGCCGCCGCTACCTCGGCGCGGGCCCGGGCCGGGGTGAGCCCTCCATCTCCGAGCTGCTCGGCGAAGACGGCGCCCCGATCCTCCATCATCTCGGCGATCCGGTAGAGAATCTGGCCGCGGTTGTAGCCGGACTTGGCGGCCCATTTCTCCCCCGCCGTGCGCGCCGCCCGCACCGCCTCTCGCAGGTCTTTGCGAGAGGCCCGCGCCACGCGGGCAAGGACCTCACCTTCGCTGTCGCGGGCGGCGTAGCTGCGACCCGATTCCGACCGCGGGAACTCCCCGTTGATATAGAGCTTGTAGGTCTTGCGGACGTCGAGCCGGCCAGCTCTCGATTGATAGGCCATCAACCGACGCCCTTGAGATAGGGCAGAAGGCCATGACGGCCGCCCTCGCGCCCAAAGCCCGACTCCTTATACCCCCCGAAAGGCGAAGCGGGGTCGAACTTGTTGTAGGTGTTGGCCCACACCACGCCCGCCTTGAGGCGATCCGCCATCCACAGGATGCGAGAGCCCTTGGTGGTCCACACACCGGCCGAGAGCCCGTAGGGAGTGTTGTTGGCCTTCTCCACCGCTTCATCAGGAGTCCGAAAGCTCATAATCGAGAGCACCGGGCCAAAGATCTCTTCCTGGGCGATGCGATGGCTCTGGGAGACACCGGTGAAAAGGGTGGGACGGAACCAAAATCCGTTGCGCGGCAGAACGCAGTCGGGCTGGTACATCTCAGCCCCTTCCTGTTGGCCCGCCTCGACCAGCTCTGAGATTCGCGCCAGCTGTTCGGCCGAGTTGATCGCTCCGACGTCCGTGTTCTTGTCGAGCGGATCACCCACCCGGAGAGTCGACAGGCGCCGCTTGAGCTTCTCAACGAATCGATCGTGGATCGATTCCTGCACGAACAAGCGACTGCCGGCACAACACACGTGTCCCTGGTTGAAGAAGATGCCGTTGATGACACCCTCGATCGCCTGGTCCATCGCGGCGTCGTCAAAGATGACATGAGCCGCCTTTCCCCCCAGCTCGAGGGTGAGGCGCTTTCCGCTCCCCACCAGCGTGGAGGCGATGTGCTTTCCAACCGACGTCGACCCGGTGAAGGCGATCTTGTCGACGTCGTTGTGTTCGACCAGGGCTGCGCCCGTGGCACCTGCCCCGGTGACGATGTTGATCACTCCCGGGGGCAGTCCGGCTTCGGAGGCCAGGCTGGCGAAGGTCAGGGCCGAAAGCGGAGTGGTCTCGGCCGGCTTCAACACCACGGTGTTGCCTGCCGCCAGCGCGGGGGCGATCTTCCAGGCCAGCATCATCAGGGGAAAGTTCCACGGGATCACCTGACCGGCGACACCCAAGGGCTCTGGATCGAGCCCGGGAAAGGCATATTCGAGCTTGTCCGCCCACCCGGCGTAATAGAAGAAATGGGCGGCCACCAGAGGCAGGTCGACATCACGGGACTCTTTGATGGGCTTGCCGCCGTCGAGCGTCTCCAGCACCGCCAATTCGCGGGAACGCTCCTGCACCATGCGGCCAACGCGGAAGAGATATTTGGCCCGCTCCTTGCCCGGCATCTCTCCCCACCCGTCTTCGAATGCATCGCGGGCGGCCTTGACCGCGCGACCTACATCTGTGGCGTTGGCCTCCGCCACCTCGGTGAGCAAGTCCTCGTTGGCGGGGTTGATGGTCGGGAAATACTTTTTCGAGGCCGGAGCCCGGAACTTGCCGTTGATGAAGAGGCCGTAGCGAGGCTCGAGTTCGACGATCTCGCTCGACTCCCGGCTGGGGGCATATGACCACTCGAGCGCGGGAGTGGCCGGCAAGTTGCGCGACAAATTCAGTCCTTCGTGAAGTAGTCAGCGGATTGATAGCGACCGGTCTTGAGCCACCGGATCTGCATCAACACGTCGTTGAGCAGAGTCGACGCCCCAAAGCGGAACCAGTCGGGAGTCATCCAGGCCGAGCCCAGGGTCTCGTTGAGCACCACTAGGTAGCGGATTGCGTCTTTGGAGGTTCTTATGCCACCGGCTGGCTTCATTCCCACCTGCACCCCGGTGGCGACGTAGAAGTCCCTTATGGCTTCGAGCATCACCAGCGTCACGGGCAGCGTGGCCGCCGGCTGAACCTTTCCGGTCGAGGTTTTGATGAAGTCGGCGCCGGCCGCCATGGCCAGCATCGACGCCCCCCGGACCTGGTCGTACGAACCAAGCTCTCCCGTCTCGAGAATCACTTTCAGGTGAGCCTTCTCCCCACAGGCTTCCCTCACCCGGCGGATCTCATCGAATACCCGGAAATACTCACCGGAAAGGAAGGCTCCCCGATCGATGACCATGTCGACCTCGTGGGCTCCCATCTCCACTACTTGGGCGGTCTCTGTCACCTTGAGCTTGGTGTCGAGCTGTCCCGACGGAAAATAGGTCGCCACTGAGGCCACCTTGACCGAGCTTCCCGCCACTGCCTCCAAGGCGTAGGGGACCATCGCCGGGTAGACGCATACCGCTGCCACTGAGGGGACCGAGGGATCGGTGGGATCGGGCCGAACCGCCTTAGCTGACATCTGCGCCACCTTCCCCGGAGTGTCCTTTCCCTCGAGGGTGGTGAGATCCATCATTCGCACCGCCAGATGGAGCGCTTCGCTCTTCGAGTCCTTCTTGATCGACCGGGTCGAGAGCGAGGCGATCCGCTCTTCCACTCCTACCTCGTCCGTGCTGGGGACCGCGCGGAGAAACCCGGCCAGGCTGGCGTTGGTGATCCGGTCCGGAAGGAGCGCGGCGCGGTCGGGAGCTACTGCAAGCGCCATCTCAACGAGGTTAGCGATGGTGCTTGTTTGTCAATTGGGCGCGAGGGAGATCAAGCGATAGGCCTCGACCGCTTCGGAGCGGCCCTTCACCGTAAGACGACCCAGGGATTCCACCTTCGCTCCTTCGACCCGCCGCAGAGTCTCGCCAGCGATCACCACTTCCCCCGGACCGGCTTTGGCCTGGAGACGGGCGGCGACATTGACCGCATCACCGATAACGGTGAAAGTGCGGCCGCCGGCAGTCCCCAGCAAACCAGCCACCACCAATCCCGTGTTCACGCCAATTCGAAATCGGGGCCAGGTCGGATTCGCTCTTGCCACCTCGTCCGCGGCTTCCTGGATGGCAATGGCTGCTCCACAAGCTCGCCGAGCATGGTCAGGTTGATCACCCGAGGCATTGAACGTGGCCATGATCGCGTCACCGATCAACCGATCGATTTCGCCGCCGTAACCATCCACCACCGGCGGGATGACTTCGTTGTAAAAGGTGTTGAGCATGCCGGCCACGAGGTGGGGGTGCTGATGCTCAGAGAAGCCGGTGAATCCGTGCAGGTCGGCAAAGACGACGCTCACCTCGCGCTCGGCGGCGGCCGTCTCGGGAAGGTAGAGACCACTCCAACGTTCGTCCCGCCACGAGCGTTGTGCCGCAACTGCCACGATGACGAAGGCGATCAACATCAGTAAATGCCATTCCCACCATGAGACATGCCAGTTGCGTCCCCAAGCCACTGCCACCATGGCTTCCGCCAACAGGGTGAAGGCCGCGGCCATTGCGAGGGGTAGGAGCGAGCCGTGAAAGCGAGGGACTCGCAGATAACGCCACACGGCCACGCTGTAAAGGACCACCCCTACGGCCGCCAGGATCAACAGGAGGCCCGAGGCCCGCTCGGGGGCGGCCGGGTTGTCGAGCGGACCCCACCGGGCGAGCGAGGCAGCGGCCCACGCCAGCATCAGAGCCACCAGCCCCGCCCGAAGCACTCGGGCATTGCGAATGATGACGCCCGCCATAACCCGGTCGAGTTGAGCGCTCGAGGCCGCGGCCAGAACCGACGACACCACCAGCCCGATCGGGGTGGCGAGGGCAAAGCCAGCATTTGTGCTTTCCAGTAGGACCCCGGGCGTCGCCAGCGCGTGCAGACCGAGGAACCCCGCGGCCGAAAGGAAGGAGAGCGAGACAAGGAAGATCCGGGCATCGCTTCGACGGTGAGCGGCGCTTGCGGTCCCATAAGCGAGGGCGGCGTTGATTCCCCCGGCAGCGAGCACGAGCCAGAAGTGAGACGGGTGATGCTCCCAGACTCGATCCAAATCGGGGCGGGCGATGAGAAGCGCCAGCCCCAGAAGTGGTAAGGAGAGCATGCCGGCCCCGAGGCCGAGGCGACGGGCTTCAAGCCTCGCCGTCCCGGCGTCGCTGCGCTGCGAAGTTGGGTCGGCGGGAGTCATGAAAGTCAACGTATCACCAGCTTTGCCTGGGGTCTAAGAACGCGAAAAACAGGCTTGTCCAAGGGCGTCATAGCCGCTTGAAAGGTTTCAAGATGCGCCCTGAAACGTTTCAAGGCCGGAAGGGGTCATGGGGCGCAGCACGATTAGAGAGGTCAGCGATCGGGCCGGGGTCTCGGTCGGCACCGTTTCCAACGTCCTCAACGCTCCCCATCTCGTCGCCGATCCCACCCGGGCGCGGGTCCTCTCGGTGATCAGCGAGCTCGACTACCGGCCCAACCGCGCCGCCCGCAGCCTCCAGGCCCGGCGCACGTACCTCATTGGTTACCGGCTTCCTGGCCCCGGGAAGAGCCCGGCCCTCGATGTCTTTCTTCATGCCTTGGTCGGGGCGGCGTCCGGGCACGGGCTCGAGATTGCCCTCTTCTCTCCCCGCCACGGCGAGACCGAGCTTGATGCCTACCGCCGGCTCATCCGCGGCGGTGATGTCGACGGCCTGGTGCTCTCGGAAACCAACTACCGAGACCCTCGTATCGAGCTTCTCAACGAGTCAGGAGTTCCCTTCGTCTCCTTCGGCCGGGCGCTCGACTCCCAGCCCTCCCCCTGGGTGGACGTGGACGGAGCGTCGGGCATGAGACTGGTGGTGGACCATCTGGTTGCGGCCGGTCATCCTCAGATCACCCTGGCGGCATGGCCGGAGGGATCTGAAAGTGGCGACGACCGGGTGCGAGGCTTTGGGCCTGGCGCGAATCGGGAGGTGATCCGGGTCCTGGGCGGTTTCGAGAATGGACGCCGGCTCGGACACAGCCTTTTCGGCCGCGATCGCCCTCCCACTGCGGTGGCGGCGGTCGAGGACAGCCTGGCCCTGGGAATGATGGCGGCCGCCGCCGACCTGGGCATGAGCGTCGGCCGGGACGTGGCCGTGGCCGGCTTCGACGACTCGGAGGCAGCGGCATTGGTTACCCCGGGTCTGACCAGTGTGCGCCAGCCCATGGATCAGGTCGCCCGCTGCTTGATCGACGGCCTGGTCTCGATCCTGGACGGCGGCCCGGTTCCCCATTCCCGGCTGCTCATGCCCGATTTGGTGGTCCGAGAAAGCACCGGTCGATGAATACCTGGTCCCTGGTCGAGAATCGGTACGTCCCCTCTTTGGCTTCCGGACACGAATCCCTCTTTACGACGGGTAACGGCTATCTCTCGACCCGCGGAAGTTTCGAAGAGGCTCATCCCGAAGAGCAGCGGGGAACGTTCATCCAAGGTTTGTGGGTAACACCGCCCGGCGAACTCCCCCTGCTCGGAGCCGTGCCCGATTGGACCGGTTTCGAGTTGTTCATCGATGGAACCCGTTTCAGCCTCGATCGTCCGCCGGCCGGGTACCGGCGCACCCTCGACTTTTCGTCCGGAGTCCTCTCGCGAGAGATTCTCTGGCGGGGACCCGAGACAGGCGCCTGCCGCCTCCGGTTTCGTCGCTTGCTCTCTCTGGCTGACCCCCATCTGGCGGCGATGGAAGTACAGGTGACCGCCCTCACGGACCCAATCTCCCTCCGAATCGAGACCGGAATCGACTGCTCCATCCCCTCTCCGGTGCAGCCGGCTTGGAACCCGAAGAAGTGGGTCCACACCCGGCCCGCGGTCATGAGACTGGATGCCGAGAGCATCGACGGCTCACAGCGGCTCGAGGTGAGGTCGGTGCTGTTTGGGCCCGGCATCGCAAGGGTCATCAAGGAGCCTCGCCGGCACCGCTGGGTTGGAGAGCGAAGCCTTGGGGTAGGAGAAACCGTCACCTACACCAAATACGCGCAGTATCGGGCCCGCCGGGACGAGGGGTCTCTTCCCCCGCTCCCCGATGCCAGCCGGTCTTTTGATGACGAATCCCGCGCCTGCGCCCGGCGCTGGAAATCCCGCTGGGCTGGATCGGATATAGAAGTCGGTGGCGACCCCCAATCGGAGCAGGCACTCCGCTTCGCTGCCTTTCAACTCATGGCCGCGGCCGCCCGCAACGACCCGCAGGCGGGCATCGGGGCCAAGCTGGCCTCGGGTTTCGGGTACCGCCACCATGTTTTCTGGGACACCGACATCTTCGTGATTCCGTATTTCTCCCTGAGCCAGCCCGATCTCGCCCGCTCGCATCTCGGATACCGTTTCCACGGCCTCGATGGCGCCCGCCGCAAGGCCAAGAAGTACGGCCGTCAGGGTGCCTTTTATGCCTGGGAGTCCGCCGGCGACGGTTCCGAGGTGACCCCGGAATGGGGCACGCCGCCGGTAGGGCCTCCGGTTCGAATCTGGACCGGGGAACTCGAGGAGCACATCACCTCGGATGTCGCCTACGCGGTCAACACCTATTGGAAATGGTCGGGCGATGACCGCTTCATGGTCGACAAGGGCATCGAGATCGTGGCTGAGGGGGCGACGTATTGGGCGAGTCGCCTCGAGCTTGTCGGCGATCGGGCCCACCTGAGTGATGTGATCGGACCCGACGAGTACCACATCCACGTATCAGATTCATTCTTCACCAACGTTTCCGCCGCCTGGCACCTTCGGTTCGCCGCCGACCTGATCGACTGGGGACGGCGAACCTATCCGCGGGCGGTCGCAAACCTGTCGACCCGTCTTCACATCGATGACGAGGTCGCCGAGAACTGGCGGAGCCTCTCGGCCCGGCTGGTCAAGCGCAAGGGTCGCAACCGCGTCTGGGAGCAGCATCGTGGGTTCTTCGATCTGGAGTCGATCGATCTCGCCGCTTTCACCCCGCGGCGAACCGGCATGTTCGGCCTCCTCGAGGAGGAGCGTCTGCAGAGAGCGCAGATCATCAAGCAAGCGGATGTGGTCATGGCCGTAGCCCTCTTCCCCGACGACTGTGGATCTCAAGCGGACCACTTGCGCAACTGGAACTACTACCTCCCCCGTACAGACCATGGATCATCGCTTTCACCAGCCGCTCACTCCCGCGTGGCGTCGCAACTCGGGTTGGACGAGCTCGCATTCGAGTTTTTCCAGCAGGCGATCGCCATCGATCTTGAGGACTCGATGGGCAACGGTCGCGACGGCATCCATGCCGCCACGCAGGGAGGAATCCTGCAAGCGGCCCTTTTCGGATTCGCCGGACTCGAGCTCAAAAAGAGCGGACCGCGGGTAAGCCCGCGTCTTCCGTCCCACTGGGACTACTTCAACTTCACAACCACATTTCAAGGCAAACGGAAGCAATGGGAAACAACCAACAGAAAGGGAGCTACATCGTGAGAAAACAACGATGGTGGATCCTCATCGCCGTGCTCGCCCTTGTGGCGGCGGCCTGTGGCGATGGTGGAGCCGCAACCACAGCCGCGGGAGAAACACCTGCCACCACCACGGGCGAGGCCCCGGCGACAACGGCGGGAGAAGCACCCGCCACGACCGGGACCGGAACCGGGGATCTGGCCGGAGTCGAACTCAAGGTCTGGGGAGGTTCTTCGGGGACCGCCGAAGATGAAGCCCTGACTGAACTACTCAATCAGTTCAACTCCGAAACCGGCGCCAACGCGGTCTTCGAGCCCCAGCAGGACATGACCACTGCGCTCAACACGGCTCTGGCTGGTGGAGATCCGCCAGATGTCTTCTATGTCGACAGCAATAACCTGCCCGACCTGGCAGACGCCGGAGCGCTGGCACCGATCCCCGAAGGCGCCCTCACGGAGCCGGACGACATCTACCCCTCTCTGCGGGAAGCCTTCACCTACGACGGAACCTGGTACTGCCCGCCGAAGGACTTCTCGACCCTGGGTCTGGTCTACGATCCCGCCGCCCTGGAAGCGGCCGGGGTCGCCGTGCCCACCACCTGGGAAGAGCTGGCAGCGGCGGCGGACGCCCTCACCACAGATACCCAGGCGGGCCTGGCGATGGGGGTCGAGTATCCACGCTGGGCGGTCTTCCTTTTCCAGGCCGGGGCCGACCTCACCAACCCCGACGTGTCGGAGATCACCCTCGATACCCCTGAGGCCAGGGAAGCACTTCAGTTCGTGGCCGATCAATATGCCTCCGGGAGCTTCGTCCGTCCTTCCGACGTCGATGCTGGATGGGCCGGAGAGGCCTTCGGCCAAGGAAAGGCAGCCATGACCATTGAAGGGAACTGGATCGTGGGATACCTCGACCAGACCTTCCCTGAGAAGGAGTGGGCGGTCGCCGAGCTCCCCGCCGGACCGGCCGGGCAAGGGACCTTCGCCTTCACCGTTTGCTACGGAGTGGCGGAGTCGGCGCCCAACCCGGATGCGTCTTGGGCCCTGATCGAATACCTGACGAACTCCGAAGGCGCCCTGGCCTGGACGTCGGCGTTCAACGTCATGCCCGCCCGGGAATCGGTTGCCGAGACATGGCTTGGGGATCACCCGGAGCTGGAGGCATTTGTCACCGGTGCTGACTACGCCCACCGTTGGGGATTCGCCCCCGGCTTTGGCGACGTCATCAGCGTCTTCAACGATCAGGCCAATGCCATCGTCGATGGCGACGGCACCGTCGA